>JAJRUQ010000148.1 GCA_024277705.1 Gammaproteobacteria bacterium
AGTTTAACCATCAACGGCACCGTCACCGGTGATGTATTTAACGAAGGGACTTTAAATGGCGGCGGTACTGTTATCGGCAATGTAAGCAATGCGGGACAGTTCAGCCCGGGTAATTCTCCGGGTATATTTAGCATCGACGGTGATTTGAACTTACAGCAGGCGTCAATGTTGAATATTGAAATTGCCGGTCTGGTTGCAGGTGTTGATTATGACCAGCTTATTGTTACCGGCAATGTTTTATTTAATGGTGCACTGAACGTTATACTGGATACAAGCACCTATAATGCTGCATTACAGGACAGTTTTAATCCTGTGATTTTTAACAGTGGCAGTGGTGACATGGAGATTATTACACCAACGGGTTATGGTTATGAGCTTACTGTGGCAGATAAAAAACTTGTCCTGGTGACGACTGTGGTGCCTGGCTTGTCTTTACCCGACATACAAAGTGAAGTAGTCACTTTGACAGATACAATTGTGAATATTAATAAAATAGAAGATATCAATGAGGTTCAGACGGAACTCATTGATAGCGATGAAGAAAATGATGAACAAAAAGGTGCTTTGCTGGTTTGCAGTTAATTCTGATGTTATTCCTGCCTGCGGTAAAGTGTTGTCCTGATGCAGAATCTCTGCGCTCAGGAAACACTGCCATATTTCACACAAAACAACACAAACAATGCCAATGTTTAACCATAATTTCTGAATATTTCAAGATCTCACCGTAACAATTCTGCGTTATCCTTTTATTGCTGGCTTCCGTATAATCATCTCGCTGTTCAAAAGAGCAGCGTTAAAAAATATTTTTTAACATTAAAATTTATAGTCATTAAGCTGCAGATGTAGATTATTAAATATGATACCGAACTTTTTCAACGCTAATAGTATTGATGGCAGGCATAACATTAAAAACACAAAAGTTAATATGTCTTTAATTCTGAAAAGACTTTGCATAATGACTTTTTTGTTTTTTTTGTATGCCTGTGATCAGCCTGAAGATAACTCAAAAGCACCGCTTTCAGTGCTCGTTTCAGAACAACAGGACAGCCGGGAACCTGTACCGGTTATTTCAGACTTTGACAATATTCTAAAACGTGGAAAGTTAATTGTATTAACCACAAACCAGCCGACAACGTATTACTACAATCGTGATAATAATCTCGCCGGCCCGGAATACGAGATGACGCAATCCTTTGCCAAAAGTCTGCAGTTAGATGTTGAATACAAAACTTACAGTTCTACCAAAGAGTTATTAATAGCATTACGCAACAATGAAGGCGATATTGCTGCTTCCGGTTTAACGGTAACGAATAAACGAAAAAATGAGTTTGATTTCGGTCCCGTTTATCAGCATATCAGTGAATACCTGGTTTGCCATCGCCACAGCAAACCGGTTAAAACCCTGGATGATCTGGAAAACATTGAAATCATTGTCGCCGCAGACAGCAGTTACATCAATTCACTGGAAGATTTTCCGTCATCAAGCTGGGTTGAAGATTACGATCTAAATACCACGGAATTACTCGAGCAGGTTGCACAAAAAATGGTTGAATGCACCATCAGTGATTCAACTTTATATGATATCGAACGGCGTTATTTCACAGAAATTCAGAAAAAATATACCTTCAGCAAAGGTACACAACTTGCCTGGGCGCTGAATAAACACAACGAAAAACTGTTACAGGCAATCAACAACTGGTTTGCCATTTTTAAGAAGAATAAAAACCTTAGTCAAATGCTGGAGAAATATTATGGTTATGTTGAAATATTTGATTATGTCGACACCCATAAATTTTTAAATCGTGTTAAAACACGTTTGCCCGCCTATAAACAATTCTTTATAGATGCGGCAAGGAATAATGGCATAAAACCATCGTTACTTGCCGCACAAAGCTACCAGGAATCGCATTGGGACAGAAAAGCAAAAAGTCCAACCGGGGTTCGCGGCATTATGATGCTGACACAACCGGTCGCTAAATCTTTAGGTGTAACCAACCGTCTACATGCAGAACAAAATATATTTGCCGGCGCAGAATTTCTTGCCAAAATGAAAAAAATGGTTACACATGTTGACGAACCCGATCGCAGCTGGCTGGCACTGGCTGCCTATAATGTGGGTCGCGGTCATTTTCGCGATGCACAGTCGCTGGCAAAAAAATTAAATAAAGACCCTGACCTATGGTTTGAAATGAAGCAGGTTTTGCCCTTGCTCAGCAAAAAAGAGTATTACAAAGATTTGCGTTATGGTTATGCCAGAGGAAGTGAACCTGTACAGTACGTTACCCGTATAAGAAATTACGACAAATTACTGCATAAACATTTTGCCAGCACAGAGTTCCACCATAAGTAACCTTATTGACTATCTAATAGATGCAGTCGTTCAGACTTAACCGGATAAATGACATCATTGATTCAATGACCGAGAATGAATCTTAAGAGAAGTTGCAAGTTTTAAGTTACAAGTTGTAAGTTTAAAAACATAAATCAAAAGAAGCTTGTTAAACAGAAGGTTATTCAGCTTTTAACTTGCTACTTGTAACTTAAAACTTTTAACTTACAACGTCTCTTTCTGGCCGATATGAGTCATTCGACACTTAGTTATCTATCATCATTAACTTTTGTTTTTATCATGTACGGATCTATCCATCTGTTTTTTTGTTCGACTGGTCGCCGTTGCGGTAAATGGATCATCAGGCCAGTAATGTCGTTTATACTTGCCACGTAGTTCTTTTTTTACATCATGATAGGTGGTGTTCCAGAAGCTTTTCAAGTCCTGTGTTACCTGCATAGGACGGCGCGCGGGTGACAGTAAATGCATCATCAGTTTGATGTTACCGGACAGTACGTGGGGGGTATCGTTCAGCCCAAAAACTTCCTGCAGTCTGACGGCCAGAACCGGTGTTGAACGATCACTGTAATCAATACGAATAGATGAACCGCTGGGGACGGTTATTGCTTCAGGTGCCAGCTGGTCAACAAGCTGCTGTTGCTGCCAGCTCAACTGGTTGAATAGTATATTATGTAAATTTATTTTCTGACATTGCCTGAAACTGTTTTCATTTTTCAAAAAGGGTAGCAACCATTCATTCAGAGTATTGAGCAAGTGTTCCTCAGAAAAATCCGGCAATGGACACTGGGCCAGCAGTTTTTCAACTGGCTGATATTTCAGGCTGTTGCTGTTGATGAATTGTACGCGTTGTTGTAGATTAATCGCCTGATCTGTCCAGTTAAAACATTTCAAACCACTCTGTTTTATCGCCTGTAACAGACATAAATGAATGGCTGTTTTATCTTCTGGCTTGACGGCTGTTTCCTGTAAAACTATTTTTCCGATGCTAACTATTTGTTTGGTTTCGACACGTTTTTCAGCCGGGTTCCAGGCCACCACTTCGGTGTCTTGTATCCGGGCAGAACAATAATCCTGTAATTGCTCTGCGCTGATTTCTGCACCCAGATAAATGCTGGCTTCACTTTTTTTTGCATCCAGGTTGGCAATAACAAGAAATTCATACCGATGATGCTGTAAAAAATCCGGAATAACAGCACCTTTACCATTACTGAGTAAATAATGTGATTCATTACCTGCGCGTTGTCTGGCAATGCGTTCGGGGTAGGCATAGGCCAGTAAAACACCACTCAGCTCCTTATCGATTTTTTTGTTAATGTCAGTATTTGCACTGCAGTGTTTAAGTCGTTGTAAAAAATCAACAGCAGTGGCAATTAATCGCCGGCACTGCTGTTGATCAATGCTCCGGTGATGCTTATTTAAAGGCTTGTTTGCCATCAGTATATTCAAGCGCTCATGAATATCGATACTTTTTTCGGCATTGCTGAGAAACAGATCTTTTTCTGTAAGAATACTGGCGATCAAACAGGCATGGTAGGCCTGCTGTAAATGAATCGCCGACAACATCATGTGTGCCAGTCGCGGATGAGTCCCCAGCCTTAGCATGTCACGCCCGTGAGCAGTTATTTTACCTTCGCTGCTGATGGCGTCCAGCTCCATTAGCAGGCTTTTTGCCTGTTCGACTGCTGCCGATGGTGGCAGATCAAGCCATTGCAGTTCATCTACCTGCTGTACTCCCCAGTTGGCCAGTTCCAGTAATAATGATGATAAATCACTATGCAGGATCTCAGCCAGAGAATGTTTCTGTAAACGTTTCTGCTGTTGTTGAGTCCATAAACGATAGCAGCTGCCCGGGCTTAAACGCCCGGCACGACCACTGCGCTGTTCCGTTGAATCCTGTGAGACAAGTTGTGTTGTTAAACGGTTCATTCCAGAAGCAGGGCTGTAATCCAGCAAACGCTCCAGTCCGGAATCAATAACACAGCTTATGCCATCAATCGTCAAGCTGGTTTCAGCAATATTGGTTGCCAGTACAATTTTTCTTAATCCCTGCGGTGTTGCCTTAATCGCCTGATCCTGCTGCTGCTTACTTAAACTGCCGTGCAACGGGGCAAGCAGAATATTATCGATGGCTACTGACTGAAGATAGTGACTGATTCTATTTAACAGCTGGTTAATTTCTTTAACGCCGGGAAGAAAAACCAGGCAGTTATCATTATGATTATGGATAACCTGTTTTACTGTATCGGTTAATGCCGAGAGCAGCTGTAATTGATCATTCTGTTTGATGGCTTTATCAAGATAGTGGTTAACAACAGGAAAGCTGCGACCTTCACTTTGAATTAATGGCACCGGTGCTGATGTATCTTTCTGTAAAAGACTGACTATTGCCTGTGTATTCAGGGTGGCAGACATCACCAGCACTTTCAAATCTTCACGTAGAATCTGCTGACTCTGCAGGCACAGTGCCAGTGATAAATCAGCATGCAGATTACGCTCATGAAACTCGTCAAAAATAACCAGTGCCGTATTCTTCAATTCAGGGTCTGCCTGTAACTTCCGCGTCAGAATACCTTCAGTCAATACCAGTATTTTTGTACGCTCAGTAAAACAGCGATCCTGTCGGATCTGGTAACCGACCGTCTGACCAACTTTTTCATCCAGTAAGAAAGCCATGCGTGAGGCAGCATTACGCGCTGCCAGACGCCTTGGTTCAAGGATGATGATCTGTTTTTTCTGTAACCAGGGTTGATCCAGAAAAGCCAGCGGTACCGCCGTCGTTTTGCCAGCACCCGGAGGGGCCTGCAGCACCACCCGGTGATGCCTGTTTAAGGCCTGTTTTATCTCGGCAATAACGTTATGGATAGGGAGGTTCTGCATACCTTGCTTAAGACCTGACGCTGGCTTAAATGCCGTATTATCGCAGATAATACAGAAGTATTTTTCCTGCAGCCGCTATTAAATGGATTTTCAGGTTCCCTAAACCGGGACTTAACTGTAAAATTTAGTGTTTAATCAATTCAACGGAGCAGCAGATCAATGGGCAGAGCCTATCAAAACCGAAAAGAGTCTATGGCTAAAACATCTGATGCCAAAGCCAAGGTATACAGCAAATATGGCCGTGTCATCTATGTTTGTGCAAAAGAGGGCGGCACTGATCCGGACGGCAATCTGACGCTAAGAGGCCTGATTGAACGTGCAAAAAAAGATCAGGTGCCTACGCATGTCATCGAAAAAGCCATTAAAAAGGCTGAAGGTGGTGGTGGTGAAGATTTTTCTGTTGCCCGTTATGAAGGTTACGGCCCCGGTGGCTGCATGGTTATCGTTGATTGTTTAACCGATAACCCTAACCGAACATTTGGTGATGTCCGGCAATGTTTTACCAAAACAAAATGTAAAATCGGCACCGAAGGTTCAGTCATTCATATGTTCGACCACACCTGCATACTTGTTTTTGCTAGTGACGATGAAGAAGCTGCACTGGATGCCTTGATGATGGCTGATGTTGATGTTATTGATATTGAATACGATGCTGGCAAAATCACTGTTTTCGCGCCACACACTGAATATGCCAAAGCAAAACAATCACTCACCGAGGCCTTTGCCGACCTTGAGTTTGAAGTGGATGAAATTCAGTTTATCCCTAAAAGTTGCGCACCCATATCTGCTGACAATATAGAAATGTTTGATAAGTTTCTGGATATGCTGAATGATCTTGATGACGTACAGAATATTTACCACAATGTTGAGTTATAAGACAAGATGAGTCATTCACTTAAGGGACTTCTGATTACTTATGAATGAAGTAGATTGTATGCTGAATGATTCAGATTCAAGGCGTAAAACACGCGTAATAGTTAGCTATTGCGAAGTTTTACAACGCCGAAGATGGATTGTTAAGCTGGCAAGATACAATTTCACTAATTGATCAGAGGTTCCTTAACTAAAATCAGATAACATAAAGCGGTAATAATCAACGCTCCGCCTATATTCAACACAAAACCTTCTCTGGCCATGGCTTTTGTGGTGAAAAAGCCACTGGCATAAACAATACTGTTGGGTGCTGTCGCCACCGGCATCATAAAAGCACAACTGGCACTGATGGTTGCCGGTATCATTAAAAGCTTCGGGTCAATATCTGAGCCCATCGCTGTTGCTGCCAGTACCGGCATAAGTAATACCGTGCTCGCCGTATTACTTGTTGTTTCAGTTAAAAAAGTGACGCCCAGACAAATAGCCAATATCATAAACAAAACAGGCAGGCTTGACAGCTCAGACAGGTTTTCAGCCAGTGCCTGGCTTAAACCGGAGACAGCAAAGGCTTTGGCCAGACAAATGCCGCAACCGAACAATAAAAGAATCCCCCAGGGAATGGTTTCTGCGGTTTTCCAGTTAAGCAGTTTTTTACCTTTGAATTTTTCATCGTTTTCACCTGCTGGAATAACAAACATCAAAACCACTGCTATTAAAGCGATTGACGCGTCGTTTGCCGCGGGCAGGTCAAACCAGTGACTCCAGCCACCGAAAGGCTCTTTTCGGGTAACCCATGCTGTTGCAGTTATCGCAAACACGGTCATCACCCGTTTTTCGATACTGCTCCAGCGGCCGACATCGGGCATTTGAAAACCACCGTTATAGGTGAGTTTTCTGGTTAACCATAACCAGGTCACTGGAATCATGCATAGTACAACAGGCACTCCCCAGCTCATCCACTCGGTAAAACCAATGTTTTTGTTAAACTGTTGTTCATAGACCTGCATGAAAACCAGGTTGGGTGGGGTGCCAATAGGGGTGCCTATGCCGCCAATACTGGCAGCAAAAGCAATACCTAACATCAAAGGCATTTTTATTGCCGGGTCTTTTGCCTGACTGGTAACAGCCAGCGCTACCGGTAACAGCATCAAGGTGGTGGCTGTGTTTGAAATCCACATACTTAATACAGCCGCGGTTACCATAAAACCGAGTACCAGCTGTTTACTACTGGTATTACCGAATAAATTAACCATGAACAGTGCCAGACGCAGGTGCGCACCACTGCGCTCCATGGACTTGGACAGAATAAACCCACCCAGTAATAACAGAATCAGGGAGCTACCATAGGATTGCCCGATTTCATTGGCGGTTAATACACCACAGATTTGAAAAACAGCTAATGGCAGCAAAGAGGTTACTGGAATAGGGACGGGTTCAAATACCCACCAGAGTATACAACAGACAGCAACCGCGGCAGTTATTGCCAAAGGCATATTATTTTCAGCCGCTACTGGATTTAACAGCAGAAAATAAACCAGCAGTGCCAGTAGCGGGCCGGCATATAATGCGATATTTTTGGTGTTCACGTTATGCCGTTATTATCTCGATAAATAGTGGCAATAAGCACAAAGTGCCAGGCGATAGCATACATTTTTCCCCACTAGTCCCATGAAAAATTTTCATCCGGTTTAGCACCTGGGCGATATTTAAGTTGTAATCCTTGCAGAAAATTGCGCAATATCTGATCCTTGCAGACTCGATAATGTTTATGATCCGCCCGTCGGAAAAAAGCACTTAATTCATGTTTGCTGATCGGCAGGCCGGCAGACGCCAAAATTGCCAGAGTATCGTCTTCTTTCAGGTTCAGGGCGATTTTTAGTTTTCTGAAAATAATATTATTGTTCAGTTTTTTTTCAGGCTCGGGCTGTTTACCGTCTTTTTTCCCGCGTTTGAAATTGATTAAGCCATTAAGAAAAACAGCCAGCTGAGTATCACTGCAGGCTTTATAAGCGGGGTCATCATCTTTTTTTAACCAGTTACTCAGTTGTTCTCTGTCTACTTTCAGGCCAGCCAAATCGAAAATAGTCATCATTTTTGAATCATTAAAATTAAAGATATACCGGATACGGCGGAGAATGTCATTATTAGTCATAGCAAATACAGGGTAGGTTTAAAAGTTTACAGAGGCCAGAGTTTTATGCCAAGCAGGGTAAACTGTACGGTTAATAAAATACATAATACGGTGGTCATACTGTACAGCGGTTCAAGTTTGATATTGAAGTTTATCGTTTTTAAATGTTTTATGCCGATAAAAGCACCCACTGCCGATAAGAAAAAAGCACATTCATTAACTATAAGTAAGGTTAAAAGGGGTAGCGCGGTGATTCCTGCAGCATCTGTTTCGCTGCCTTTGCTAACCACCATCAGTAAAAACAAACCCAGCGCAAGTGCCAGATAGGGGAAATTAATCGTTTTCATTACAAATTACAGGTGTCCGGTTAAAGTTCATGTTGTTATATTACAGCCTGATCCCTGATAAACGAACAGGTCAGCTGAAATAGATACGCATTCTTCAGAAGCATCCGCCGCTGGTGTGTATTAACGCCGCATTCTGACTAATGAGTATGTATTTCATAGCTCTCGATAGGCTGTAATTTTTGAATACATTGTTTCATATATTAAGCAAATGAACCAACCTTTGCTTATATCGTCTATAACGTTAGTATAAATCCTAAAAAAACAGTGTGCTGGTTTTATGTCTGATAACAAAAATAATAACGATCAGGATGCACTTGATTACCATCAGTTTCCCACACCGGGAAAATTACAGATTAGTGCAACCAAACCTTTAGCAACACAAAATGATTTATCGCTGGCCTATTCTCCCGGCGTTGCTTCTGCCTGTACTGCTATTCACGCGAATCCTGACAAAGCGGCGGATTATACTATTCGCTCCAACCTTGTCGGTGTTATTACCAATGGCAGTGCTGTGCTGGGCCTGGGAGATATCGGGCCACTGGCGTCAAAACCAGTAATGGAAGGCAAGGCGGTATTATTCAAGCGGTTTTCCAATATTGATGTTTTTGACATAGAAATCGATCAACCGGACATTGATAAATTTATTGATACCGTTGCCGCATTAGAGCCGACTTTTGGTGGCATTAACCTTGAAGATATAAAAGCACCGGAGTGTTTTGAAATAGAAAATCGTTTGCGCAAACGCATGAATATTCCGGTGTTTCATGATGACCAGCATGGTACCGCCATTATTGTAACCGCCGCTATGCTCAGTGGCCTGAAAGTCGTCGGTAAAAAACTTCAAAATGTTCGTCTGGTTACTTCCGGTGCCGGCGCTGCCGCACTGGCCTGTCTGAATCAGCTGGTTAGTGCCGGACTGCCACTTAGAAATATCATCATCACTGATATAGAAGGGGTGGTCTATAAAGGTCGTGAAAAATTAATGGATCAATGGAAAGATGTATATGCATCATCCAGTAAAGCCAGAACTTTGCACGATGCACTGCACAATGCGGATATTTTTCTCGGACTGTCAGCACCCAATGTATTAAAGCCTGAAATGTTAGCCAGCATGGCAAAAAAACCACTGATACTGGCACTGGCAAATCCCATCCCTGAAATCCTGCCCGAACTTGCCAAAGCAGCAAGACCGGATGCGCTGATCTGTACCGGTCGTTCGGACTATCCTAATCAGGTCAATAATGTTTTATGTTTTCCGTTTATTTTTCGTGGCGCACTGGATGTCGGTGCCACCACCATCAATGATGAAATGAAACTTGCCTGCGTCAATGCCTTGTCTCAACTGGTACAAAAAGAATCCTCGGATGCGGTTATGCAGGCTTATGGCGGTGCTCCGGATAAATTCGGTGCAGATTATTTAATCCCCAAACCATTTGATCCCAGACTGGTTGTTGAATTGTCACTGGCCGTTGCCAAAGCAGCGATGGACAGTGGCGTTGCCAGCAGGCCGATAAAAGATTTACCGGCTTATCGCGAAAAACTTCAGGATTTTGTCTATCGCTCCGGTTTTTTTATGCGGCCGATTATGGAACGCGCCAGGGGCAGCAATAAAAAGCTGGCTTATGCAGAAGGAGAAGAAATTCGTGTGCTGCAGGCAGCACAACAGGTTGTCGATGATGAAATTGCACGCCCGGTACTCATCGGAAACCGTGAGATCATCAACGATAATATCAATATTCTGGGACTGCGTATCAAGGAAGGTTTTGATGTTGATATCATCGATCCGCAACATAATCCCTCGTTTAGTGAATATGCCGTTTTCTATCATGACTTAATGGGCAGAAAAGGGGTAACACCCGGTGGTGCTAAACATATTGTTCGTAACCGAAATACCATACTGGCGGCTCTGATGGTTAAACAGGGTGATGCTGATGCCATGATTGCCGGTGTAGCGGGTGGATTTACCCGCAGCCTGAGAAATATTATCAATGTGGTCGGTAAAGCCGAAGGTATAAAGCAGGCATCAACCATTGTTGCTCACCTGTTGCCAACACAAACCGTTTTTATCTGTGATGCACATGTAACTAAACATCCGAACGCTGAAGAACTGGTCGAAACCACATTGCTGGCTGCCGAGGAAATTCGCTCTTTTGGTATTGAACCTAAAGTTGCTTTTGTTTCACATTCCAATTTTGGGGCTTCTGAAGATGCCTCTGCAGAAAAAATGCGTGCAGCGGTTGCCATCTTGCACCAACAGGAACCTGGCCTGGAAGTCGATGGTGAGATGCATGCTGATGCGGCACTTTCTGAACGGCTGCGTAATCGCCTGTATCCGCACTCAAAATTAACCGGAGTGGCCAACCTGCTGGTCATGCCAAGTGCCGATGCCGCCAATATTTCAGTCACCCTGTTAAAAATGCTGGGCGGTGGTGTCACCCTCGGACCGATCTTAATGGGCATGTCAAAATCAGCACACGTGGTGGCACAGGCAATAACCGTGCGTAACCTGGTCAATATGAGTGCAGTCGCGGTGGAACATGCGATGCGATAAATACAAGTTATAAGTTATAAATTTTAAGTTAAGATACTTACAACTTACAACTTACAACTCAGGCAAATTATGGCAGTACAGTGGTACCCGGGGCATATGAACAAAGCCCGCCGCATCATTCAGGCAGCTATGTCAGATGTTGATCTGGTCATTGAAGTGATGGATGCGCGAATTCCTTTCAGCAGTGAAAATCCAATGGTGACAGAATTACGCCAGCATCGTCCGTGCATCAAAATACTGAACAAAAGTGACCTGGCTGACCCGTTAACCACAAAAAAATGGCTGGCATACTTCGAGCAGCAGCAAGGGGTTAAGGCACAGGCTTTATCGGTACAGGAAAAAGCCAAAGCAAAAAAAATCCCCGGCCTGTGCCGGAAGTTACTGCCGCAACGCGGCACGGCAGTAAAACCCATCAGGGTTATGATTATGGGTATTCCCAATGTCGGCAAATCCACATTAATCAATACTCTGGCCGGAAAAACACTGGCAAAAGTCGGTGATGAACCGGCAGTCACCAAAGAAGTATCAAAAGCACAACACAGAATTATCCTTGATGGCAATATCGCGCTATCCGATACTCCCGGAATTTTATGGCCAAAAATAGAAAATCAAAACAGCAGTTATCGCTTAGCCGTAACCGGTGCAATAAAAAATACCGCCATTGATTTCGAGGATATTGCACTGTTCGCTGCCGATTATTTAATTAGCACTTACGCTCAACGTGTGATTGAACGCTTTAAATTGAAACACTGCCCGAACAGCGGTATTCAATTACTGGAAGATATCGGCAGGAAACGCGGCTGTTTACGTGCTGGCGGTATTATTGATCTGCAACGTGCCTCCGAAATTTTAATTCATGAAATCCGCAGTGGTGCTTTGGGTTTATTAAGTTTTGAAACACCGCAGATGATTGCAAACGAAATTATTGCCGAGTAACCGGTGTTCAATTTACGACAACAGGAGAGAGCAATATGAGCGAAACGATAATCGCTGCCGATGGCAAATTACGCTGCCAATGGTGTGGTGCGGCACCGGAGTTTCTCGATTATCATGATTCTGAATGGGGCTTTCCGGTGGTAGATGATTATCGCTTGTTTGAAAAATTAAGTCTGGAGAGTTTTCAATCCGGATTGAGCTGGCGCACCATCCTCAATAAACGCGAGAATTTCCGCACCGCATTTCATCATTTCGATTTCGACAGGATTGCGCGCTTCACTCGGCGTGACATTGACCGTCTGCTTGAAAATGAAGGCATTGTACGTCATCGCGGCAAGATCGAAGCAGTCATCAACAATGCACAACGGGCTCAGGAAATGGTTAACCGTGAAGGCTCGCTAGCTGCTTATATCTGGCGTTACGAACCTGACAACAGGCAATGGGCAAAACCACAGACAGTGTCAACATCTGCAGAATCACTTGCCCTGTCGAAAGACCTGAAAAAACTGGGCTGGAAATTTATTGGGCCAACCACGGTGTATGCTTTCATGCAGGCAATGGGACTGATAAACGACCATGTCGAGGACTGCGTGATCAGAGCCCGTGTCGAGCACGCACGCAACAGCTTCAAGCGACCCGGGGGCAGTCAATAAGGTGTATTTTATGATTTCTCAAATCTTGCTGCGGACGCAGTAATTATGAATCCCGCGAACCTAGTCCTGTTTATTATAAATCATCATTATCTGGCTTAATTCTTCAATTATCAGCTCGATTTCTGCTGCTTCAAAATCTGACAAAACATCCAGTTTATGGCCTTTTCGGGCATCATCAATTAACTGGTTAACATGGCTGCAGCCAAGTTCACATAATGTCTCAATGGTCAGGACTGCCTGTTTGGAAAGGTCGGGATTCATCTGCCGCTTAGAAAGGTTTGTGTTCGGTGCATAAATACTGGTGTGAGCGCATTTCAATAAGCCGGCTACTGGTTCGATGGAAGGCAAATTCTAGCATATCACCACGATACAGTTTTTCCGGCTCATCATAGGCGCTGGTCAGCAGTTTTACATTTCTGTCATAAAGTTCATCAATCAGATAAATAAAACGCCGTGCTTTGTCATCGCTGTATTCATCCAGTATCGGAATATTACTGATAATTACCGTATTAAACTGTTGTGCCAGTTCAATGTAATCCTGTGCTGCACGTGGCGCACTGCAGATAACATCAAAATCAAACCACACGATTTCATCACTGCAACAAACAGTCGCTATGTTTCGTTTCAGTATGGTAATAATTTTTTTCTCGATCACCGGCGAAATGGCCAGTTCCTGCATACGCAGTTTTATCAAACGATGTGTCTGATCAGTTATCGGTGAGTAATAAACATCACTTTGTTCCAGCAGGGAAGTACGGTGATCAACGCCGGCATCTAGTTGAAAAACATCACAGTAACTTTTGATAAGTTCAATCGCCGGCAGAAACCGTTCACGTTGCAAGCCGTTTAAATATAAATCATCAGGAACGCGGTTTGAGGTCGCTACCAGGCATACCTGGTGTTTAAACAAGGCATGTAACAACTCGCTCAGGATCATGGCATCGGTGATATTGGTAACAATAAATTCATCGATACAGAGTAAACGGTATTTTTTAGCCAGTTGCCGGGCAATCTTTTGCAGCGGATTTTTTTGTTTTTTATGGTTAAAGCTGCTGAGTTTGCCGTGAATATCCAGCATGAAATGATGAAAGTGGATACGATATTTTTCTTCAATCGCCAGCTCTTCATAAAACAGGTTCATTAACCAGGTTTTGCCACGGCCAACGCCGCCCCATAAATAAAGGCCTTTAACCACTTCCGGTTTAAAAAGATTAAATGGCAGGAATCGTTGAAATGTACTGCTGAAAGAATGGCTGTTTGTTTGTTCTAACTGCAGGGTTAAAGCCTGCAGTTTTATTATAGCCAGCTGCTGAGCCTCGTCATGTACCATATCTGGCTGTGTTAAAGCGGCTTTGTATTGTTCAATTAATGCCATCGGCTAATGCTGTCGGGTTGATTATATTCGATTTCCAGCGCTTGATTCTGGTTAGCTGTCAGCAGATCAGGTGCCGTTCGAGCCGACTGATTCTATCTTAAATTTGACTGATAAGCGGATAGTTTATGAATAATCATGTGTTTTGATTGTCGCAATCTGCTGAATTTGGTAGAATTACCGCCCGAGCAGGTTAAGTGATGTGTTCTTGAACAGAGAATGCTTTTTTCGGTTCGGCACCACACCGTTTAACCCTTCATCAAAGCGCTTTACACAAGCATTTCTGTCCAGGTTTTTTGACAGTTTATTATAGTCCAGTTTCAATGGCGAGGTTCTGTTTTTCATGACGAGATATATATTTGTTACCGGTGGTGTTGTTTCTTCATTGGGCAAAGGTCTCGCATCGGCTGCCGTTGGCGCCATACTCGAAAGCCGCGGCTTGAAAGTCAAAATGATGAAACTTGACCCGTACATCAATGTTGACCCTGGAACCATGAGTCCTTTTCAGCATGGCGAAGTTTTTGTTACCGAAGACGGCGCAGAAACGGATCTCGACCTTGGTCACTACGAACGCTTTGTCAGTACACCGACCGGCAAAACCAGCAACTTCACCACCGGCACGGTTTACGAAAGCGTCATCCGCAAGGAACGCCGGGGGGAATACCTTGGTGGTACGGTTCAGGTAATTCCACATATTACCGATGAAATTAAAACTCGCATAAAGCGTGGTGCCGAAGGTGCGGATATTGCGATGATAGAAATCGGCGGCACTGTCGGTGATATCGAATCCCTGCCTTTTATGGAAGCCATTCGCCAGATGGGCGTGGAACTGGGTCGGGAACATGCCATGTTTATGCATCTGACCCTGGTACCCTATATCGCCACTGCCGGTGAAGTGAAAACCAAACCGACACAGCACAGCGTCAAGGAATTACGCTCCATCGGTATTCAGCCCGACCTGTTACTTTGTCGCTCGGAAAAATTATTAACCGACGATGAGCGCAGTAAAATTGCCCTGTTTACCAATGTAAAGTCAAAAGCGGTGATATCGGCAATAGACCTGGACAATATCTACAAGTTACCGCAATGGATGCATGATCAGGGGGTTGACGATATTATTGTCGAGCACATGCACCTGGATGTCGGCCCCACCGACCTGTCTGACTGGCAAAAAGTCATTGAAGTGATGACGCATCCTGCTCATGAAGTGACCATCGGCATGGTAGGTAAATATGTTGACCTTACCGAATCGTATAAATCACTTAATGAATCCTTGTCACACGCCGGTGTCCACAACAATGCCCATGTCAATATTCGCTACATTGATTCGGTAGTGCTTGAATCAGGAAATATGAAAGCATTAGAAGGCCTGGATGGCATTCTGGTACCGGGTGGATTTGGTGACCGTGGTATTGAAGGTAAAATCGCCGCTATTCAGTATGCCCGTGAAAATAAAATACCCTATCTGGGCATATGCCTGGGCATGCAGCTGGCAGTGATTGAATTTGCACGCCATGTAGCTGGTTTGAGCGATGCACACAGCAGTGAATTCAGTGAAACCACAACTCATCCGGTGATCGCATTAATTACAGAATGGCAGGATGAAGACGGC
Organism: Gammaproteobacteria bacterium; assembly: GCA_024277705.1. Lineage (GTDB taxonomy): Bacteria > Pseudomonadota > Gammaproteobacteria > SZUA-229 > SZUA-229. The sequence goes on from JAJRUQ010000148.1 coordinate 15,703, forward strand.
CGTATAGAAACGCGTAATGCCGACTCAGACATGGGGGGTACCATGCGTCTGGGTGGACAAACCTGTCAGTTACTGGAAAACACACTGGCCCGTTCAGCCTACGGTGCCGAGTCAATTGTAGAACGTCATCGTCACCGATATGAGTTTAATAATCATTATTTGCAAACACTGCTTGATGCCGGTCTGGTCATTGGTGGGAAATCGGCTGATGGTAATTTAATGGAGATGATTGAACTGCCGAAAGTCGGTACAGCAGCGCACCCGGACTTGACTCATCCCTGGTTTCTGGGCTGTCAGTTTCACCCTGAATTTACCTCGACCCCGAGAAAAGGCCATCCTTTATTCACGGACTATATAAAAGCCGCACTCGCACATCAGCACCAGTTGCAAGAAGTAGAAGAAGCGATTGCCTAGTTATACAAATTGCAACAAAGTTGTTATTAACTGTCATCCCGATCAGGAAACTGTTTAATGAAATTATGTGATTTTGAAGTAGGGTTGGATAAACCGCTGTTTTTAATTGCCGGTCCCTGTGTTATTGAAAGTGAACAGATGGCGATGGAAACATCGACGCAGTTGAAAATCATTACCGAAAAACTGGGCATTCCTTTTATCTACAAATCATCCTTTGATAAAGCCAACCGCTCCTCAGGTACAAGTTTTCGCGGCCCCGGGATAACAGAAGGTTTACGTATCCTGCAAAAAGTAAAAGATGAAGTGGGGGTAGCAGTATTAACCGATGTACACGAAGATACGCCCATGGATGAAGTGGCTGCAGTGGTAGACGTATTACAAACACCGGCTTTTTTATGCCGGCAGACAAATTTCATCCTTCGTGTTGCAGCCACCGGCAAACCGGTCAATATAAAAAAAGGCCAGTTTCTGGCCCCCGGTGATATGAAAAATGTTATCGATAAAGCTCGTTCGACCGGTAATCAGAATATTATGGCCTGTGAGCGTGGTGTTTCATTCGGCTATAATAATCTGGTTTCAGATATGCGTTCTCTCGCCATTATGCGTGAAAGCCATTGCCCGATCGTTTTTGACGGCACCCATTCTGTGCAGTTACCGGGTGGCCAGGGCACATCATCCGGTGGCCAGCGTGAACATATTCCGGTACTGGCAAGGGCAGCGGTGGCTGCCGGTATTTCAGGGTTGTTTATGGAAACCCATCCCGATCCGGCGAATGCCTTAAGTGATGGGCCCAATGCCTGGCCGTTACAGAAAATGGAATCGCTGTTAAACGTTTTAATGCAGATTGATAGCACGGTTAAAAACAATACCATGCACGAACTGGCATTGTAACTATTCAGGGGACAGAGACAAGCTTGTCTCTGTCCCCGCTTTTAAAAAATTCAATTTTAGCTAAGGAACCAAAATGTCCAATATTACAAAAATACATGCACGTGAAATTCTAGACTCTCGCGGAAATCCAACACTGGAAGCTGAAGTCACACTGGAAAGTGGTGCTTTTGGTCGTGCAGCAGTGCCGTCTGGTGCTTCAACCGGTATTCGTGAAGCCCTGGAGCTGCGTGACGGTGATAAATCACGTTATTCAGGTAAAGGTGTCAGTAAAGCGGTAAACAACGTTAATACCGAAATCAGTGACGCTTTGCTTGGTATGGATGGCCAGGATCAGCAGGCACTGGATAATAAAATGATTGCACTGGACGGCACCGATACAAAAAAACGTTTGGGCGCCAATGCCATTCTGGCCGCATCACTGGCCGCCGCACATGCCGCTGCCAATGAAAATAAAGAAGCTTTATATGTACATCTGGGTAACGGTACTTATAAAATGCCGGTACCAATGATGAATATTATCAACGGTGGCGAGCATGCTGATAACAGTGTTGATTTACAGGAATTTATGATTCTGCCTGTCGGTGCAGCGAGTTTTAAAGAAGCCCTGCGTTACGGTGCAGAAGTTTTTCATACCTTGCGTTCAGTGCTGCATAGCCGCGGGATGACCACAACTGTCGGCGATGAAGGTGGTTTTGCACCGAATCTGTCGTCAAATGAAGAAGCGATTGAAGTCATTCTGGAAGCCATTGAAAAAGCCGGTTTTAAAGCAGGGCAGGATATTTATCTTGGCCTGGATGCAGCAAGCTCGGAATTCTACAAAGATGGTGTCTACACACTGGGCTCTGAAGGTAAAAGCTTTAACTCACATGAGTTTACCGATTATCTGGCTGGCTGGTGTGCACAATATCCGATTATCAGTGTTGAAGACGGTCTTGATGAAGGTGACTGGGAAGGCTGGTCTTACATGACAGAACAGCTGGGCGATAAAGTACAGCTGGTTGGTGATGACCTGTTTGTGACCAATACCGCCATTTTAAAACAAGGTATAGATAAAAATATTGCCAATTCAATTCTCATCAAATTTAATCAGATTGGGACTTTAACCGAGACCCTGAATGCCATTTCAATGGCACACGATGCTGCTTATACCACGGTTATTTCTCATCGCTCCGGTGAAACCGAAGACAGTACGATTGCTGATTTATGTGTCGCCACCTGTTCCGGTCAGATAAAAACCGGATCATTGTCTCGCTCTGACCGTATTGCCAAATACAACCAGTTGTTACGTATTGAAGAGGCACTGGGCAGCAGCGCGGTATATGCCGGCAAGTCAGCATTTAAACACCTGAGTTAGGTTTTCAACTTGACCGGGCTGACCGGGAACAGGCGGCAATAGTGAAAATAACTGCCTTTGTGTTACTGGTACTACTGATCTGGCTGCAATATAAAATCTGGTTGCAGGATGGCGGTATTCCTGAAGTCCTGCAACTGCAGAAAGATGTTGATGCACAACTGATACAGGTAAAAAAACTGCAGGAACGCAACCAGTCGCTGGATGCTGAAGTTAAAGACCTCAAGAAAGGGCTGGATGCCATTGAAGAACGCGCACGCAGTGAAATGGGCATGATTAAACAGGGAGAAGTTTATTATCAGGTGATAGAACCAGAAAAAAACACGTCTTCTGTAAATGAACACGATTGAATATGCCGGCACACTGCAGAAGTTATCTGTATGTCCCGTACGACTGGAGCAGGGTGCATCCACTTTATATCCCGCAGGCGGAAACAATTTATGACACACTCCATCTGGGCAATTCTTCCTGCCGCCGGTATCGGTAAACGTATGCAGTCAGACATTCCCAAGCAATACCTGTCATTAAACGACCGTCCCGTGCTTGAACATACCGTAAATGCTCTGCTTAAAAATAACAGCATTTCAGGACTGGTGCTTGCCTTGCAGGCAGATGACCATTACTGGCCTGAAATCAGGTACCTTGCAAACAAACCACTGTTAACAACCACGGGGGGCGATGAACGGGTCGATTCAGTTCTTAATGCGATTGAAAAACTTTATGAGTACGATGCATTCAATGCCGAAACGGACTGGTTAATGGTGCATGATGCGGTGCGTCCATGCCTCAGACAGGATGATATTGACAAGCTGATCATGGAAACAGGCAGTGATGAAAATGGTGGCTTACTGGCTCTACCGGTGCGTGATACCATGAAAAAGCAACAAGGCAATATATCACCCGCGGTGGTAGCCAAAACTGTCGAGCGGGAAAACCTGTGGCATGCACTCACACCGCAGTATTTCCCGGCCAGATTACTAAAATCAGCACTGCAGGCCGCAAACAACAGAAACCTGTTAATCACTGACGAATCTTCTGCTATGGAAATGGCCGGTTTTTCACCACGCCTGGTGCAGGGCCACGAAGATAATATCAAAATTACCCGGCCTGATGACCTGCGCCTGGCCGGGTTATATTTGCAGGCTCAATAGCTGAACGAGTAGGTTTATGACAGAAAAAACAGAATCAGTAATCCCGGCCTTTCGAATAGGCCATGGATATGACGTGCATCGTTTCGGCGATGGTGATTTTATCGTGCTCGGCGGCATTAAAATTCCACACCATTCTGGTTTTGTTGCGCACTCGGATGGTGACGTTTTAATTCATGCCTTGTGTGATGCCATGTTGGGTGCGATCGCTGCCGGTGACATAGGCCGGCACTTTCCGGATACTGACCCGCAGTATAAAAATATCGACAGCAGAATATTATTAGAAAAAACGCAGCAGCTGGTAAAGCAACAATACGCCATTATGAATTTTGACGTAAGCATTATTGCACAACAACCGAAAATCTCACCACACATGCCGGCAATACAGAAAAATCTGGCGGCAATCCTGCAACTCGATATGACACAAATAAATATAAAAGCTACCACTACCGAAGGCCTCGGTTTTGCGGGAAGAGAAGAGGGAATTGCAGTACATGCTGTAGTTATGCTTTACAAAAAATCATTCTGAAAAAATCAGCCATAAATTCTGCTTTAAGTCAGAAAGTTTGCATTTATTACTATAAATACAGTAATAAATGCATTTTTTTTATAAAAACTGTTTACTTTGTTTGATATACGTTATAAAACATCATCACAGTTTTTAAGTAATTTATTTCTCACATAAAAATATTATAATAATAGTTTTTTATACCAGACATAAATATAAAAACAGGGCATATGGATGATGCATTAGTTACAGGACTAATTATTAAATAAGACAAAAAAGTCAGTAACAAAAACTAATTCTCAACATCAATCATCAAAGGGCAATAAATAATGGCAACGGCAAAAAAGAAAGCTAGCAAAAAACCAGCTGTGAAAAAAAAGGCAGTAAAGAAAAAGGCAGCTAAAAAAGCAGCAGTTCCGGAAAAGAAAATAACTGCAATTAAAAATGCATACACAAAATCTCAGTTATATGCACGCATCTCGGAAGACACAGGTCTGGCCCGTAAAGATATTGCAAAAGTTTTTGATTCTCTGAGTGAAGTTATCGAAGGTCATATTAAGGCACGTGGTGCTGGTGAATTTAAAGTCCCCGGTTTATTAAAAATTAAAGTGAATAAAAAACCGGCCACCAAAGCCAGAAAGAATGTACCTAATCCATTCCGTCCCGGTGAATTTATGGATGTGGCGGCAAAACCGGCCCGTAAAGTTGTAAAAGTGTTGCCGTTAAAAGCACTTAAAGACATGGCTGCCAGTTAAACAAGACAACAGATTTTTACATATCATGCTTTAAATAAACCCTGTAAGACTATGTTTTACAGGGTTTTTTCACGTTAATATGAAACCAAGAAAATTACTTTATCTGCACGGATTCAATAGTTCACCGGAGTCACACAAGGCTTTACTGGTCAGTAAGTACCTGGCCGAAAAAGGGTGCTCTGAACAGTTAATATGCCCTCAAATTCCAGCGGTGCCCGGCGAAGCCAGAGAATTTCTTGAAGACATTGTGCAGCAGACCATCAGTGATTATCAGCTTAATTTTGTCGGTAGCTCACTTGGCGGCTATTACGCCACCTATCTGGCAGAAAAATACAGTGGCAGCGCGGTGCTTATCAACCCATCGGTAAAACCCTACGAAACCCTGAAAGCCTGTCTCGGAGAAAATAAATTTTACTTTGATGATGGCTGCTGGGACTTTAATGAAACCCATATTCAGCAACTAAAAGAAATGGATGTGAAACACATCAGCGATGCCCGGCGTTATCTCGTCTTACTGCAAACCGGAGATCAGACACTAGACTACCGGCAAGCAGAAAAAAAATACAAAAACAGTCAGTGCATAATCGAACAGGGCGGTGATCATGGCTTTGTTGATCTGGAACGCTATCTTTTACAGATTATGCAGTTCAGCAAAATAGCATGTGATAAAACATTCACCAGGTAAGTCTTATGACTCTCGGTCCATTGATGGTTGATCTTGAAGGAACAAGTATCAGCAAAAAAGAAAAACAATTATTACAGAAAGCAGAAGTGGGCGGCGTTATCCTGTTCACCAGAAATTTTGAATCGATAACACAATTAACCGCACTGGTGGCAGAACTGCATAATATCCGTTCACCACAACTGTTAATTGCTGTTGACCATGAAGGGGGACGGGTACAGCGGTTTCATGATGGCTTCAGCCATATTCCGGCCGCCAGCTGTTATGCAAAAATGGCTAACAACGATATCGAAAAAAGCCGCCAGCTAGCAGAAAACGCCGGCTGGCTGATGGCCATTGAGTTACGTGCTTGCGGTATCGATTTCAGTTTTGCGCCGGTACTGGACCTGGCTCACGGTTTAAGCGGTGTTATTGGCGACCGTGCCTTCCATAGCAAGCCTGCCACGGTAGCAACACTGGCTTATGCTTTTATGCATGGCATGAACAAAGCCGGCATGCAGGCTGTCGGTAAACATTTTCCCGGCCATGGCGGCGTGGCAGAGGATTCCCATATCGCAATGCCGGTCGATCATCGCAGCCTGGAGGAACTGTTGCACAGCGACATTATTCCTTTTGAAAATATGATAGAAAATAAACTTGCCGCGATCATGCCCGCTCATGTCATTTACGACAAGGTGGATGCCAGGCCGGCCGGTTATTCCCGATTCTGGATCAATGATATTTTACGCCAGCGTTTTAACTTTCAGGGCGTGGTGTTCAGTGATGACCTGTCTATGGAAGCGGCCGGTGTTGCCGGTGGTTTCGGCGAACGCGCAGAAGCTGCCTTAACTGCGGGTTGCGATATGGCACTGATCTGTAACCACCTTGATGGTGCTATCGAGGCGACTGAATATATAAAAGGTTATAACAACCCGGTTTCACAATTACGTTTAGTACGAATGCACGGCGAAGGTGAACATAACTGGCAGCAGTTACGACAGGACAGACACTGGCAACAGATAACTGAACAGATCGTGGCCCTGAATGATTCACCCGAACTGGAACTGGATGTTTAATCCTGCTTAACAGGATTAAACCGGGGTGATGTTAACCTGTAATACACTGCTAACCGGGCTGCAATCTTTGTTATTCCCTTGATGCAAACAATATAAAGCGGTATAAATACAAATATCTGATTTACCCCTGAAATTACCCAGCAGCGAAAACCAATCATGAATAAAAAAAAGCTACTTATTATCATGTCCAACTCTGATCCGGCCCAGCCCGAAGGCTGTTACGCTCCCTTGTTTCAGGCGACTATCGCCGCAGCATTGTCTCATGATGTTGAAGTTGTGTTTACCGGTTGTGCCGGGAAACTGGCGATTGCTGACAATGCTGAAAATTCTGAGATCAACCTGGAGTCACACCGTACTATCTACGACATCATCAAAGAGGCACATACGGCGGGAGTATCTTTTAAAGCCTGCAATACTTCACTAAAAATGGCCGCTGAAGAAATGATTCCCGAAGTTGAGGAACGTGTTGGCGCGGCTTATGTTATCGGCGAAGCGATGGATGAAAACACCATTACCTTTACTTATTAAAACAGCATGATTTGCAGACAATATTTATCAGCCTTGAAACCATGAACCCTGAATTAACTTTACCCGCCGGTTGCAAACAGATTATCAGTAACCGTGAAATTATCTCGGCTATGGATAAACTTGCTGATAAACTTAATCAACAGTTAAAAAATGATACCCCCGTGGTACTGTGTGTAATGCACGGGGGGTTGATTTTCTCCGGGCAGTTATTACCAAGATTAAACTGTATGCTGGAAATCGATTATCTTCACGCCACCCGTTATCAAGATAAAACAACAGGAGGTTTGCTGAAATGGCTGGCTTATCCGGTGACATCACTCAAAGGCAGAAGTGTACTTATTCTTGATGATATACTGGATGAAGGGATTACCTTGAAAGCAATTATTGAATATTGTAAAAAACAGGGAGCAACAAAGATAACATCTGCCGTCCTGCTTAAAAAAAACCATCAGCGCTGTCTCGATGATGATGCTATAAAAACCACATTAACTGATAATATTGCACTTACTGTAGAGGATAAATACGTTTTTGGTTATGGTATGGATTACAATGGAAAATACCGGCAACTTGATGCTATTTATGCACTGGCAGAGTAATAAAAAGTTTTATGTCTTTTAACCGCATACAACTGTCAGATCTAAAGTATTTACAGCGATCATTACTGTGCCGTTAGCGCAGAGAGATGCGTTGCAAGCACTTTGCAATTTATGTCTCGGATGAACATGCTTGTATCCACCGCTAATGATTAAACAAACAGCATAAAGAATAAAGGTTAAAAAAATAAATTAAGGAGTAGCGAGTGAAACTTGCAATTATCGGTGGCAGCCTGCTCAAGCAGATAAAACATTTTGAAAAGATTTCAGAAGAACAAATCCATACCCCTTTTGGTGAACCTTCTGACCATTTTTTTACCGGTAAAATTAATGAGCTGGAAGTTGTATATCTCAATCGACATGCACAAACCCATCATATCGCACCCCATCAGATAAACTATAAAGCAAACATGTTTGTTTTAAAAATTCTTGATGTGACACATGTTATTGCCGTAACCGCAGTTGGCGGTATTACCGAAAATATGTCACCCATGAAATGGGTTGTGCCTGACCAGATCATCGATTATACCCATGGCCGTAGTCAAACCTATACTGACGGCAGTGATAAAGAGGTCAAACATATTGATTTCACCTATCCGTTTGATGATGTTTTAAGCAGTCAGATAAAACAGGCAATGCAAGATTGTAACTATAAACATGAGGAAAAAGCCACCTACGGGGTAACTCAGGGGCCAAGACTGGAAACCATTGCAGAAATAAAACGCATGAAACAGGATGGCTGCGATATTGTAGGCATGACCGCTATGCCTGAAGCGGCACTGGCCCGTGAACTTGAGATCAATTATGCCACCATGTCGCTGGTAGTAAACTGGGCTGCCGGTGCTGGAGAAAATATTGAAGCGACAGATAAAAGAATTGAAATAATATCGATGGATAAAATCAAACAGTCTATTGAACAGGGCAATCATATGGCTGAAGCCATTATTCAGCAATTAGTTACCCGGTTAAACTGATTAATTCAGTTATCATAAATAAAAGTATAAGGCGACAAAATAAACAACACAGGATGTAAAAAAGGGGGGAAAATGAGCAAACTAATAATATTTAATTTTGATGGAACATCAAATGAACCGGATGATGCTGATCAGGAAATAGACAATACAGGTGCTATAGAAGATGAGAATATTACCAATATACTCAAGTTTCACATACTTTGTGGTGGCACTTTAAAAACAGGAAAAAAAGTGGCTGGCGATCAAATCAGTTTTTATTATAGCGGCATCGGCACTTACGGGAATTTTTTTCAACGCTTATATAATTCAGGTTTGTCCAGAGAAAAATTTGATGTTGCCAGAATTTTGCGTGCAGCATTAGCCGATTTTAAAGATTCATATCAGGCCGGTGACAGAATTCTGGTCACCGGATTCAGTCGCGGCGCTGCACTGGCTCGCCGTTTTGCCTCACTTATCAACAAAGATGTCGGCCCTGACGATATTATCGAAGCCGTGTTTGATACCGTAGCATCTATCGGTTTACCCAACATGAAAAAATCAGAACGTCCGCATTCTGAAGTTGTGTTTGAAAATGGCCACACACTCCCGGTTAATGTAAAACAGGCACTGCATTGTTTATCCCTGGATGACAAACGTAAAATATTTCAGCCCACCTTAATGAATACTGAAGACAAGATAACAGAAGTATGGTTTGCCGGAGCACACTCGGATGTCGGAGGTGGCTATTATTATGATGGTCTGGCGGATATCAGCTTTCGTTTTATGCTTAACTGGATTGATGATCTGGAATGGACAGTGAATATAATGTCTCCGCCCGATGTTAACTATGACGAGCTTGTTGACAGTGATGCCGGATACTCGATATCACAGGATGACATTTCTATTGATCCCAACGTATTTGGTAAAAATCACGAACAAAACCGCAGTAAACTGATTAGCTGGATGACGCTGACCGACAGGTTGTGCTGTGTTATCGAGAACGATGAATTAACCCGGCTACCGCCCACAGTACACCATTCGGTGGCTGAACGAATTGCCGGTGACCGCAATTATATCCCGCAATCATTAAAAGGCGTATCACACAATATCCTTTATGATGACGATTCCATGCAATATTTCAAAGGTATGCTTGCCCATAAAGAAAACCAGCTTAACCGTTTAAACAGAATTTCTGCCAATGAAGAAATAACCACGGTTGCGCTGGCGCACCACCTGTACAATCACACCGGTTTATACCTGCAAGCAGGGGAGGAATACGAGATCAGTGTGAAAAAAACCAATGCTGGTGAACAGCAGTGGCGTGATGCCGGTATCCTGTGTGATGCCAATGGCTGGGATCGTGCGGATGTCAAACTGGGCTGGAAAGAAATTGCCATTGCCGGCATGGAACCGTTTCGCAGAGTCGCCGATGCTGACTGGTTTTGCCTGTGCGGCTCGATCGGCAATACTGATGACAACGCTTTTAAAATTGGTCTGAAAAGTACGGTTAAAGCAGAAAAAACAGGTGAATTATGTTTATTTGCCAATGACTTGAACCGTTTTATGGTAACAATTTTGGCAAATTACAGGTAACGGTTAAACGCCTGTAATATATGTAAACGGAAGATAGTAGCGGACCACCGATAGCTGAATCATAAACGATAACCGCATACCGGCAGAAAAACAGATGAACACAAAAGATATAATACAATTGAATCAAAGCTTTGCATTGAACAAATCCGGCAATCATCTGGTATTTGTCTCCGGCAGCAAAGGTATCCCGGTTATTGAAATAACAAACCAGCATGCCAGTGCCAGGATCAGTCTACAGGGTGCCCATCTGTTAAGCTGGATACCCGAAGGTGAGGCTGATGTCCTCTGGTTATCGGAAGATGCCGTTTGTGCCGCCGGAAAATCAATCCGTGGCGGTATACCGATATGCTGGCCCTGGTTTGGCGCTCACGCAAGTAACACAAGCTATCCGGCACACGGTTTTGCCAGAACCATTATCTGGCATGTTAATGCCACCCAGGCACTCGCCAATGGCAATACCATTATTAACTTAAGTATAACGCCGCAAACAGAAACTGAAAGCATGTGGCCGGCAGATACAGAGCTGAACTTATGTATTTCTATCGGCAAAAAACTTGAAATGGAATTGACCACCCGTAACAATGGTACGCAAGCTGTTGTCATCGGGCAGGCGTTCCATACTTATTTCAAGGTTGGTGATATCAGCGAAGTTTTACTGCATGGGCTGGACGATACTGATTATCTCGATAAACCTGATAACTTCAAACGCAAGGTTCAGCACGGACACATCACCATCGAAAATGAAGTTGACAGAATTTATCTCGACACCGCCAGTGATTGTGTCATCGAAGATAATTCACTTAAGCGAAATATCATTATCAGAAAGTGTGGCAGTCATTCCACCGTTGTCTGGAACCCGTGGAAGAAAATTGCTGACAAAATGGGGGATTTGGGTAAAGATGGTTATAAGAAAATGTTATGCGTTGAAAGCAGCAATGCCGCTGAAGACGTAGTGACCATCGAACCCGGAAAATCGCATCAGCTTTGGATACAGTATGAAGTTCAACCGGTAATAAACAAACATGATTCAACAACAGGGTAAAAAGCAGTAACGATGTATTTATAACCATTTTAAAATATCACGGAGAAAAATCATGTCATGGTTAACAGATCTTTTTAGCAGCAATGTTGCAAATATAGTAGATTCTGTAGGAAATACGATTGATAAACTGGTTACCTCAGACAAGGAACGTGAGCAGCTGAAAATTAAAATGGAAGATGAACTGAACAAGCTAAAGATTACTCAGCTTGAAGCCATTTCCAGATATGATTCAGAAATCAGTAAACGACACCTTGCTGATATGCAGTCTGACAGCTGGCTGGCAAAAAACATCAGACCACTTTCCCTTGCATTCCTCACCGTTTCCACGGTATTACTGGCTTACCTCACAATTTTTATTCTTGATGAAAGCAAAATAGCACTCCTGGAGCCGTGGCAGGATCTGTTAAAAACACTGCTGATAACTGTTTATGCCTTTTATTTTGGTAGCCGTGGCTTAGAAAAAGTCAATTCTATTAAAACTGCTGCCAAAAAAAATAATCCGCAGGCAAAAGGTTAAGGACATCTCTATTCAGTCAGTAATAAAAACAACAGGGACTTCACCATGGAAATTAATAAACATCGATTAATCGCTGACAATGTTGACTGGCAGGAATCGCCCAACCAGGGTGGTCGGCTGGTTAATGGTCAGCCCGATTCTATTATTATTCATTATACCGCAGGCTCATCAGCGGAGTCTGCAGTAAGAAGCCTGAGCAATCCAAAACAGAAAGTTTCAGCTCACCTGGTGATAGGGCGTCAAGGTGAAATTTTTCAGCTGCTTGCTTTTAATACTGTTGCCTTGCATGCCGGCCGCAGCAGCTGGCAGGGACGTAGTGGATACAATAAATACTCCATTGGTATTGAAATTGATAATGCCGGTATTCTGACTCCTAATGGTAATGATAAATATCTGTCCTGGTTTAACCGGGTTTATTCCGCTGATGAAGTGATACAGGCCACACACAGAAATGAAAACACTCCCCGTTACTGGCATCGCTACACGGAGGAACAAATTGCAACGGTATTTGATATATGCGAAACATTATCAGAGTCATACCCGATTAAAGAGCTACTGGGGCATGAATAAATTTCACCATCGCGCAAAACAGATCCCGGACCCGCCTTTCCACTGGAAAGGCTGCGCATGACATTATTTGACAATGATAGACAACAGGAAGCAGCGGATGATGCCTTGCCAGGACTTGAAAGAATTGCCCGGGTAACAACCCCTTTGCTCAATATCCGCAGTGGTCCCTCTGCCTCTTTTGATAAAGTTGCAGATCCACTCAAGCAGGACATGAGAGTCAAAATTTTAGATCAGGATGCTAGCTGGACAAAAGTACGTTTTAGCACGGAAGGCTGGGTGAGTTCGAAGTACCTGTCAAAATTATAAAAAATACAGTTCATGGCAGCGCTCAGCTGATCATCACTGGTCTTAAGTTACTGCCGGGTAAATCGAATCAAACGATGTGCAAAGCAGGAGAAAACAGGCTATCAATGGCCATTAATAATAAATGTCTGCTTTTCCACGGGGGCAAGGCAGACAGTTGCTGAATTCATTTCACGCAAAAGACGACTGACAATTTCCTGCTTTCTGTCAATATCATCATCCGTCTGATCCGGGTCATGATGGAACAGATATAACTTTTTAACACCCGCATTATGAGCAAGATGACTGACTTCGCTTAAACAGGAGTGCCCCCAGCCTACCTTGCCCTCATATTCCTCATCAAAATAGGTAGAATCCGTAATAAGTGCATCGGCATTTCTGACAAAATCTTCCAGTTTTTTAACATAGCTGGCATCATAAAACTCAGAATTTTCAGGGAACAGTTCATTATCCGTAATATAACAGACAGAATGGCCGTTATAATTAATACGATAACCCAGGCAATATCCCGGATGACTTAACATCATGGTTCTGATTTCGATGCCGTCAATTTCATAATGGCCCTCATGCAAATCACGAAACGATACCTTGGCACCGAATTCATTTATTGTTATCGGAAAATAAACATCGTCCATTTGAGCAGAAACGACATCCCTTATTGAAACATCACCCTGTGCCGGGCCAAGGATTTCAAAAACATTACCGGGCCGGTAAAAAGGAGCAAAAAAAGGGATTGCATTAACATGATCCCAGTGAGAATGTGAGATAAACAGTCTGGCGGATATTTTTTCCCGTGTTGTTTTCAGCAGGTAATCCGACAGTACTTTGATGCCGGTACCGGCATCAAAAATAAACAGACGCTCTCTGGAAAAGCGCACGCTGACACAGGATGTATTACCGCCATAACGAAGACTGTTTTTACCCGGTACCGGCAGGGTGCCACGAATGCCCCAGAACTCAAGACTAAATTCATCATCAACAATACGACGCAGTTCTTGCGTAAAATTTTTCAGATCGGGTGGTTTGAGAATATAACCATCAGCACCAAACTCATAAGCACGTTTACGATCAAACGCATAGGATTTTGCACTTAGCATGATTATACGGGTATCGGCCAGTGTATCCTGCTCGCGAATCTGTTTACATAATTCAAGGCCATCGAGTCCCGGCATCATGATGTCCAGTAGTACACAGTCAGGTTTACTGTTAAGGATACCCGGTAATGCCTGAGTACTGATATTGCAGATTTCAACTCGCCAGCCACTGTCAATCAGTAATTTTTTGACGATGGTAGTAATCACCTCATCGTCATCGACAACAAAACATAGTGGCTGCAATGTATTCATGCTTTTATCATTTATCATTTATCATGGTTTTCATATAAATAACGCATTGCGCTAATCATGTAAAGAAATAAATACTTTTGATACAAACTACAACATTTACATCACTATCGACCGCTTCTGTTAAACTTGTTTTAACCCTGATGTTACAGGTACTATCAAGTAATTGAAAAGAGAAGATTGAATGGAAATAGCAACAGATGAAATAACTATCAATTGCCCTGAAGCTGAAATATACAACCGTTTATTGTCCCTCGATGGTACACATATTCTGGAATTAGGTTGTGGAAATGCTGATATTACCCGTAATATCGCCAGTTCCGGCAGTAAGCGAAAAGTTACTGCACTGGAAGTTGATGAGATCGCTCATGAGAAAAACCTGCAAATAAGTGATTTACCTAATGTTCATTTTGTTCTTGCCGGTGCCCAGAACATTCCGCTTGAAGACAACACCGTTGATATTGTATTCATGTTCAAATCATTACATCATGTACCACTTGATTTAATGGATGCAGCAATGCACGAAATTAAACGTGTACTAAAACCCGGTGCTCTGCTTTATATTTCAGAGCCTGTATTTGCCGGTGACTTTAACGAGATTTTACGCCTGTTCCATGATGAACAGAAAGTTCGGGAAGCTGCATTTAATGCAGTGAAAAAAGCTGTGGATGAAGGACTGTATGAGTTGCAGGAAGAAACCTTTTTTAATTCACCGATGATGTTTGAAAATTTTGCCGAGTTTGAAAATAATACCATTAAAGCAACACACTCCAGCCATAAACTTGATAGCGCATTATATGAACAGGTCAGGCAGCGTTTTACTCAACACCTTGGTGAACAGGGCGCTCACTTTTTAATGCCGATGCGTGTCGATTTATTACGTTCGTTATAAATCATTGCGCAACGCTGGACTCAAAGCGCACACTAAATGCAAGCAGATCAGGATCGTAATATTAAGACAGACGCCTGAATAACTGAATAAAAGTAATACGCACATCTGATGCTGTCAAGTTTATTTTTTACGAAGACGAAATATCAGGCGTCAAAATAGACCACTGACGCAGCAACATAGCGGGCCGGTGATGAAATTCGTACAAATCTACCGATTTACTGTTTAATGGTATAACGCAGTCGTTGTGTAAAGCTGCCATCATTATTTTTACTGCTTTGCATCTCTCCGCTTATGCCTGAATAAATACCGGTACCGCCTATGATACTGATTGTTGAGATACCATGATCGTATTCACGACCGGCGACCTGAATGCTTCCTGTACTTGCTGTTTTACTGGCAAAGGTAAGTGTCCATTGACACTGAAAGCTGTGTGCTATACGGGTGCGGATACAGGTACCACTGTTAGTGCCAATGGTTTGCTTGTTATTGTCCAGCAAGGGCTGGTCAAACACCAGAATATCACCGACAGAGTCACCTGCGATACCGGTGTCGATGTATTGTGCGGGGCTGCTGCGAGCGTCAGCGATAGTTACCAGCGACTGCGGTACTTGCGGGCCGCAGGAAACCAGAGCCAAGGCAAAGGTAATGACACTGAATTTTACTGAGCAATATTTCCGGATCAAACAAATACGGCGAACACCTGGATCGCCGTATTGTTGATTAAAACCGAAATAAATACGGCAAATACCGGATACCACTAATCAAACTAATGACGCTACACTGAATAATACGATGACAAACATTGACATGTAAATTACCGTATATGTCAGTTTTTTCGTTTCTTCTTCCAATGGCATTTTTTTACTCATACAGGACTCCTTCTTTTTTCACATTTATGATTTGCTAAAAACTTTTTAACAAACTTAATTGTACGTCTATTATTCAAAAAATGGAACAGCTTATTGTCAATAACAACGTAGTTATAACAACTCTAAAAGTATCTCAGAGAATATTAATATATGTACTTTCACAGCTGTCCCGTTAACCATGAGAGGCATGGATGACAGTCTCGGGCGCTGCGGGTAACTCAAAACATTACCTGCGAGACATCTCAGAGCAATGGTATGTAAGCTAACGGGAGAGGTGGATCATTCCATTAGCAGTGGTGTACTTTTTATAATCGTAAACCGGCAGTCAATTAGTGGCTGATGCTGATCGGTATTCGCTGAGGCCCAAAATTTCCTGCTTTGGTATCAAACCTTCCAGCAATAGCATAACCACATTCGGGACAGCATGCCTTTGCATTTAAACGATACTGATTAATCTGATACCAGTCACGCTCGATTAACAGGCTATGGCAATCGGGACAAAAAGTTGTGTCGCCTTCTTTATTATGTACATTACCGGTATAAACATAAATCAGCCCCTGCTTCATGGCAATCTCTCTGGCACGGCTCAGGGTAAGCGGTGGTGTGGCAGGAATATCCGGCATTTTATAATCCGGATGAAAGGCTGAAAAATGCAAAGGGATCTCTGCCCCCAACTGCGTTTTGATCCAGTGACACATTTCATTCAGCTCTTAATCTGAATCATTTTTACCGGGAATCAGCAGGGTGGTTATTTCAAACCAGACATCTGTTTCATGCTTGAGATAAAGCAGGGTATCCAGTACCGGTTGCAGGTGCGATGCAGTAAGTTTGTAATAAAAATTATCACTAAAAGCTTTCAGATCGATATTAACCGCATCCATTTTTGCAAAGAAATCAATTCTTGCCTGCGCCTGGATATAACCTGCAGTAACCGCCACAGTCTTGATATTTCTCTGATGACAGGCATCGGCAGTATCCATGGCATATTCGGTAAAAATAACCGGATCATTGTAGGTAAAAGCAACACTTTTACAAGCATGATGCTGTGCTGCTTTCGCAATAGCATCTGGCGATGCCTGATCCATCAGTTTGTCCATATCACGGGATTTACTGATGTCCCAGTTCTGACAGAATTTACAGGCCAGGTTGCAACCGGCGGTACCAAAGGAAAGTACACTGCTGCCCGGATAGAAATGATTGAGAGGCTTTTTCTCAATCGGATCGATACAAAAACCGGAAGAACGGCCGTACGTGGTGAGAACGATCTGATCATTCTGTCGCAGTCGCACAAAACAGGCGCCGCGCTGGCCTTCATGTAATTTACAGTCTCGTGGACACAGATCACATTGTATGCGACCATCTTCCAGCTGATGCCAGTAACGACCGGGAAAACCGCTTTCTTTGTTCATTCTGTTTCTCCTTCGGTTTCTGCAGCAAAATCAGATTCCTGCCATTTACTTACATGATAACGGTAAAGTTTGACATCATCATCCCAGAATCCGGCGGGTAATCCCGCTTTTTGTTTTAAATGTGCCATAAACTCACTGCTGCCTGGCAGTTGCTGCCACACCTGTGGGAGAAAAGTACTGCGGTAAACACCGTACTCAAACACAATACCATCAACACCGGGCTGTATTAAGGCCAGTGCTTCCTGTTCGTTTGAAAATTTAATCGTCTGCATTGGCGACAATAAAGAAATTTCAATTTCGATATCATTAAATTCAGCCGCCGTCAGCGGTGGAAAACGCGGATCTTTGAATGCCGCTGCTTTGGCATTGGCTTCGACATCGTCCCGCAAACAACGATAGGCTTCCAGCGTACCAATACAACCACGAAGTTCACCCTGCTTTTTCAGCGTGACAAAGCAGGCGGCCTTATCCTGCAACCATTGCTCATCGGTAGCAGCAGCATCCTGAGACGGATAATCCATGCCCAGTGCCTGTGCAATCGAAGCACGCGCCAGTTGCAGCAAGCGTTTACCCCTGTTATTCATCATCAGCCCCGGCATAAAAAGCAATGGCAGCATATCCGACCACCCGGTCTTTATCACCGGCAGTATCGCCGGAATTGTGCATATCCAGCAATTGAGACTGCAGCCGATGTTGCTTTGCTGCCAGCATCAATCCGTTAACCGGCGTAGCACCACAGGCCTGCTGATGGTCAAGCGGCTCATGCAGTTCAAGAATATTCTTTACCGTGTCGGCATCAACCACCTGCGCTGCCTGATAAGGCAGAAAATGGGACAGGTCAGAACTGATAACAATTAATGTTTCCGCTTCACCCCACAAAACCTCCAGTACTTCGGCCACCTGTTGTGCACTGACATCACCTACCGCCAGTGGCACAAGAGTAAAGTCATTCAATACGGTTTGCAGAAATGGTAACTGCACTTCCAGAGAATGTTCCTGAGCATGTGCAGCCGGGCTTTCCACTATTTGCGGCATATCGCTGATGACATTAATCGCGGCCTGATCGATGGCAACGTCCCCCAGGGGAGTGGCAAATGCATCAACTCCCGGTAACGCCAGGCCCGATACCGGAACCCGATGCACCGGACCAAGTAAAATCACGCGTTTAATGATATCCGATACCGCTGTTAACCGGGAATATGCAGTAGCGGCAACAGGGCCCGAATATATATAACCGGCATGCGGCACGATCAGCGCCTTGGGCGGCTTGCGCCGTTCATGTGAACTTGATTTTTCTGCTTCCAGCAAAACATTTATTTCATTGATCAGAAGATATTCCTGACCGGGATAAAATGCACCTGCTACCGCAGCTGGACGTACCTGATACACGTTAACTCCAGTTATTTATAAATCTCTTTATTCTATTATTAGGTTATATAAAACAATATCAAGAGATACTTTTTTAAATTTCACAGCTGTTGTATATTGGATTTATAAACATCCGTATTATTTTATAAAATCAATAAACTACAGGAAGTCTGAAATGGCTTTAATCGGTTTAATCAGTGATCTGCATGCAGCCCCGGAACCAGTGGCGCAAGCACTGTCGATTTTTAAAAAAGCCGGGGTCGAGCAGATATTATGTGCCGGAGATATTGCCGGTTATATGCAACAGCTGAGTGCTACTGTTAAATTGCTGGAACAAGGCAACTGTCACACCGTTATCGGTAACCACGACCAGTCATATCTCAGCAAAAACCCTGCCGGGCATGAAGATGCCAATATTCACTTTCTCCAGCAATTACCGCTTTTCTATCAGGCGGTCATCGACAATACAAGTGTCTATATGGTTCACGCCCAGCCTCCGGATGGCACTCATGGCGGTATTAAACTACTCGATAAAAATGGTGAACTACTGACTGAACAGGTTGAACTCTGGACAGAAAAGCTTCGATCTTTTGATTATGACGTACTGGTGATTGGGCATACACATCAGGTGTTTGCTGAAGTACTTTCCGGCACGCTGGTCATCAACCCGGGAAGTTCGCTGTTTAATAACTGTTGCGCAATTTTGCGTTTGCCTGAACAGAGTGTTGAAATGATAGCTCTGAACGGTAATAACATCGAAAAAACATGGAACTGGGGAGAACATGTCATTTACAGAAAATAGTTCTGCAAAAATTTATGCTCACAAACACCCAAATAAGATAAAATTGTGAATATTTTCTACAGCCACACAACATTATGTATATTCTGAATTTTTTTAAAAAACTTTCTTATAACCCCTGGTACTGGCGCCTTTTTATTATCGGTGGACTGACATTAATGGCCGTGGCCCTATATCATCAATACGTGCTTGATGAACAGCCATGTGTGGTATGCATACAGGTACGATTACTGGTTACCGCTCTTATTCTGGTGCCGGTTGTGGCTTTATTAAGCCGTAACAATAAACGGCTGGCACTGGTTTCACACCTGTTGATCGTAGTGACAGCCGCAGTGCTGACAGAACGATCTTATCTGTTGCTGGGGACTGAACGTGGTTTTATCTTCGCAGACTGCGGTTTTGATCTGGGTTTACCTGCCTGGTTTGCAGTCGAACAATGGTTGCCATGGCTGTATCGTATTGAAACCTCCTGCGGTTATACCCCCGAGGTTGCTTTTGGTATCACCATGGCTGAATCGCTGATGGTGTTTTCAGTCTGCCTGTTGCTGTTTAGCTCTGTTGTCTTTATTGCCGGCATATTGTCTTATAAAACAAAATCATAAATCTACAAGGAATCAGTAATTCCAGCACTGCCGGCAAAAAAGTCATTTACCGGCGTTATAACAGCGCCTGAGTAACGCGTTTTATTGCATCATTCTGATATAATAACCGGCATATCGATTAATCAACGATTGTCAGAGATAACCATGCCAAAAATTATTTATACCCAGACGGATGAAGCGCCTGCTTTAGCCACTTACTCTTTTTTACCTATGGTACAGGCTTTTACCCGGGCTGCCGGTATTGATGTGGAAACCCGTGACATCTCACTCTCCGGGCGCATTATTGCTAACTTTTCCGATCATTTGCAGAATGATCAAAAACGTGATGATGCTCTGGCGGAACTCGGTAAACTGGCTAAAACACCTGAAGCAAACATTATCAAATTACCGAATATCAGCGCGTCAGTGCCGCAATTGCATGCCGCCATTAAAGAGTTACAGTCGCTGGGGTTTGCGGTTCCTGACTTTCCTGAAGAGCCGCAGAATGAAGCCGAGCAGGCGATCAAGGCACGTTATGCCAAAGTACTGGGCAGTGCGGTAAATCCGGTATTACGTGAAGGTAACTCCGACCGTCGGGTGGCAGCGCCGGTTAAAGAATATGCAAAGAAACATCCACACCGGATGGGTGAATGGTCAGCTGACTCTAAATCTCATGTCGCTTCAATGAATAATGGTGATTTTTACGCCAGTGAGCAGTCCTGTGTGTTAGCTGCAGATGATGATGTCTGCATCACTCTGCACAGTGAAAATGGTGACAGCATAGTGCTTAAACAGTCAACCCCGGTACTTGCCGGTGAAGTTATTGATAGCGCTGTGATGAGCCGTAAAGCCTTATGTGAATTTTTTGAAGATGCCGCACAGGACGCCAGAGGCAAAGACGTTTTGTTGTCGCTGCACTTAAAAGCCACCATGATGAAAGTCTCAGACCCGATCATGTTCGGTCATGCGGTCAGAGTTTATTATAAAGATGTTTTTGCTAAACACGCGGACACTTTTGAAAAGCTGGGAGTGGATACCCGCAACGGTCTGGGCGACGTGTACGCAAAAATTTCATCATTAACTGATGCGCAACGCACTGAAATAGAAGCAGATATTCAGGAGGTTTATCAAACACGTCCCGCACTGGCAATGGTTAATTCTGATAATGGCATAACCAACCTGCATGTTCCCAGTGATGTAATCGTTGATGCATCAATGCCGGCAGCCATTCGATCTTCCGGTAAAATGTGGGGTCCTGATGGCAAACTGAAAGATACTAAAGCCATGATTCCTGATCGCTGCTATGCCGGTATCTATCAGGCAACCATCGAATTCTGCCAGCAGCACGGTGCCTTTGATGTCACCACCATGGGCAGTGTCAGCAATGTCGGTTTAATGGCACAAAAAGCTGAAGAATACGGCTCACACGATAAAACTTTCGAAATCCCGACAGCGGGCAGCGTACAGGTCACTGATGCGTCGGGTAACACCCTGATGGAGCACAAAGTCGAGCAGGGCGATATCTGGCGAATGTGTCAGAGCAAAGATCTACCCATTAAAGACTGGGTAAAACTGGCGGTAAAACGTTCACGATTAACCACTCAGCCGGCTATTTTCTGGCTCGATAAAAACCGTGCACATGATGCAAACCTGATAACAAAAGTCCAGACCTATCTTAAAGAGCATGATACGAATGGCCTTGAAATACAGATTATGGCACCGGTTGATGCCATCAATTATACCCTGGAACGCGTTAAAGCCGGTAAAGACACAATTTCAGTGACCGGCAATGTATTACGTGATTATTTAACAGATTTATTCCCGATTCTGGAACTGGGCACCAGTGCAAAAATGTTATCCATCGTACCGTTACTGGCAGGCGGCGGCCTGTTTGAAACCGGTGCCGGTGGTTCTGCCCCCAAACATGTACAGCAGGTTCTGCAGGAAAATCATTTACGCTGGGATTCACTGGGCGAGTTTCTGGCGCTGGCAGTGTCGATTGAAGACCTGGCTCAGAAAACAGACAGCAAAACAGCACAGGTACTGGCAGATGCGCTGAACAGTGCAAACAGTGTCTTTTTAAACCAGAACAAATCACCTTCACGCAAAGCCGGTGAACTGGATACCCGTGGTAGTCATTTTTATCTGGCGATGTACTGGGCACAGGCACTGTCGGAACAAAGTGAAAGTAGCGAATTACAGAAAATTTTCACACCGATCGCAGAACAGTTAAGCGACAATGAAGAACAGATTATCGGTGAATTAAATGCCGTGCAGGGCAGTGCGGTCGATTTAGGCGGTTACTACTGTATGGACAGTACACTCACGGCAAAGGTTATGCGTCCCAGTGCCACCCTGAATGGTATTATCGATAAGCTGTAGCAGGATAAGCCGCTAACTGCAACGAGCGAGAATGAGTCTTAAGAGAAGTTGGCAGTTATCAGTTTGCAGTAGGCAGTTAAAAACATAAAAGCTAAAAACCCACGTGCTTTGTGGCGTAAGCCATGGTTTTGCTTTTTACTGCCAACTGACGACTGCAAACTTCTCTTAATGGCCGGTTTGAGTCATTTGATGACTTCTCTAAGAATGAGTGGGCTAACTGGCGATACTCTGGTCATGCGGTGCCAGCATCAGCATCAAGGCCTGCGCATGTTCCGCCGCCGTTCTGCCCAGATCGGTTAAATAACCGCCATCCACCTGTGTTACCAGACCTTTATCGTATAAACGCTGCACCGCTGCAATTTGCATTTTATTGGCTTTGGAGTGGACTTTTATACCCTGCAGGGTCGATTCCAGATTGTAGTGAATCAAAATATCTATTTCTGCAATTTGTTCTTCTGTGTAACGCATATTATTAACCTCTATACAACGTAAGCATTATTCTGCAAATGATGAATGCATGATACATGGAATTACACCACCTGCCCAGCACACCAGCCCGATGACCATGCCCACTGAAAATTATAGCCACCCAGCCAGCCGGTAACATCGAGTACCTCACCGATAAAATACAAATGACTGACTTTGTCCGACATCATGGTTTTGGAAGAGACCTCATTACAGTCAATACCACCCAGAGTCACTTCGGCGGTACGGTAACCTTCCGTGCCACCCGGTTTGACCTGCCACTGCTGCAGCTGTGCGGCCAGTTGAGCCAATTGCTTATGTGAGATTTCCTGCAATGGTTTATCCAGTGTTTCCGCAGAAAACAGGGCTGGCAGCAAGCGTTTCGGCAAGACTTCTGCCAACAGTGTTTTCAGCCGGGTATTCGACTTGTTTTTCTGACGGGACAGCAATAAATGCAGCACATCGATATCCGGTAATAAATTAATATTGATCGTCTCGCCGGGCTGCCAGTAGGACGAGATCTGTAGAATAGCCGGGCCACTCAGTCCCCGATGGGTGAACAGTATATTTTCCTTAAAGGCTATTTTCTCATTACTGACTTCACTGTTTACCGACATACCGGAAAGCATTTCAAGTTTTTGCTTATCCTGCGGCTGCAGAGTAAAAGGCACCAGGCCGGGAGATGTTGGCCAGATATGATGAGCAAACTGTTCTGCCACCTGGTAACCCAGCGGGCTGGCACACATTTTTGGAATCGATAAACCACCGCTGGCAATCACCAGCGATTGTGCGCGAAAATGGCCGGATGAACTCTGGATATAAAAATGTTCATTTTGTTTTTCTATGGTCGTTATATGACTGTTCAGTCGAATATTGACCTTCGCATCAGCACATTCATTGAGCAGCATAGTCAGTATATCTTTTGCGCTGTTATCACAAAATAACTTGCCGAGATCACGTTCGTGATAGGCGATTTTGTGGGCATTCACCATGGCAATAAAATCCCATTGGGTATACCGGCTTAAAGCTGATTTACAAAAGTGCGGATTATGCGAAATAAAATGGCTGGCATCAATATTCATATTGGTGAAATTACAGCGACCACCACCGGACATCAGAATTTTTTTACCGGCTTTGCTGGCATGATCCAGTACCACAACTTTACGTCCGCGTTTACCGGCTTCGATGGCACACATTAAACCCGAAGCACTGGCACCGATAATCAGCACCTCTGTCTGTATAATTTTATCTGACATAAGACATTAATTTTAACTTAAGATAGCCGCTGGTATGAATATTATTAACGCCCGTAATCTGGCCTGTCCAATTGATGGCAAGCCCCTGCAGCAGGATGCAAAACAATGGTTTTGTGAGGCTGGCCACAGCTTTGATATCGCCCGCCAGGGTTATATCAATTTACTGCCGGTACAGCACAAACGTTCCCGGCAACCCGGCGACAGCAAAGCCATGGTCATAGCCCGAACCGGTTTTCTTGACTCCGGCATTTATCAACCCATTGCGAACACCTTATCCGGTATTGTGCTCGAGCAGATGGACGATATGACAGAACACTGCCTGTTAGATGCGGGTTGCGGTGAAGGTTACTATCTTGATACGGTTGTCAATGCTCTTTGCCATCAGCAACGTGCTGACAAGGTTGCTTATATCGGTCTGGATATATCCAAAGATGCCATTATTCAGGCGACAAAAAGAAACAAACAGGTGTGCTGGATTGTCGGCACCAACCGGCAACCACCACTACTGGAAAACAGTGTTGATATTATTTTATGTTTATTCGGTTTTTTAAGTGTGCAGGGGTTTAACCAGGTGTTAAAACCCGGGGGTAAAATCATCCTGCTAGACCCCGGTGCTGATCACTTGAAAGAATTACGGGAAATTATTTATCCGCAGTTGAAAGCGAGCCGGCCTGCCGATATTACTGAAACGAAAATTCCGGATTATTCTGTGGTGGCGACTGAAACCTTACGATTTAATAGCCGTATAAATGATAACGAACAAATCAATCATTTACTGCTTATGACACCGCATTTTTATCGTGCATCAAAACAGGGCAGAGACATTGCCTGTCATCTGCAAACGCTGGAGATAACGGTGGATGTTGTGTTCCGGGTTTATCAGAAAAAGCCTGTACTATCCGTAGAAAGCGCTTAACTTATTTTTCTAACCCTGAATTTCCGGCCTTTTATTTTACCTTCCGATAAAAGTTTTAATGCCTGCCTTACAATGGTTTTTTCAACCGCCACATAAGAAATAATATCAAAGATATCAATTTTTCCAATTTGTTTACCGTTAATATCAGATTTTGCCGTTAATGCACCCAGAATATCGCCGGCACGCACTTTATTTTTACGACCGCCATTGATACATAAGGTCACCATACCGGCGACAGCATGATTGTTTTCACCGCTTGTACTTAAGTCAGCGGTTTCCGCGATGCGAAGCGGGGCTTTCTGGTATTCTTCGATGGCAATAACTTTAGGTGTTTCCGATGCCATAAATAAACTTAAGGCTAAACCTTCATTGCCTGCACGGCCGGTACGGCCAATGCGGTGAATATGAATTTCCGGGTCCGGTGACAGTTCAAAGTTAATCACCGCCTGCAGGTCTTTTATATCCAGACCCCGGGCAGCCACATCGGTGGCAACAAGGATAGTGCTGCTTTTATTGGCAAAGCGCACCAGTACCTGGTCACGTTGTTTTTGTTCAAGGTCGCCATGTAAAGCCAGTGCGTGGTATCCCTGTTGCCCCAGTGCATCCGCCAGCTCCTGGCACTGTTGTTTGCGGTTGCAGAATATGACACAGGATTCAGGCTGATAATGTGCTAACAGGCGAATTAATGTTTCGGTTCTTTCATTTTTTTGCACTTCATAAAATATCTGTTGTATTTTATTATTGCTGTGCAGGCTGTTTACCCGTATAGAAACCGGATCATGCTGCAGTGTTGCACTGATTTTTTTTATCGCATCCGGGTAGGTGGCAGAAAACAGCAGGGTCTGTTTTTTTTCCGGCACAAATCGAATAATACTTTTAATATCGTCAATAAACCCCATATCAAGCATTCGATCAGCTTCATCCAGCACCAGGGTGTTTAAAGCTGCCAGTGTCAGCGTGCCTTTTTGCAGATGTTTTAATATTCGTCCCGGCGTACCAACGACAATATGCGGCTTGCGTTGCAGTGATGCCAGTTGCGGTGCCATCGCATTACCACCGCATAAAGTCAGTACACGGGTATTGGCGATAGGCCGAGCCAGACGACGTATTTCCTTGCTGACCTGATCAGCCAGCTCACGAGTAGGGCATAGTACCAGCGCCTGTGTTTGATAGCTTTGCGCCTGCAAACGGTGCAGGATAGCAATGGCAAAAGCAGCGGTTTTACCACTGCCGGTTTTCGCCTGTGCCAGTATGTCCTGTCCGTTTAGAACCGGTGGCAGACTTTGTGCCTGTATCGCTGTCATTTCCAGATAACCCAGAGAACTTAGATTCTCCAGAAAATCCTGTGCCAGGGGTAATGTCGAAAATGTAGCGGGGGTCGTTGTATCCACGAGTCAATAATATATAAGCCAAGTTACAGCAGCAGGTCATCTGCAATACTGTGATAGATGCTGGCTGCATTGATGAGTGCGCTGGCAGTCAGTGCGGGTACACCATAAACCTCGGTAATGATATCGTCATCATGGTGTATTTTTTCAAGCAACATAGCAAAGTCACCATCACCGGAAAGTAAAATAACCTTATTGACGTTTTTTGCAGCATCCAGCACATCAATGGTAATGCCCACATCCCAGTCACCTTTTGCAGAACCGTCACGACGTTGTATATACGGTTTTAGTTTGACACTGAAGCCAATGTGTTTCAGTGCATCCTGAAACTTTATCTGCTGATCATCATGGCGTTGAATGGCATAAGCATTAGCGATAATAATATCACCCTGTGAACTTACCTGTTGCCAGAACTTGCGGTAATTGAACTGACGGTCATAAGTATCACGTGTTGTGTAATAGATGTTCTGTACATCAACAAATATGGCAATTTTGTTCATCATTAATCAAAAATACCATAAATTAACTGGTTAAAAAGAACCATTGCTCTGAGATGTCTCATACGCAATGGTTTGAGTTGCCCGCAGTGTCCGGAACATAAATGACAGTCTTTTGCTGAGACCGTATGCCACATGGACGTGGCATTCGAGCGCACATGAATGTGTTTACAGCGTGTCTCAGCAAAAGACTGTCATTCATGTCTCTCATCATTAACAGCACAGCAGTGATAAAAAACACAAAACAACAAGTAAAAAACGTTAGTTGGTGATTACGATGCCTTACGTTTCTGATCGTTTAGCTGACTGGCCAGATATTCTTCGTAACTGCCACGGAAATCAACCAGACCTTTTGGCGTCATCTCAATAATACGCGTCGCCAGTGAGGAAACGAATTCACGGTCATGACTGACGAAGAACAGGGTGCCGGGATAATTTTCCAGTGCCAGATTAAGGGATTCAATGGATTCCATGTCCAGGTGATTGGTTGGTTCGTCCATTAACAGAATATTATTGCGCTGCAGCATTAACTTGCCGAATAACATACGACCCTGTTCGCCACCGGAAATGACACTGACTTTTTTATTGATGTCATCCGAGGAAAATAATAAACGACCCAGAGTACCGCGAATAGACTGTTCATCGTCATTTTCCTTGCCCCAGTAACTCATCCAGTCGTAAAGTGTTTTATCGTCTTCAAAGTCGGATGCGTGATCCTGTGCATAATACCCCGGCTGTGCGTTTTCTGACCATTTTACGCTGCCGGCAGAAGCTTCCAGATCACCGTACAGGCAACGTAGCAGGCTTGTTTTACCGATCCCGTTGGGTCCGATAATAGCAATACGCTCACCAACTTCGACCATCAGGTCAAGATTGGCAAATAAATAATTTTCGTCAAAACATTTTGCCAGACCTTCCACTTCCAGTGC
This sequence comes from Gammaproteobacteria bacterium, assembly GCA_024277705.1. Taxonomy (GTDB): domain Bacteria; phylum Pseudomonadota; class Gammaproteobacteria; order SZUA-229; family SZUA-229. The sequence goes on from JAJRUQ010000148.1 coordinate 43,700, forward strand.
CAGGCGATGTAGTTTTTTGTCCTGTTCGAAGTAAATGTAGGGATTTTTACGGCTGGAAGGTTTGACTTCGGCCAGCTGTATTTTATCGATTTGTTTAGCGCGGGATGTCGCCTGCTTGGATTTCGATGCATTGGCAGAGAAACGACTGACAAAAGATTTAAGTTCGGCAATTTGTGCTTTTTTCTTGGCATTTTCAGACTGCAGACGCTCTGCCACCTGTGTTGAGGCAGTCATATACTCATCGTAGGAACCGGGGTACATACGCACTTCACCGAAATCCAGATCGGCCATGTGGGTACAAACGCTGTTTAAGAAATGACGGTCATGAGAAATGATAATCATGGTGCATTTTCGTTCGTTTAAAATATCTTCCAGCCAGCGGATGGTATTGATGTCCAGGTTATTGGTCGGCTCGTCCAGCAGCATGATGTCCGGTTCAGCAAACAGCGCCTGTGCCAGTAGCACACGAAGTTTCCAGCCTGGCGCCACTTCACTCATCGGGCCATAGTGCTGTTCGGAAGGAATGCCCAGGCCGAGTAACAATTCACCGGCACGGGCTTCCGCTGAATAACCGTCCATTTCAGCAAATTCCGCCTCCAGATCACCGGCACGAATACCGTCTGCTTCGCTCATTTCAGGATTGGCGTAGATGGCATCTTTTTCTGACTTGATCGCCCAGAGCTCTTCATGCCCCATGATAACGGTATCAATAACTTTAAATTCTTCGTAAGCAAATTGATCCTGCTTTAACTTTCCGATACGTTCATTGGGATCTTTGGAGACATTACCTGACGTTGGTTCCAGATCGCCGCCGAGTATTTTCATGAAGGTGGATTTACCACAGCCATTGGCGCCGATAAGGCCATAACGATTGCCGCCGCCAAATTTAACAGAGACATTTTCAAACAGTGGTTTGGCACCAAATTGCATGGTGATATTTGCAGTTGCTAGCATTGTATTCTTCCGGGTATAAATTTTTATCTAAATATGATGGTATCGCGCACTAGGCTGCATCACGTGTACGGTTTTGTTTGCTCGAACGTTTCTGCCAGGGTGATGCGGCTTTATTACCATTAACGTCAGCGGTTTTTCTTCTGGCGTTTTTACCCGGGCGCGGTGTTTTTTTACTGTTGCCGTTGCCGGAACGTCGTTTTGACGTATTTGTTTGCTGGCCACGACTGCGGTTGCCACCACCGCGATTACCGCCACGGGTGATCGGTTCTGCTTTAATCGATGGATCCGGGGTATAACCGTCAATGACTTCTTTGGGAATTTCACGATTAATCAGCTTTTCAATGTCTTTCAGCAATTTAAGCTCATCAACACAGACCAGCGACATGGCTTCGCCTTCATTACCGGCACGGCCGGTGCGGCCAATGCGATGTACATAATCTTCAGCCACATTAGGCAGCTCAAAGTTGACCACATGCGGCAGCTGGTCAATATCAATACCACGGGCAGCGATGTCAGTCGCCACCAGAACACGAACACTGCCGGCTTTAAAGTCAGCCAGTGCACGGGTACGTGCTCCCTGGCTTTTATTACCATGAATGGCTGCAGCAGTAATACCATCCTTGTTCAGCTGTTCAGCCAGCCGGTTAGCGCCATGTTTGGTACGGTTGAAAACCAGAACCTGCTGCCAGTTATTGCTGCCGATCAGGAAAGAGAGCAGTTCACGTTTCCGGCTTTTATCAACCGGGTGAATCACCTGGGTCACGGTTTCGGTAGCCGCATTCTGCCGGGCAACCTCAATCAATACCGGTTTGTTCAATAAACCATTGGCCAGTTTTTTAATATCATTAGAAAATGTGGCGGAAAACAACAGCGTCTGTTTCTTTTGCGGAACCAGTGCCAACACTTTTTTTATGTCATGAATAAAGCCCATATCAAGCATGCGGTCGGCTTCATCAAGCACCAGTATGTCAATATTGGAGAGGTTTACCGAACGCTGGCTGATATGGTCAAGCAGTCGTCCCGGTGTTGCAACCAGTACATCAACACCCTTGATCAGTTTCATTTTTTGCGGGTTGATGCTGACTCCACCAAACACTACGGTAGAGCGCAGTGGCAGATAACGACCATAATCACGAACGCTTTCGGCAACCTGTGCGGCCAGTTCCCGGGTGGGTGTTAATACCAGTGCTCTTAACGGACGGCGACCCTTGCGTGGCACATCTGTCTCCATCAAGCGCTGTAGCAGGGGCAGGGTAAAACCGGCTGTTTTGCCCGTTCCCGTTTGCGCGCCCCCCATCAGGTCGCGACCTTCAAGTACGGTAGGAATAGCCTGTTGCTGGATAGGGGTAGGGCTGCTGTAACCTTTTTCGGATACAGCACGGTGTAATTCAGCCATCAGGCCGAGGGATTCAAACGACATTAAATGTTCTCCGACGTTGTATAAAAACCGGCCTGCCTTTTACTGAGTAAAGGTCGGTCTAGGCGGAAAATATGGTAATAATGGTGGTTAATCATATTATTATGCTTAACCATAATCATGGTGCAGACCGATGTGCACCTGAAAGCGAACACAGATTATACACGAAGTTTATCGACATTGCTGAATTAAATATTAATATTTTCTTATATATTAAACAGGTTGACGATAGCGATTTTTCACTATAATTTCACTGCCAGATTACAATAACTTTCATTACAGGATTTAAAAAATGAAAAAAGTACC
>JAJRUQ010000149.1 GCA_024277705.1 Gammaproteobacteria bacterium
CCCTCAATGGCGGCAACATAATGAATTAACAGGGCAAGGTCAGCATAAACAGCTTCTTCGGCCTCCGGGTTATCAACAGTCATCAAACCGCGATAGGCATTCACATTCTGCCCCAGCAGATTGACCTCACGCACTCCCTGTACGGCAAGCCCGGCGACTTCGGCCAGCACATCATCAAACGGCCGGCTGACTTCTTCACCACGGGTATAAGGCACCACACAAAAACTGCAATATTTACTGCAGCCTTCCATGATAGAAACAAAGGCAGACGGACCATCGGCTTTGGGTTCCGGCATGCAGTCAAATTTTTCTATCTCAGGAAAACTGATATCCACTATTTTTTTATGATACTGGCTGACACCACTGAGCATATCCGGCAAGCGGTGAATGGTTTGCGGGCCAAAAACCACATCAACATAAGGTGCCCGTTTTTGAATCTCAGCGCCTTCCTGACTGGCAACGCAACCGCCGACACCGATCACCAGTTCCGGTCTGTCTTTTTTCCAGTTTTTCCAGCGGCCGAGCTGGGAGAATACTTTTTCCTGGGCTTTTTCCCGAATCGAACAGGTATTCAGCAGAAGCACATCAGCTTCTTCCGGATCAGCGGTAAGTTCAAGGTCGTGAGAGTCTGCCAGAACATCGGATATACTGGATGAATCATATTCATTCATCTGACATCCATAGGTCTTGATGAACAGCTTACGTGGAGATTTTTGCGGCATTCGTTCCTGATGGTGTAAACATATTAAAACCGATTATACCGTGGGGACAGCTGTAAAATCTATTAAAAAGCCATTATTCGACAGTAACCGATTTGGCCAGATTTCTCGGCTGGTCGACATCAGTGCCTTTGCGTACCGCAACGAAGTACGAAAACAGCTGTAAAGGAACAGCAAACAACACCGGTGCCAGCTCGGCATCGACAGCAGGAATACTCATTACCCGGCAGTTTTCACCTAAATCCGACAGTTTAATACGCTCATCGGCAAACAGATAGACATGGCCACCACGTGCCAGAATTTCCTGGATATTGGATTTTATCTTGCCTTCAAAGCCATCTTTGCAGGCAATCGCAATGGTTGGCAATTCCTGGTCAATCAAGGCAATCGGGCCATGTTTTAACTCCCCTGCCGGATAGGCATCCGCATGAATATAGGAAATTTCTTTCAGTTTTAGAGCGCCTTCCAGCGCAATCGGAAACAACGTGCCACGACCGATAAAGATAGCATTATGCAGTTCGGTAAAGTCTTCCGCCCATTCATCAATAGCATCTTTTTGCTTAAGAATACTGTCAATTAATACCGGCAGTGATAAAGCCTGCTGAAACAGTGTCTTAATTTTTTCATGCGAAAGCTGACGGCGTTTGCCCAATGCAGCCACCAGCATTAATAATGTGAGAAGTTGCGTGGTGAACGCCTTGGTTGACGCCACACCAATTTCCGGCCCGGCCCGTGTCATCAGCTTCAGCTCACTTTCTCTCACCAGTGAGCTTTCAGGTACATTGCAGATAGAAAGCGTTAAATTCGTTTTTTCCTTAATTTCACGCAAGGCCGCCAGAGTATCGGCGGTTTCACCGGACTGTGAAACCGTAACCACCAGAGTATCGTCAAGCAAAACCGTTTCACGATAACGGTATTCGCTGGCCACTTCCACGCGACAGGGCACACCGGCAAGGGCTTCCAGCCAGTAGCTGGCGACCAGACCGGCATGATAACTGGTACCACAGGCAATAATCTGTACCGCCTTTACCTGATCAAGAATTTTTTCAGCCCCCACGCCAAAGGCCGAATCGAGCAGGCGGCCATCAACCACGCGACCTTCAAGAATATCCACCAGACACGAGGGCTGCTCGTGTATCTCTTTCAACATATAATGCCGGTATTCACCTTTGGCAGTGGCATCGGCACTTAACTCGGATTCTTTTATCTCACGCTGCACCACCTCACCTTTCTCATCATAAATCACCAGCGCATCGATCTGGATATCTGCGATATCACCTTCTTCCAGATAAATAAACCGGCGGGTAACCGGCAGCAATGCCGCAGCATCAGAGGCAATGAAATATTCACCGATACCCACACCGATAACCAGTGGGCTGCCACGGCGGGTGGCAATCAAACGTTTACTTTCTGCTGTTGAATTTGACATCACACCCAGCGCATAGGCACCATCGAAATCAGCCACCGCAGAGCGCACAGCACTTAATAAGTCGCCCTGTTGTGTTAAATAATGTTCGATCTGATGGACCGCAACCTCGGTATCCGTTTGCGAAGTAAAACTGAAGCCTGCGTTCGCCTGCTGCTCACGCAATTCACTGTGGTTCTCAATAATACCGTTATGCACAATAACCACCGACTGGTTACATACATGCGGATGTGCGTTATTTTCACTGGGCTCACCATGCGTTGCCCAGCGAGTATGCGCCACTCCCATGGTGCCGCGTATCGCATTGCTTTCCAGTGCATCAGAAAGCTGTTTAACCTTACCGACCCGGCGCACACGACTGATACAGTTATCATTATTTAATACCGCAATACCGGCCGAGTCATAACCGCGATATTCAAGGCGTCGCAGCCCTTCCAGTAAAATAGGCGTTACATTTCGTTCGGCTACCGCGCCAACAATTCCACACATAAATAAAACCTGATACGTAAAAATTTAGGAAAGTTAAATCATTAAAACTGATAATAGATGCTTATAATGAATATAGCACCCTTTGTAACGGGTTTCCCTGCTATGCAATGGCATTCTTTAATAGCCCGCTCATTTTCTATATCGTGCTGTGTAAAACACGATAAGCATAATCACTGACGAGGGTCAATTCTACCGGGAGAAACAGGCCGCATTGTCCAGCACCGGCAAGTACCTCCTCAGCCTGTATTAAAAAGTTTTCTGCAACAAAAAAGCCTCTGAAAAATCAGAGGCTTAATTATATTATGGCGGAAGAGGTGGGATTTGAACCCACGAAGGGCGTTAACCCTTGCCAGTTTTCAAGACTGGTGCTTTCAACCGCTCAGCCACCCTTCCTAATTTCTCTATTTAAGAAAGCGCGTATATTACGTGATTTCTTCAAGTATTCAATCACATCAACCGTTTTTTTACAAAATATATCTAGCAGAAAACGCTTTACTCTTTTCTCTCATTTTACTTGTTTACTGACACGGTAAAGTTTTATATTGATATTCTTAACTTTTGTCATGACATAAAACACTACATGAAATTCTTAAGCTGTTGTTTTTTATAAATAAGTAATATAATACACTTTCACTTCATGGCATATTGACAGAAACACCGGAGGCAGCTTGCAATATAAAAATCGAATCCCAATTAATCTGCAAAGTATTATCGATGCATCTGACAACAACTTTGTGCTTATTGATAAAAACTACAACATTGTTGCCGCCAATGAATCCTACTGCCGCTCTTATGGTGCTGATAATGAAACCGTTGTCGGCCAGAAATGCCACCAGATATCACACCACTCGGATGTCCCCTGCCATTTGAACGGTGAAGATTGTCCACACAAACGGGTGTTCGAAACCCGGCAGCCTCACCAGGTTCTGCACATACATTACGACAGTAATAATCAGGAAGAACACGTACGTATTAAAGGCTCACCTATTTACAGCACCGATGGTGAATTGTATCTTGGTGAAATAGTCTTCCCGATTGCCAAATCCAAAGATATGGAGAACAATAAACAACGTATGCTTGGTACTTCGCCCGCATTTCTGGCTTGTATCGAAGAGATGTCCGGCGCAGCTACCTCTGACGTGCCGATTCTGTTAAATGGTGAAAGTGGTGTTGGCAAAGGACTGGCAGCCAACTTTATTCACCATAAATCAAATAGAAAAGCATACCCTTTTATATCCATAGACTGTACGGCTATTTCTGAAGGTATTTTCGAAAGTGAATTATTCGGACATGAGCGTGGCGCCTTTACCGGTTGTGTTGGCCGGCGCAACGGTTTAATCGAGTCTGCCGAAAAAGGGACATTATTTCTTGATGAAATCGGTGACATTCCCCTTACCCTGCAGGGTCGGTTATTGCGTGTACTTGAAACCGGTTACTATCGCCGTTTAGGTGGTCGTGAAGATCTTTTTGCCGATGTGCGCATTGTTTGCTCGACGCACAACAATCTGCGAAAAATGGTAGAAGACGGTACCTTCAGAGCCGACCTGTATTATCGAATTGCCGGTTTTTCTATCACCATTCCACCACTGCGCGAACGCCGTATTGATATTGAACCCTTGATAAAAGCCACCCTTGATAAAACCCGCTCACATGATGGTTCTGCCGGACGGATCTCTAATAAAGCCCTGGAAATGCTGCAAGGATATGATTTCCCCGGAAATATCCGCGAACTGCGCAACATCCTGCAAAAAGCGATTGCCGTTTCGCCGAATGGTATCGTAACACCGGATTTGTTGCAGTTAAGTACGTTTAGCAATATTTATATCAACCCGCTGGCTGACCGGCGCCAGTTCTCGCGCAAGAAAAAAGCCATCTCTCCCAGCACCAATCGCTCATTAAGTGAAATTGAAGCAACGCATATTGAATCGTTATTACATCAGCATGATGGTCACCGGGCAAGAGTTGCCGATGAATTATGTATAAGTGAACGTACGCTTTACCGGAAACTAAAACAGTACAATCTGCAGGATGTTGGCAAACATCGTTTATAAACACAGGCATCAAGGCAAACAGTACCATCGGTATTTTGCCTTGATACCGGCATAGAATAGCCGAAAGCTATTCTCCGGGTTCCATTTTGCCCGGGCTTATTCCCCAGGTTTACTCCATATACCTGATCAGAATATCACGCAACTGTTCGGCACGCGAAGTACCGCTAACATAACCGTCTTCATCAATATACTGTGTATTTTCAGCATCTTTAATAACGACCTTAACGCGTTTGTCTATCTGGCTGAAGGTAATATGATATTGCTGACGCTGCTTACCGGCATCACCCTCATCAGCGGAATCACTGAACAACTGCATCAGCCAGCTCGACTGTGACAGTTCATCCTGTTTAACATCTTTATCGGAAACTCTGCTCACAGCAAAATTAATGGTACTGCTTTCAGGATGCTGCTGAATATTCTGCACCTGCATACGATCAAGTGCCCGTACGGTACGGCGCCAGACAAAATCCATACTGCCCGCCATGGTGAATGCTGTATTATCCGAGCTACCGGTTTTAATTAATGAACTGTATGGCCGGTAATTATCCAGCAATTGCGCTATCTGCGGCTTGCTCAAACCGGCAAACAAGGCCATGCGAGAAATAATTTCGCGTTCGGTTTCTAAATCACTGGGTCGGGAAACCCAGATAAAGTCATTTTCATAATCGCTACGAATGACTTTTTCAATGCGCGAGTGAGCAATATATAACCGCGTTTTACCACCCTCATCAAACCTTTCCAGACGTACACGAAACCGGTCTTTCTGGTCCGGCTCGAAGCCTTGAAAGAAAGATCTTAAAAATCCGGCTTCCGGTTCTAAACGTTTAACCCATACCGTATCCATATAGCCCAGTAATGGCCGTTTTTCGGCCAGCTCAATGCCTTCCATTTGCCAGAATTCAAGCAACCGCAGCCAGACATGTTCGACACTGTTATCGACTTCTATCCAGCTGTTACCGGCATAATTAACCACCCGCACACCGTCAAATTTTGGCGTAATCACCGTTTCCAGTTTATTGTTGTCACGGAAACGCTGTAAGGCCTCTTCCGTTGGATCGGGTACCACCAGTTGCCCGGAAGTATCGGGTTCCGTCAAGTCCGGCGGCACTTCCAGATTTTTATAATACTCAGCCCCCTGATAAACCGGGCGTTTTGCCGCGCATGAAACGATAAGCAATGACAGCAGAATCAAACCGGCAAGATTTAAACGTGAGCGGTATAGTGTAAAAATGTGCATTAATGCTCCACTCCAGTCGGTGTGCCACTCAAAACCCCTGCCTGACGCATGGCATGACGTAAAGCCTCATGATATTGCTCATCCAGTAAACTAAGTGGTAAGCGGATACCGGCTTCAATCAGGTCCATTTCATATAAAGCCCATTTAACCGGAATCGGACTGGACTCCAGAAATAAACGGGAGTGTAAACCACTCAAACGCTGATTAATCGACTCAGCCAACTCCCGATCACCCGCCATTGCAGCCTCACACATTTCAGCCATGGCTTTTGGTGCCACATTATTGGTGACTGAAATAACACCGTGGCCACCTCGTAATATAAACTCAGCACCGGTTTCATCATCGCCACTAAACAGACTGAAGTCAGCATCCGCCATAATCGACTGCGTTTCAGCAAGACGATTCAGGTCACCGGTGGCATCTTTAAGGCCGATGATATTGTCGATTTCTGATAACTGTCTGACTGTTTCCGGCAACAGGTCACAGGCGGTGCGACCGGGAACGTTATACAGGATTTGTGGAATATCAACTGTTTCCGCGATTTTCCGGTAATGTGCATACAAACCACGCTGCGGCGGTTTATTGTAATAGGGAGTTACCAGCAAACAGGCGCTCGCTCCACCCTGCTGTGCACAGCGGGTTAACTCTATCGCCTCAGATGTTGAATTAGCACCGGTCCCCGCGATCACAGGAATTCGACCTTTCACCATTTCAACCGTGCGCGCCATTACCTCACAGTGTTCATCCATATCCAGCGTCGCCGATTCACCGGTTGTTCCCATAGAAACGATGGCAGCAGTATTGTTTTCTATGTGAAATTCAATCAAATTTGCCAGAGACGGATAGTCAACACTGCCATCCGGATGCATGGGTGTCACCAGTGCCACCATGCTACCTCTAAAATTGCCACTTTTACTCATTAGTAACCCCGAAAAAATTAGGCGCACAGTTAATCAATATTTCAGCTTTTTATCAATCAAATATACAGTGATTTTCAGGTAATTTGTGGGTATTCTGTAAACTCTTGCTATACTTATTTCACGCTTTAAATCCGCGCCTTCAGAAAAATTAAAGGCAAAACCCAGTTTTTACAGCATTTGGACATAGCCATTGAATACTTCAGAACAATCAGAACGTCGAAATTACAACCGCATACCGTTTACGGCTGAAATTTTAATGCAGAGCGGCGACCAGGAATGGAGCTGTAATCTGCTGGATATTTCACTCAAGGGAATGCTGGTTGAACCTCCTGAATCACTTGATATTAATATTGACAACCCCTGCGGCATGGCATTGTTTCTTGGTGAAAACGTATCCATTCACGCAAGAGTGAATATTACCCATACCAGCAATGGTAACTGGGGGCTCAAGTGGCTGCAAATTGATGTTAAAAGCCTGCAACATCTGCGCCGGTTAATAGAAGTCAACGCGCACAATCCTGAAATGCTTAACCGGGAACTGGCCGAACTCGGCTAATCGGCTTAAGCCGGCGGCAAACCACGGCACTAACAACAAACGCTCACTTCCTGCAGCAAACAATGCTTTTTGTTTAGGCATTTTTTGTTTACACTGTGCGCCTGTAAGCAGAAAACCGTAACTCGGTCTTTTGTACCCAGCCACAGAGCAAACAAACAGGCTATCAATAATAAGCTGCAGGCCAGAAATATGACAACAAAATTAGTGATTTCAGCATTAGGTGCTGATCGTCCCGGAATCGTTGATGAATTAAGCCGGTTTATCTATAAAAACCAGCTCAACATTGAAGACAGCCGAATGACCGTGCTGGGTGGTGAATTTGCCATTCTTCTACTTATCAGCGGTGATGCTACCGCCATTGACTCTCTGCAGAGTAAGATCCCGGATATTGAACAGTCACTTGATATGCGACTGCTGGTAAAAAACACATCGGCCTCCAGCCACAACAACAATGCTATACCCTATTCTGTTGAGGTTGCCGCGCTTGATCAACCCGGCATCGTCGGTAATATCGCCAGTTTTTTTTCCAGCAGAAACTTCAATATTGTTGACCTTCAAACCGAAAGATACGCCGCAGCACACACCGGTTCGCCCATGTTTGCTCTGACCATGACCATCGGTATTCCGGCTGACACCAACATTGCCAGATTACGTGAGGAATTTATCCAGACCTGTGATGAATTAAACCTGGATGCCGAACTCAACAGCCTGTAAAACTACACTGTAATCAAGCTGCAACATTAACTTCAAAGTGGAAATAAACATGCCTGCTATCGGTAAAAAAATCACTGACTTCTCACGCCCCGCCACTGGTGACAAAACCATAAAATTAAAGGATTTAGCCGGCAGCAAAGTGGTCCTGTATTTTTACCCGAAAGACAGTACTCCCGGCTGCACCACAGAAGGTCAGGACTTTCGTGACGCTAAAGAAGCATTCAGCAAGCAGAACACTGTGATTCTTGGCGTTTCACGCGACTCTATAAAGCGCCATGAAAACTTCAAGGCAAAACAGTCGTTCAACTTTGATTTACTGTCTGATGAAGACGAATCTTTATGCAAGCAGTTTGATGTTATCAAACTGAAAAAATTATATGGTAAAGAATATATGGGCATTGAACGCAGCACCTTTTTAATTGATGAAAACCGTGTATTAATTAAAGAGTGGCGCGGCGTAAAAGTAAAAGGCCATGTCGACGACGTGTTGACGGCATGTAAACAATCAAGCTGATTCCCGATGCTTGAATCCTCCACAAAAAAACACACAATTCTGAATTAACTTTTTACCCCGCTCCGGCAACGAATAACGATAAATTATGAACGATAAAACCTACATCAAAGGCAAAGATGCGGCACTGGAAGAATCCATTGCCAGTATGCAACAAAAACTGATTGATCTGAATTTTGATATCGAACAAGCATCCTGGTTGAATCCGGTACCCAACGTTTACTCCGTACACATTCGAGACAAAGACTGTGGACTGATGTTTACCAATGGTAAAGGCACCACCAGAAAGTCCTGTCTCGCCAGCGCTCTCGGTGAATATTTTGAGCGCCTGAGTTGCAACTATTTTTTTGCTGATTTTTACCTGGGCCAGGACTTTGCCAGCCGTGATTTCGTACACTACCCGAATGAGCGCTGGTTCACCTCCGCTAACGATGACCTTATCCCCGATGGTTTACTGGATGAAACGTTATGGGCTTATTATGACCCGGATCAGGAATTAACAGCAGCCAGAATATTTGATACTAATTCCGGCACCGGTGAGCGCGGCATCTGCGCCTGCCCTTACCAGCGCCAGCGTGACGGCCGTGATATCTGGTTCCCGATAAATATTATCGGCAATTCCTATGTCAGCAACGGCATGTCTGCCGGTAATACAAAAAATGAAGCACGGGTACAAAGCCTGTCAGAAATCTTCGAGCGTTATATAAAAAATAAAATTATCGCCGAAGGCATCTGCCTGCCTGAAGTACCTGAGTCGGTACTGAAGCGCTTTCCTAAAATCGTAGAAGCCATCAAAAAACTGGAAGCACACGGTTATCATTTACGTATCGCCGATGCCTCACTGGGCGGCCGCTATCCGGTCATGAGCGTCACCCTGATCAACCCGAAGAATGCCACAGTGTTCGCCTCTTTTGGTGCCCACCCGAGTTTTGAAGTCGCCCTGGAACGCACGGTTACCGAGTTGCTGCAGGGACGCGACCTTGACCAGCTCGACGGCTTTCAAACGCCAAGTTTTGATCTAGATGAAGTTGCCGACCACCACAATCTGGAAACCCATTTTATTGATTCCAGCGGCCTGATTGCCTATGATTTTTTCAAAAACCAGCCCGATTACGAATTCAGTGACTGGGACCATGATGCCACCACTACGGATGAATTCAGTTATCTTTGTGACATTATTCACCAGCTTGATTTTGATATTTACATTGCCGACTATGAACATTTAAACGTGTATTCCTGTCGTATTATTGTGCCCGGCATGTCCGATATTTATCCGGTCGATGACCTGGTATGGAATAACAATAATGAAGGTGCACTGTTCCGTGAAGAAATTCTTTCATTAAAAAACCTGAATCAGGAACAATGGTTATCCATCCTGAACCGCCTGAATGAAAGCGGTTACAATGACTTTCAACGGGTGGCCGAATTTATCGGTATTGCCCCTGATCCTGGCAGCAGCTGGGCAAGTCTGCGTATCGGTGAGTTAAAAGCCATGTTATGTCTGGCGCTGAAAAACGAAGAAGCCATTGAATGGGTAAACTGGTGCATCCACATTGACCAGCTGGACAGCAACACCAACCGGTATTATTTATGCCTGCAGGCATTGCTGGAAATCAATGCCGACACATCGCAGAAGCTTGAAGATTACACCGACAGTTTAAAACTGATGTTCAGTGAAGAAACGTTGTCGAACTGCCTTGATGTCATTTCCGGTAAAGAAAATTTTTTTGGCCTGCATAGCCCCGGCTTGAGTCTGGACGGGTTTATCATGCATCAAAAACTGCTGGAGGGTTACAAAAAACTACATGTTGCCAAAACAAAAAACTGGCCGCAGCAGCAGTAGTTTTTTAACCATCATTATTTTATTGCCACGAAATCATGCTTAAACTTTTTGCTGATTCAGTATTAAAAATAATCGGCTGGCAGGTAAAAGATAATTTACCCGATATCAAAAAGTTTGTTTTAATCGGCGCCCCTCATACCAGTAACTGGGATCTGGGTATTGCACTGCTCAGCTTCTGGTCGATTCAAAAGAAAATAAGCTGGATTGCCAAAAAGCAGATCTTCATCGGCCCTTTCCATTACCTGTTTAAATCGCTGGGTGGCATACCGGTAGATCGCTCGAAACCGAATGGTTTCATCCAGCAAATCAGCCGCGAATTCGAACACCACGAAGAAATGATATTGGGCATTGCCGCAGAAGGCACCCGCTCGAAAACAAAATACTGGAAAACCGGTTTTTATTACATCGCAAAAAGCGCAAATATTCCGATCTGTTTTGCCTATGTAGACTACCCCAGCCGCACTATCGGTTATGAACAGGGATTTATACCCGGCACAGATATCAACAAAGACTTTGAACAGATAAAGTGGTTTTTTCAGGATAAACGCGGAAAACATCCTGAAAAGCAGGGGCCGGTTGATATAAAAAAAATATAAATGGTCGTTGCTCAGACCTGATCAGGAAAATAACTATGCTGATGTCGAAACACCTTCACGGATGACAACGCTTAAACACCAGAACCAGATGAAAAAACGACATTTACGGTTCAACAGCTGACATTGAGCCTTAAAAGAAGTTTTAAGTTACAAGTTAAAAGCTGCATAACCTTCTTATTTAACAGCTTCTTCTGCTTTAACGTTTTTAAACTTAAAACTTCTCTTTTTAGCCGGGTTGAGTCATTACTATTAATAACCCGGCTGCTGATACTGCTGCATCATCATTTCCTGCGCCTGCTGCATCTGTTCCATCATTTCCGGGGTAAACTGACCCGCCTGCTGCATCTGTTGCATTATTTCCTGCATCTGCGCCTGGGTCGGCATCTGCAGCGGCGAAGCATCGCCCATCGAAGACTGATAATCGTTTGCTGCATCCACAGAATCACCTTGATAAGCCTGTTGCATCATTTCCTGCATAGTTACCTTTTTATACGAAGCTGGCACCACAAAAACATCAGCGGACAAATCCACATCAACATCAATACTTGTTACCTGGGTAACTAACCGACCGTGTTGTTCCCACTGCATTGGCACACCGGTTTTATCCATTTTCTCTGTTAGCAGATTATCGGCCTGCTCGCAGTCATCCATCATCGCGGTAAAGCCACCCATAATTGACTTCTGCTGCTCCATCATTGCCTGCATGGCCTGTGCCAGCTGCTGAACGCCTTTCACTCGATATGCACTTTTCGAAAGATAAACATCACCACAGCGTTTACCATTTATGCCATATTCATATTTGTCAGACTGATAACCGGCAATATTTTTTGTTGTCCCCGTCTTCTTCAGTAACAGTTTTGCTGAAGATGGTTTTGCTGCCATACCAGCCTGGCGATGAGCCGTACTGTCCATGTCAAAAACCATTACCTGTTTTTTATGTGGATTCACTATTTTTACTTTCTGGCTGGCTAAATCTACAATGACATACTCTTCTTCGCCGGCAGACATACTCAGTCTTGCCAGCTTGCCGTTGGTCAGCATTGTCGTAACATCACCTTCATCCATAATTTTTATAACCGTTCCCGCTGTCGCCACCGTTGCCAGATTAGCAATAGCAAACGCTAAGACAAGACCAGAAACATGCATTTTTCTAAACATATTGTTACTCCATATTGAATGGCAGGATTATACCGATAAGCAGACAGATGAACAGCTGTCAGCAAAAAACTACCTACAAAGTCATAAAACACTATCCCTAAATATATACTAAATCTACATGATAATCATTTGCATTTAGATTCTCATTGCGTATAATACGCTGCAACGATATCACAGACACAACAAATTTAACCGTTTGCTGCACTGGGAACAACATACATCTTAACTGGAGACTATTGGTGAGAAACAAAGCAATGACAAAACATCTATTGGCAGCGGCCATTACTTTAGGCCTGGCACAACCGGCACTGGCAGTAACAGATGAAGAATTTAAAACCCTGCAGGAGCAGTTTGATCTACTGGCGGAACAGGTTGAAAGCAACAGCAGCGTCAGCAGCAACAGTGATACTACGGTCGGCGGCTACGGTGAAATGCATTACAATAACCTGAGCAATGGCAGCGGTAGCGACAAAAAAGAGCTGGATTTCCATCGTTTTGTACTGTTTTTCGGTCATCAGTTTAACGACAAGATACGTTTTTTCTCTGAGCTGGAGCTGGAACATGGCACCATTGCTGATACCGATGATGGTTCATCACCCGGCTCTGTTGCCATCGAACAGGCCTATGTACAGTTTGACTTGAATGACACCACCAAAGCCAATGCCGGTGTTATTCTGGTACCCGTCGGTTTTATTAATGAAACTCATGAGCCACCAACGTTTTACGGTGTGGAACGTAATGTCATCAACAAATACATCATACCAACCACCTGGCGTGAAGGTGGTGCCGGCCTTAATGGTAACTACGCATCGGGCTTCAGCTATGATGTTGTCATTCATACCGGCTTGGACGGCGGTACCAATGTTCGTGGTGGCCGGCAGAAAGTGGCCGAAGCCAAAGCCAATAATCTGGCCTCAACCGCACGCATCAAATACACCGGCATCAATGGCCTGGAACTCGGCGGCTCGCTACAATACCAGGATGACATGACCCAGGACACCAGTGATGATATCGGCAGTGCCACCCTGCTTGAAGGGCATGTACGCTGGAACATCTCGGCTGTTACCCTGACCGCTTTATACGCGCAATGGAATATTGATGTTGCCAGTACCGCTTCAGCTGCTGATCAGGCCAAAGATGTGCAGACCGGCGGTTACCTGGAAGCGTCCTACAGAATATCAAACCAATGGGGCGTGTTTGCCCGCCAGAATGAATGGGACAATGGTGGCATTGGTGATACCGCTAAATCTCAGACCGATTTCGGTTTTAACTACTGGCCACATGAAGACGTGGTGCTTAAAGCCGATTACCAGATACAGAATAAAGTTGCCGGTAACTTTGACGGCTTCAACCTGGGTGTAGGCTATCAATTCTAAAGACTTCTGGAATTGATATTATCAGGAGGTGTCCGCAAACAGGATAGCCACGGGTGCCTCCCCTTTTTTATTTTTTTACTCTATTAAGATTAACCTGATGAAAAAAATCCTGAACATACTGTTCGTCGTATTTAGCCTGACCGTCACCCTGCCGGTTTTTGCCGGCGGCGTGTATCAGGAACCTGCTGACTTTATCAAACAGGTATTTAACGACAATCCGCCCAAACCTTCTGTATTATGGCTGAAAAAAGATTTAAAGAAACAGCTGTCGGATATTCTCGACCATAAATACAAAGGCATGCGTGTGCGCTACTGGAAACAGGCCAATGATGCCTCCAGAAAAACCGTCTGGGTACTGGAGGAAACCGGTAAGGATAAATTAATTACCACCGGCATTGTTATCAATAACGGTAAAATTGAACAGGTCAAGGTACTGATATTCAGAGAGAGTCGCGGCTGGGAAGTCCGTCATGATTTTTTCACCGATCAGTTCAGGCAGGTAACACTGACAAAGGATAATCAACTTAACCAGCACATCGACAACATTTCAGGTGCGACCTTATCGGTACGTGCTATTAAAAAGCTGGCACAGATCGCCCTGTTACTGGATAAAACCATTTCTGCGGCAGACGACTTAACAACAAACAACTAAGCCTATAGCCGGATAAATATAAGCATGACCAATCGAAAACCAAAAAAATTTACCGCTTTTTTATGGCATCGACGCATCGGCCTGTTTGCTCTGTTGCTGGTTATCATTCTTGCCATCACCGGTATCATGTTAAACCACACCGAATAGCTTTACCTGGATGAAACCTATATCAACAATGGCTGGCTGCTTAACTGGTATGGTATTGAACCTGAAGATGAACCAATCTCCTACCGTGTCAATCAACATGTGATCAGCAGCTGGCATAATCAGCTGTTTTTTGATGATATGGCAGTGACCTCTCTGGAACAGAATATTCACGGCGCTATTGCCGCTGAGCAATATATTGTGGTGGCACTGGACAGTGCCATTATTCTGCTGACCTTTGACGGTGAATTCATCGAACGGGTTTCTACCAGCCTCAGTTTCAGTAATATCCAGCGGCTGGGCATAAAATACAAACGTCCGGTAATTGAAACCAGCGAGCCCTTATATTACATCGCCGATGAGCACATACTGGACTGGGACATCATGATGAATGAAGATGTACTGTGGATACAAAGATATACACTGACTGCCGATGAAAAAGAAAAATTGCTGGTGGCCTATCGCTGCAACGGTCTGAAACTGGAACGCGTTATTCTGGATCTGCACAGTGGAAGAATCTTTGGCCAGTATGGCATTTACCTGATGGATGCCGCCGCCATTGCTCTGCTCTGGTTATCACTCAGCGGTTTCTGGGTATGGAGCAGCCGCCGGCGCAAGATGCGCAGAAAAAAACACTACCAGAAACATCACCGCAGCTAGCGGGTCTCTGACCAAGTGCATGATGCAACCTGGCAGAAGTTCAAAAGTGTAAAAAGCAAAACAAAAGGGAAATACTGGAGCTGATTGTTTTCCAGCATAACGGCTCCATGTTTTATACCCATTTATTCGTACAAAAATAATCAATATTTTTCTTCGCGTGTTTTGCGTTATTCGCGGACTCAAGCTTATGTCTTTTTAAAAGTTTGTTAAGTACTCCCTTTCTCAAAATCGAACCTGCTTAAGCGTTTTCTGCCTGTATAGAAGGCCAGGAATTAATCACTGCCTGTACCAGCGTTGCCAGTGGTATGGCAAAAAATACGCCCCACACACCCCACAATCCGCCAAAAAACAGTACCGAAATGATAATCGCCGCCGGATGCATATTAACCACTTCTGAAAACAGTAATGGCACCAGTACATTACCATCCATAAACTGCACCGCCAGATAGGCAATCATCAAATAAACAAAATCACTGCTCGCTCCCCACTGAAACCAGGCAATCATCGCTACCGGAATAGTCACCGCAACAGCGCCGACATAAGGGATAATAACCGACAGACCAACCAGTAAACTCATGGTTGCCGCATAATTCATCCCCATATATTTCAGCGGGATAAAGGTGGCAACGCCCACAATAACAATTTCCAGAAGTTTGCAGCGAATATAGTTGCCCATCTTGACGTCCACTTCTTTCCACACCGAATAGGCCAGCCCTCTGTCTTCAGGTGAAAAACGCTTAAACCAGCTCTTAATGTCCTCTTTATCTTTTAACAGGAAAAAAACCAGTAGCGGAACGACTACCAGATAAACCAGAACGGTAAAAACATCGACCACTGAAGACAGTGAAACCGATACCAGTTTTTGCGCGACAGCCACCAGCTCACTTGAAAAACTGCCCAGCATTTTTTCAATTTCCTGGTCAGCAAATATCGGGTATTCGTCCGGAATAGATAAAATCAGTTGCTGAAGTTTTTCCAGAATTTTAGGGAAATCAGTCACCAGCTGTGTAACCTGGCTAATCACCAACGGTACCAGGCCAAATAATATCAAAGCTAATGCGGTAATAAACAGAGCATAGGTCAGTAAAAAAGCAGGCAGACGTAACACACCCAGTCGCTGTAATTTACAAACCAGTCCTTCCAGCACATAAGCAATAACCACACCGGCTAACACCGGTGTCAGTATCTTGCCCCAGTACAAGACCAGAGCAAGTCCAAAAAACAGCACAGCAACAAGAAATATTGCCTGCGGGTCCGAAAAATGCTTTTCAAACCAGCCCTTTATCACTTCAATCATTCATTGTCCTGCAATAATTTTTGGTAGGCATTTTCAAATAACTGTTCCATTTCATCAATCACTTCGACAACATCACGCCCCTTTACCATATTATCGGTCATCAATGACGATGCTGCTGAAAATATGGTCATGCTTTCAACCATGTGATAACTGGTTTTAAGCCGTTTAACCGCACCTACCACCGTTTCTTTTTCCGGACGCGGGATCAAATCGGGCGGCGGGATTTCTTTGGATACCGGTTCTGCCTGCGCATACAGATAATCAGCAAAGTCACACAAACTACGCTGGCGCTCCGGATCCATTGCTTCATAAAGTTCGATTAATTTCTGGCTGTTTTTTATACTATTCATAAATTCTGCTTCTGGCTCATTACAACCCGTGCTGGCGTTAACCAGACCAGGGGAAATTTTTTTTAAAGTGTTGATTATCTGACTTGGTTATTACCACTACTTTGCTATCGCAACTGCCGGCATCATGCCATATTTTTACAAAATTCCTGGGCAAAACCCAGCAGTTCATCTGCAGCCCGGGACTTGAATTTATAACGCTGGCGAACAAAGGAAAATGGCCGCTCCAGTCTTGGCGTTAATTCAACTGCCGTCAGCGTACCCAATCGTAATTCTTTATCTATGCTGGCTCGTGACACAATAGAAATGCCCATCCTTGCCTCTACCGCTCCTTTAATTGCTTCCGGGCTGCTCAATTCAAAACAGACATTAAGCAAACTGTCCGGGCTTTGCTGCTCCACATAATTAATAATCGCTTCCTGTGTCCCGGAACCACTCTCACGGCAGATAAACGGATGCCCCAGAATATCCTTTACATGTAAAACACTGTGTTTTGCCAGATCATGGTTATTCGGCATAATCACCACCAGCTGGTCAACCCGGCATTGCTCAACTATCAGGTTTTTGTTATTAACCGAACCTTCCACTATCGCCAGATCAACCACATTGTTTTCAACCATGGCAACAATGTCTTCTGAATTAGATTCTTTCAAACTGATGCTGACATCAGGGTATTTAATCTTAAATTCACCGATTAACAGCGGTAGCATATATTCAGCAATAGTAGTACTGGCTCCCAGTGAGACCCCGCCGCTGACATCACCGGTCATCTCAGTAATGCTATGATTCATATCATCATAAAGTTTCAAAATACGGTCAGCATACATATAAACCTGCTTGCCGGCTTCTGTCAGGGTAACTTTGTTATGCGTACGATCAAACAGACGGGTATTAAACTGCTCTTCCAGTTGTCGAATCTGAAAAGTTACCGCAGGCTGTGTCATATGTAATTGCTCACCTGCTTTGGTAAAGTTAAGCAGGCGCGCTACAGTATGAAATATTTTTAGTCGACGGTCAGCCATGTTTAATTATGCACAAATAGTAAAAAGAAAGTAGATTTTATAAGCATTAACGACTATTTTAGGTTAATAATACAAAAAACAATAAATACCCATCATTAAGGTTATTGCAAAAGCCTATGGTAACATCACATGCCTGTAAATAGGTAACAACAATATGAACAAACGACTACGCACTGCCAGCATGTTGACAGCATTGCTGCTGATGCTATATCAGGTTTCACTCTTTGCCGGTATCTATAAATGGACGGATGAAAACGGCCAGGTACATTATGGCCAGAATCCGGGCGCTATGAATGCTGAAAAAATGACCATCCGCAGCAATGAAACCACTAAACCACGAGTAATAAAAACGCCGGAAAACCAGCTGGAAAACGGCGCACAAAATAGCACTGATGCCCCTGAAGAAATTCAGCCTGAAACCTTTGTTGAAAAAAAAATACCCGAAAAAGAAAGACGTCATTTATGCCAACAGGCTAAAGGTGATATTGCCTCCATTAATAGCCGTGGCCGGATGAGAGAGATTAACGCCAAAGGTGAGTATCGTTACCTGACTGAAGAGCAGAAACAACAAAGATTGAACGCCGCTAAAAAACGCAAAAAGAAGTACTGCCGCTAACAGACAGGATCACTATGCCGCTACTCGAAATAAACACCAATACCAGCATTGATAACATACAGCAATTTGCTGAACAGGCATCCGCATTCACCGCTGAACTTGTTGGCAAACCGGAAAGTTATGTCATGGTTAAAGTACAGCAGGAACAGACTCTGATATTTGCCGGAACAAACGCACCCGCTGCTCATATTAAATTAAAAAGCCTGGCATTACCGGAAAACCAGACTTCTGATTTTTCAGCCAGAATCTGTGCGTTTCTCAGTTCACACCTGGACATCAACAGCACTCGTATTTATATCGAATTTTCAAGCCCTGAACGCCATATGTGGGGCTGGGATAACAGAACATTTTAAGTACATTCACACCTTGATTTTAAGCCTAACGGATGGCCAGTTTATTATCACCGGGTCCTAAAAGTAATAATGATAATCAAGCGACCAGTCTTCATCATTAAAAAACGGATAATCCGTGTATCGATAGTTCAGACGTAAAGCATGGTTCTGCTGAAAATTATGTTGCAACTGCAACAGAGTTACTCTCCGCTCCATATCAAATCCTGAAACGGCATTATCCGCCTGATAGCTCAGCATCAGCTGATTGACCTGTAATGTCAGCCGTATTCCAGCCTGCACTCCCAGTAGCAGGCTATAACCCTTGTCGTAAGCCGAAGCCAAATTCCACTCTGCCATCAACATCAGATACGGGCTTAGTCCATATTTATCCACACTGTAACCGGCGCCACCGCGACTGATAAAATTACTCACCGAACGGCTCTGACTCAACTGGGTACGGTCAAACCTGAAATCAAGCATCCATGATATTGGTTTTTGCCATGAGGATAACGGACTTAATGATGTCACATTAAACAGGCTCAGTTTTTCCAGCCTGAGGTTATCCACAGACGGATTAGCATTAAACCATTTAAGTTCCATTGCCAAAACATTTATTGCCGCACCGTTGAGATAACCCCGGCCATCATCAAGCAAATCATGAAACGCCGGGCGAAATTTCAGCTTGATATACGACAAACTGTTCTGCCTGCCAAAACCGGTGCCCAGACGAGTAGAGCGATGGCCTTTGTCCGGAGATATCATGGCCGGTGATACAGCATCTGTAATTTTAACTTTTTTATTTTCAAGCCTGCGATCAACCGGCAGGCGCGACATTTCATGCATTAGCTGCAGAATGGTCTGCGCCAGTGTTGAAGAGGATCGGCCATTAAACTGTAGAATCCTGTAACTCTGGCTTAAAACATCACCTTGTTCTTCCGCAGAAGCGAACAGCTGCAGCTTTTCAGCAAGCAGCTGCTTATCTATCTGCTCAAGCGCAACAATTTCAAGCACTAAAGAAGACTGGTGGCTATCAATTTCGGCAAACTGTGCATTTATCTGTGTTGCCAGTGACGGCCTGAAAGTGCGTGACTGAACCAGTCCGGCGGCATCCAGCGCACGCACAGTATCTACCGGAATAGCATATAAAGGAAAATCATACTCGCCGGTCAACTGCAAACCGGGACGCATAACATCAAGCAAAGCCAGCAAACGATAGGCACAGTTTTCTCTCAGAAAATAATAATCAAAATCAATGCCCTTAACTTCCCAGACATGCCGTACCAGCTGCTGTATTTCCGCATGGCTGAAATTCAGTTGATATTCCCAGATGTCCCGATTTTCAATATTATTGTATTCCTGCACCGTTTCGTAATACCGTCTGGCACGAAAAAAACCCGTGTAACCACCGAATATCCCCTTGCCGATATACGATATTAAAGCATCATCAGGATCAACCCGGGCGGCATAATTCAGGGTTTGTGATAACAGTATCGAATCGCTGTCATCATCAAACCTTAAAAAAGTATGGCCAAAGCTTGAGCCCGGATTATTCAGATACATCGACGGAAAAACCAGAAACAAGCTGTCATGTGAAAAACTTTTCATAAAAGCGTCAAGTTTCACACAGGAAACATCAACGTTTTCAATGATGCTCAGCTGTTGTTTTAACCACCACCAACGCGCCGGGAAGAGACACTGTGCATGAACCCCGGTTTCTGTGACAGGGCTCAAAAATGCCCTGATCGCAGCACGTAACTCGGCGGCCGCATCAAAACGGCCATTTTTATCCAGAAAAAACTCATCATCATCCGCCTGGCTGATAAAACGCCGTGACAGCATTTCACGTTTATAATGCAATAATGCCAGCCAGGTTTCATCGGAGGCCAGCTGTAAGTCTTCAGCCTGTACCTGTAATGATGAAACCATGTTAGCCAGCGGCACCACCGCCTGCGCCAGTGAAACCTGGAAAAACAGACAAAAAATACAGCATCTGCCAATCCACCTCAGGTACCGGCTCATCAAATAGCTACTCTCATCAAAAACAATCCCATAAAATCGTATTCAAGCCGTAAATCCTGTCACATAAATCTCATTAGTTGTTAAAATGCGCTCATTCTACCGAGTATAGCCATTATGTATTTATCTAAATTCCAGTTAACCACCTTGAAAGAAACCCCTGCCGACGCTGAAGTAAGCAGCCACCAGCTGATGTTACGCGCCGGGCTGATCCGTAAACTGGCCTCCGGTTTATACAGCTGGCTGCCACTCGGGCTTCGCGTAATGCGTAAAGTGGAAAACATTGTGCGTAAAGAAATGAACAACAGCGGTGCACTGGAAGTGCTGATGCCGGCAGTACAGCCCGGTGAACTGTGGCAGGAGTCCGGTCGCTGGGAACAGTACGGCCCGGAACTGTTACGCTTCAAAGACCGCCATGGCCGTGAGTTTTGCTTTGGCCCGACCCATGAAGAGATTATTACCGATCTGGCAAAAAAAGAACTGTCCAGTTACAAACAACTGCCGGTCACCTACTACCAGATTCAGACAAAATTCCGCGACGAGGTTCGCCCGCGTTTCGGCGTGATGCGCTCCCGCGAGTTCATCATGAAAGATGCCTATTCTTTCCACAGCAATCAGCAAAGCCTGCAGGACACCTACGAAATAATGTTTCAGGCCTACAGCACTATTTTTACCCGCCTGGGCCTGGAGTTTCGTGCGGTCATGGCCGACAGTGGCGCCATCGGCGGCAACAGTTCACACGAGTTTCATGTGCTTGCGGATTCCGGCGAAGATGCTATCGCTTTTTCCAGCGAAAGTGATTATGCCGCTAATGTTGAAAAAGCGGAAACCCTGCCGCTGACAGAACCTCGCCCTGCTGCCACGGCTGAAAAGTCCACAGTGGATACCCCGGATCAGCACAGTATCGAAGAAGTCTGCCGGTTTTTATCGATAACACCTGCACAATGCCTTAAAACCCTGCTGCTTGCAGGCAGTGAAGAAAATACCGTGGTTGCACTTGTTTTACGCGGCGATCATGAACTGAATGAAATCAAGGCCGAGCACCTTGAAGCCGTGGCTTCACCGCTGTGTTTTGCCAGTGATGAACAAATCAAAAAAGCGGCAGGCTGTTCAGCAGGCTCCTTAGGCCCTGTTGGCCTGAATATAGAAATCATTGCCGACTATGCAGCACTGCACTGCGCCGACTTTGTTTGCGGTGCCAATGAAGATGGCAAACACTTTACCGGTGTCAACTGGGAGCGTGACTGTCCACTGCCAGCCGCGGCCGATTTACGTAACATCGTTGAAGGCGATAACAGCCCCGACGGCAAAGGCACATTATCCATCGTACGCGGTATCGAGGTTGGCCATATCTTCCAGCTTGGCACCAAATATTCAGAAGCCATGGGCGCGACCGTACTGGATGAAAACGGCAAAGCGACGGTAATGACCATGGGCTGTTATGGCATTGGTGTAAGCCGTATCGTGGCTTCTGCCATCGAACAGAATCATGATGATAACGGCATCATCTGGCCGGAAAACATGGCACCGTTTGATGTTGCCATTGCCCCCATCAACATGCAAAAGTCCGATGCGGTTCGTGAAACCGCTATAAAGCTGCACGATGAATTAACCGCTGCCGGTCTTGATGTTTTACTGTATGACGAAAAGGCGCGGTTAGGCGGCATGCTGGCCGACCTGGATTTAATAGGCATACCGCACCGCCTGGTTATTGGCGACCGTGGCCTGAAAGAGAATAAAGTGGAATACAAAAAACGCGATGCCGAGGAAAGTCAGGATATTGCTATTAATGAAATCGTTAGTTTTTTAAGCAGCTAAATTCAGCCGCAAAATACGCAAAAAATCAAAACCATGAAATCATTTTTCTTTGCGACTTTTTGTGTATTTTGCGGCAAAAAACAACTTTTGTGTTTATATTTAGAGCATGATTAAACGCTTAAATACTGTATTTTTTGTCTTCATTCTCACTGCATTCACTGTCACCCATGTGTATGCCGACAGGCCAGCGGTTGATCCTGAACTGCGTCATGCACTCACCGAAGCAATAAACTCATCAGAAAGTTTTGATGACCGTTTTCATGCAGAAGTCTGGTTGCTGGATATGTCCAACCGCCTGCAAAAATATGTAAAAGATGAAAACACCCGACTGGGCATGCTCAAACAGATTCACCATGAAGCCAGCCGTGC
This sequence comes from Gammaproteobacteria bacterium, assembly GCA_024277705.1. Taxonomy (GTDB): domain Bacteria; phylum Pseudomonadota; class Gammaproteobacteria; order SZUA-229; family SZUA-229. The sequence goes on from JAJRUQ010000149.1 coordinate 22,870, forward strand.
CAATTTACAGCCTGAACTGGTACTGGCATTAATCGAAGTAGAAAGCCATTTTGACAGTTACGCCATCTCCCGCTCCGGTGCCCAGGGCATGATGCAGATAATGCCCTTCTGGCTGGATGAAATAGGCCGCCCGGAGGACAACCTCATTGATATGAAAACGAATCTTCGCATGGGTTGTACCATTTTAAGATATTACATGGATATGGAAAATGACAATCTGCATAGAGCGCTGGCAAGATATAACGGCAGTGCCGGCTCAAAAGTTTACAGCAATAAAGTCTTGCTGGCGCTACGCAAGCACTGGTATCAGTCATAAGCTGTTATTAGCGATGATAATAGTCAGCACAGGTTTCCCTCATTTTTTTACTGAATAAGGGAATTTATCCGGCAGGACAAACACTAACTAAATAGATTAAAATGTACGTCCTGCTAAATTCATTACTTCGCGCTTGCTAAAACAGATGTGTAATTTAAGTATCCTTGGGCAATTATTAAGACTTCTTTTCGGAGTCATTCTGATTGCAGCTGCCTGGTTTGGCCCACAGACGAACTTATTGAGTTTCGAATGGATGAGCCTGTGGAGGTTTGGCTGGTTAGGTTTAATTCCGCTCATCTCCGGCATCGCTGCTTTCTGCCCGATTTATGCCGTACTGGGCTGTGGCCATCAGAAAAAAACCAAAACCTGATTATTCCCGCTTTTTAAACCGGCCTGATTGTTAAAACAACCGATAACACTAACGCATACCGCGCAGCAGATCGGCTTTAATGTCCTCGATACTTTCCAGCCCGACAGCGACACGTATCAGGCCATCCGATATGCCCGCCTCCGCACGTTGCTCAGGAGTCAAACGGCCATGAGTTGTGCTGGCCGGATGAGTAATGGTTGATTTTGTATCCCCAAGATTTGCCGTAATCGACAACAGCCTGGTGGCATCGATCAACGCCCAGCCTTCTGCTTTACCGCCTGTTAATTCAAACGACAATAAACCACCATAACCACTTTGCTGCTGTGCTGCCAGCTCGTGCTGCGGATGACTTGGCAGACCGGGGTAATACACTCGCTGCACTTCCGGCTGCTGCTCCAGCCACTGCGCCAGTTCCAGAGCAGCGGCACTATGCGCCTGCATACGCAAATTTAAAGTTTCCAGTCCTTTCAAAAATATCCATGCATTAAACGCACTCATGGTTGGACCGGCGGTACGCAAAAATCCATAAACACCTTCACCAACAACGTCCCGGGTTCCACAAACAGCCCCGCCAACACAGCGTCCCTGGCCGTCAATATATTTTGTGGCAGAATGGATCACGATATCAGCACCAAGTCGAATCGGCTGCTGTAATGCCGGTGTACAAAAACAGTTATCAACTGCTAACAGACAACCGTGTTTGTGTGCAATTTCTGCCAGTGCTGCAATGTCGACCAGTTCGGTTAACGGGTTGGACGGGGTTTCCAGAAAGAGCAGTCTGGTTTCCGGTTTAATGGCTTTTTCCCAGGCAGCCAGGTCAGACAACTCAACAAAACTGGTCGCTATGCCCAGCTTTGCAATAATATTGGTCAGTAATACCGTTGTTGAACCAAAGATGCTGCGTGATGAAACAATATGGTCGCCGGTTTTCAGCAAACCGATAATGGTTGCCGTTATTGCCGACATGCCCGATGCAGTGGCAACACAACACTCGGCTTCTTCCAGGGATGCCAGGCGCTGTTCAAACGTTCTTACGGTTGGATTGGTAAAGCGTGAGTAAATATTACCGGGCTGTTCTCCGGAAAATCTTGCCGCTGCTTCAGCCGCAGATGAAAACACATAACTGGATGTGGGAAAGATAGGCTCGCTATGCTCACCCTCTTGCGTACGCACCTGTCCGGCGCGAACCGCACGCGTGGCAAAATCAAACTCTGACGGTTTGTCTGTATTGTTGCTCATTGCTGCTACTCTTTGTTTCTCGTTTTACTCTTCTATCAGCACTTCACTACCAACTTCTACCTGCCGAAACAAATCGACAACATCCTGATTTCGCATGCGAATACAGCCTATGGAACTCGGAGTACCAATAGATTCTTCATGGTTAGTTCCATGAATATAAATATAACGCTGATAGCTGTCTACATAACCTCCCTGATTACGCCCCGGTTCCATGCCTTCCAGCCACAGAATCCGGCTCATGATGACATCATCCGGCAACTCGATACCCCGTTCCATGCATTCCTGCAGATTGCCATGCGGCAAACGGCCGATAAAAACCTCATTGACCGGCATCGCCCCGCCCAGTTTATCCTTAATCCGGTGCAAACCGGTTGGTGTCTGCTCACTACCATTTCGATTACCGGCACCTTTTTTTGACGTCGATACCGGATACTGATGAAGTAAATTGCCATCTTCATCAAACAGACGTAATTGCTGTTCAGCAATATTGATTGTTATTGAATTCACTGCTTGACCATTCCACTAATATTTTCAGGGCTTGCGATAAAAGTAACACAGTTGAGTTTATTATCAACTGCAGATTTCATGTTTCTGCTATAACGTTTTACCGCTGTATTAATACTGATACCGCATATATCGTTTTAAAATAATCTGCGTTACAATGAGTCAGTCGATTTTCCTGATATAAACAAAAGGATATAAAGAGATTGCCGCCGATGAATGAATCCGACTCAAATAATACCACTGATGTAGCAAAAACGGACCCGCAAACACCAGCAATGTCCGCTGAAGGACAAAGAACTGTCGAATTTTTTCCGGTGTCCGAAGGAAAATTCCTAACCCTGTATATCTTGAGTTTTGGTTTTTACGGCTTGTACTGGTTTTATAAAAACTGGACATTGCAGAAAAACTACATGGACAAAAATATTTACCCGATGTGGCGGGCAATATTCTCTATATTCTTTACCCACTCGTTATTTAACCGCATTAACAAACGTGCACAGCAGCTTGAACAAAAACATACGTTTAATGCTAACGCTCTGGCAACTTTATTTATTGCCACCATCATCGTCAGCAATATACTCGACCGCGTTTCTTTCAACACCGGCATAATGGATGATGTATCAAATAATTCGTTAATTATTACTTCACTTGTTTTATTTTTAGTCAGCGCTTATCCGCTGGTTAAGGTGCAGGCAACAATCAACCGTATCAATAATGATTTACTGGGTTACCTGAACCATAAGTACAGCCTGTGGAATTACGTTTTGATTGCCCTGGGCGCAATAGCCTGGATAATGCTCGGTTTTGGTATACTCGCTGACTCAATGGGCCTGCTCGAAACCCCTTAGGCAAACACGATATTTTCAATTCACAATATTTTTTATTAATGGTCATAAATGATGAGCAATGAGAAAATCAATGATACCGGAATTCTACAGGTAATACTGCAACGCCTGGAAGAACAGCGACTGCCAAGAATGACAGATATTAAAAACAATCTGGATCAGGGGATAAGCTTAAACGAGTTTGATATCGAATATCTGAGCGAGGCTTTGCATGATGCCAGAATGCTGATTCCTTATCTGGAAAGACACCCCGAATATGAACCACTGTTTGCTAAAGTCATTCACTTTTACAAACTCATTACTGATGAAGCGCTGCAAACGGCTAAAAACGAGCATCCACTTTAATATCAGTATAACGACCCGCCATTGGCAGGAAGCATCATTCCGGTAACCGGAACAATGCATCAAGGCTACAAAGTACCAACTATTTTATGTTCACTTTTCAGTTTTGCCGCATCATTACGTTTATCAGATAAACGTTCAAAATAGGCCTGGTCAATATCTTCAGTCACATAATTGCCATCAAAACAGGAACAGTCAAACTCTTTGATTTCTTCATTACCCTTATTCACAGCTTTAATTAAATCATCCAGGTCCTGATAGATTAACCAGTCGGCACCGATGATTTCACTAATCTCTTCAATTGTCCGGTTATGCGCAACAAATTCTTCATGTGATGCCATATCAATGCCATATACATTCGGATATCTTACCGGCGGTGCTGCTGATGCCATATAAACTTTTTTTGCACCAGCCTCTCGCGCCATTTGTACAATTTGTTTCGAGGTGGTGCCACGAACTATCGAATCATCAACCAGCAGCACATTTTTACCGGCAAATTCCAGTTCGATAGGGTTCAGTTTCTGGCGAACCGATTTTTTACGTTCCTGCTGTCCCGGCATAATAAAAGTTCTGCCGATATAGCGGTTTTTGATAAAACCTTCGCGGTATTTAACGTTTAAATGATAAGCCACTTCCAGTGCGGTACTACGGCTGGTATCCGGGATGGGAATAACCACATCAATATCATGTTCCGGCATATCACGTAATATTTTCTGTACCAGTGTCTTTCCCATACGCAGCCTTGCTTTATACACAGAGACACCGTCCAGGATAGAGTCCGGGCGGGCAAAATAAACATATTCAAAAATACAGGGGGACAATTTTGCATGCTGCGCACATTGTTTGCTGAACAGCTCACCTTCTTCACTGATAAAAAGTGCTTCACCCGGTGCCACATCACGCACCAGCTCAAAACCCTGTGCCTGCAGAGCAACACTTTCAGAAGCCACCATATAATCAGTACCCAGCTCGGTTTCACGTGTGCCGTAACACAAGGGACGAATACCGTTAGGGTCACGGATAGCCATAATACCCTTACCGACTACCAGTGCGACCACCGCATAACCACCACGACAGCGGCGGTGAATGCCTTCAGCGGCAGTAAAAATAGCTTCGTGATCAAACTCCGGCCTGGCTTTTAACTGCAGTTCATGGGCAAATATATTTAATAAGGCTTCCGTATCAGAATCTGTATTCAAATGCCTTAACTCGGTCATAAACAGTTCTTCTTTCAACTGCTCAGCATTCGTCAAATTACCATTGTGCGCCAGAGCGATACCGTAAGGTGAATTTACATACAAAGGCTGTGCTTCAGCTGAAGACGAGGTGCCGGCAGTGGGGTAACGTGCATGGGCAATACCAATATTTCCGGGCAGGCGCTGCATGTGTTTTTTGAAAAAAACATCACGCACCAGCCCGTTGGCTTTTTTCATGTAAAACCGACCGTTTTCACATGTGGTTATACCGGCAGCATCCTGGCCACGGTGCTGCATAACAGACAATGATTCATACAAATCCAGGTTAACCGCGCTGTGCGCAACAATACCGGCAATACCACACATAAGATTATTCTCTTGAGGTCACAGGTTGGTAGGAAAGGTTCAGGTCTTCTGGAATATATTCCTGTATCACAATAGCAGCGCTTTCAAACCATTGCAGCAATACCGAGGATTGCCACCAGTCGGCTTCCGGCAAGGGTGTCATACCGCCAATAACAACAAACACAATAATAATTAAACCACCGCGCAAAGCCCCGAAGGCAATACCAAAGATACGATCAGCACCGGACAAACCGGTTTTTTTAACAATTTGAGAAACCAGCATATTTACCAGCGCACCCACCATCAGGGTCAGAATGAATAATACTGCAAACCCCACAGCCTGACGTACGGCCTCTGATTCAATACTGCTCGGTAGCACTGTCGCCAGCTTCGGAGCAAAAGTCGCCGCCAACCAGATGGCGATTATCCAGCTGGTAAGAGAAATTGCTTCTTTGACAAAGCCGCGAATCAAACTGAATAAAGCTGACAAAAAGATTACAAAAATTACGACTACGTCAACAACTGTCATGAAATTCACACAATGTTTTCTAAAATCAGCATTATACGCTTTTGCTTTTGTGAGTTCTACGAAAACGTCAGTTGTCTTAATCTAATCTTGATACATCAAGGACTGTTATTGAGTCTTAAGAGAAGTTGCAAGTTTTAAGTTACAAGCTGTAGGTTTAAAAACTTTAAAAACAATAGTCCGCGAAGAACGCAAAAGATGCAAAAAAACCACAAAAAATTCAGGTTTTTTTTGGGCAAGCAGTACTCGCCGTTGCTTAAGTATATAAGCTTTGTTCTGCCGGGCAATGCCCGACCAGAATATTCAGGGGTCGGAGTCATTTTAGTAACCAACACAGCATAACAACTGGTAAGTAGTTAAAAATGACTCCGACCCCGGTGGCTGCAAACTGCCAACGTCTCTTTCTGGCCGTTTTGAGTCTTTGCCCCTGTAACCATTGCACATAAGTTATGGATGATTAACAATATAAGCATCAATCTTGTGAGATTTTCGAATATCCTGTTTTATTTTATTTAAAACATCATGCTCAATTTCCGGTCCGATGCGCACTTTGTAACTGGTTTTGCCTTTATTGCTGAATTTATACACAAAGGTGGTATACCCCGCCTTTCTTAGTTTATCGCGTAATTTTTCAGCATTTTCCAGACTGCCAAAAGTACCTACCTGAAGAGCGAAGGTCTTAACCGGTTTTTTATGAAGCTGTTTTTTATCACTGCTACGAGCCTTCTCCTGCTGTTTTACTATTTTATCCAGTGGTGTGGCTACCGGCTCCAGCTTTTTAATATTCAATGGTGGGAATTCCGGTTTTTCTTTTACCTCCACATCCTGTGCCTGACGTGACCTGTAACCCGAGCCGTCCAGTAATGCCGGTATAAATATCACGCCCAGGGTGACCAGTACAATGGCGCCGACAATGCGTTGCTGTAAAGGGACTTCCATTAATTGTTTCTCTCTAGTGTCATCTTTATAAAGTCTGTGATTTTTGATTAGCTTTTATTCAGGCATGAAAAATATGACATGGCTTCAGCCACCGTAATAAATGAACCGAAAATAATAATAGTATCATGTTCCCCGGCACGTTCGAGTACAGCATCACAGGCCTTGTCAATCGTATTTGCCAGCATGGCTTTTTCACTCAATATTGTACACTGATTTTTATTAAAATCGCGCAATGCCGGCTTCTGCCCATCGCTTCCCGCCAGTAAATCTGAATCAGCCAGGCGGGCGGTAAACTCTGAAACACTCATCCCGCGAGTGACATTTTCCAGGCCGGCAAAACACCAGCAATCAATTTCTTCAGCGATGCTATCCAGAACCTGAACCACATCTTTATCCTTTAACATGGCCACAATAGCCCAGGTTCTGGCTTTAGCAGCACCATCCAGCTCAGATAACTGTGAACCTAATGCCTTTGCTGCCTGCGGGTTGTGCGCAACATCCAGATAAACAGACGGTCGCGCATGAACTTTCTGAAAGCGCCCGGCAAGACTCACTGCTGCAAGCGCCTGATTTACAAGTTGCGGTGATAGCCTTATGGGTTCAGGAAAAACCTGTGTTAATGCCATTATCGCCATGGCTGCATTCACTTTTTGAAAACTGCCGGATAATCCCGGTGCCAGCAGACCTTCTATATCACCCGATGAACTTTGTAGTGACCAGTTTTCACTGCCACTGACTTCCGTAACTTTAAAGTCACGGTCATACTGCAAAAAAGGACAATGTAAGTCTTCTGCCATGGTGAGCACACTTAACGGCGGATCTTTATCTCCACAGATAACCGTTTTTCCCTGACGAAAAACACCCGCTTTTTCAAAGCCGATTTCTTCTCTGTTGTCGCCTAACCAGTCGACATGATCAATCGCCACAGAACTTAAAATACTGACATCAGCATCCATGATATTGACCGCATCCAGACGCCCGCCGAGACCGACTTCAAGAATAACCAGATCAGGCTGTTGCTGAAAAAAAATATCAATGGCCGCCAGTGTGCCAAACTCAAAATATGTCAGTTGCACATCGCCGCGCGCGCTATCGATACGGGCAAAAGACAGACATAAGGTATTATCGTCAACAGCAACGCCGTTTATTTTTATGCGTTCATTATACTGAAGCAGATGAGGTGAGGTGTAACTGCAAACCTTTAAACCGGCTGCGATGGCGATGGCTTCCAGAAAAGCCACGGTAGAACCTTTGCCGTTAGTACCGGCAACGGTAATCAGCGGACAGTTAAACCCTGTCGATCGTTTTGCCCGGCTTAGAACCTGTTTAACACGCTCCAGGCCCAGCTCAATTTCTTCCGGATTAAGTGTTTCCTGCCAGCTTAGCCAGTCATTGAGTTTGCTGAATCGCATGAGATAGTGAACAGTGGATATCGATTATTGCTATCATCACACAACGCATGCTTGACAGGCGATATGCCCACGGTAGAACTTGCCTATAATGTCTGGGTTGCAGGTTTATTCGATAACATGAGTACCAGACTGGCAATACGGTCACGCAAATCACGACGATCAACCACCATATCAATGGCGCCGTGTTCCAGCAAAAATTCACTGCGCTGAAAACCTTCCGGTAATTTTTCACGCACCGTTTGCTCAATGACTCGTGGCCCGGCAAAACCGATTAAAGCTTTTGGCTCGGCGATATGCACATCGCCTAGCATAGCAAAACTGGCAGATACGCCACCCATGGTCGGATCGGTTAACACGGAAATATACGGAATCTGATGTTTCGCCAGTTTAGCGAGTACCGCACTGGTTTTCGCCATCTGCATTAACGAAAATAATGCTTCCTGCATACGTGCACCGCCGGAAGCAGAGAAGCAGATGAAGGGGATCTTTTCTTCCAGTGCTGCGGTTGCACCTTTAAGAAAACGCTCGCCGACCACGGAACCCATAGAGCCCCCCATAAAACGAAAATCAAAAGCGGCGGCCACAACCGGCACACCTTTCACCTTGCCTTTCAAGACAATCAGTGCATCTTTTTCATTGGTATTACGCTGCGCCTGTAATAAACGGTCTTTGTATTTTTTACCGTCTTTAAATTTATATTTATCGAATGGCACCAGGTTAGCGCCGATTTCTTCAGTCGCCGTATCATCCAGAAATATTTCCAGGCGACGGCGTCCAAAAACGCGCATATGATGATTACACTTGGGGCAAACGTCCAGATTACGTTCCAGTTCAGCACGATATAATACCGCGCTGCAGGAGGTACACTTGGTCCATAAACCTTCAGGCACTCCCCGTTTTGAACTGCTATCGGTTCGAATGCTTGTTGGCATTAATTTTTCAAACCAGCTTAATGACATTTTTATTTCCTGCTGTATGCATATAAATTATTGTATCCGGTAATCATCATATCACCGTAACCATTTATCTAAAATAGTGTAAAAACCTAACAATCATCCATTGCTTTGCGCATAGCGCCTAGTATATCACTGATTTCTTTAATAATTATAGACCTTTCTGCCGCTGTTTTCCCGCTGTTCATGGTCATTTTTTTGACGATAACGCTGCCAACCACCACCGCATCGGAACAACTGGCGACTTTTGCTGCTGACTGCGCATCACTGATGCCAAAACCAACACCGATAGGCAGGTCGATAAATTCTTTAATCTGCGCCACTTTTTGCTCAACACTGGAAACATCCAGTCTGGCAGCACCGGTAACCCCTTTAAGTGAAACATAATAAACAAAACCACTGGCAATTGCTGCAAGGTTTTTAATGCGCTCTGCATTACTGGTAGGTGCCAGTAAAAATACAGGATCCAGCCCCTGAGACTTTAATGCCGGAACATAATCCTCAGCTTCTTCCGGTGGCATATCGACAGTGATCACGCCATCAATACCACAGCCTGCGGCCTGTTCGGCAAAGCGTGAATACCCCATCACTTCAATCGGATTCAAATATCCCATCATAACAACCGGAGTTTGGTCATTCGTTTTACGGAATTCGCTAACCAGTGAAAACACATCGTGCAAACTGGTATTGTGTTCCAGGGAACGCTCTGCCGCTAACTGTATCACCGGGCCATCGGCCATCGGGTCCGAAAAAGGCGCACCCAGTTCAATAATGTCGGCGCCGGCAGCAACCATGGCATGCATTAACGGCAGGGTGATTTCCGGTGATGGATCCGATGTCATCACATAAGGGATTAATGCCGTTTTTGACTGCGCCTTCAGCGCAGCAAATGTTTGTGCTAATCGACTCACAATAACTCCTCTACACTTATCGACTACAGCTTAATGCCGTCTAAATCGGCAATGGTATTGATATCTTTATCGCCACGACCAGAAAGATTGATAATGATACGCTGCTCGGGTTTCATGTTTGCGGCCAGCTGCATACCATAAGCTACAGCATGACTAGACTCCAGTGCCGGGATAATACCTTCGATCCTGGTTAAGCTATGAAAAGCATCCAGTGCTTCAGTATCGGTTGCAGCCACATAATTCACCCGGCCAATGTCTTTTAACCAGGAATGTTCAGGGCCGACGCCAGGGTAATCCAGGCCGGCAGAAATGGAATGGGTTTCGATAATCTGGCCATTGTCATCTTCCATTAAATAGGTACGGTTGCCGTGCAATACACCGGGGTTACCGGCACACAACGGTGCCGCATGTTTACCTGATTCCACACCCAGACCGCCACCTTCAACCCCGTACATGGCAACAGACTCATCTGCCAGAAAAGGATGAAATATCCCGATCGCATTGGAACCACCGCCAATACATGCCACCAGAGCATCATGCAGGCAGTTACACTGCTGCTGCATCTGTGCTTTGGCTTCACGGCCAATGATGGTCTGAAAGTCTCGCACCATTGCCGGATAAGGGTGCGGCCCTGCCACCGTGCCAATGATATAAAAAGTATCATCAACATTGGTCACCCAGTCACGCATGGCTTCATTTAAAGCATCTTTTAAGGTTTTTGAACCGGATTCCACGGCAACCACCTTTGCACCCAGCAGTTTCATACGGTACACATTAGGCGCCTGCCTGATGATATCTTCCGCACCCATGTACACTACACACTCCATACCAAAACGCGCCGCGACTGTAGCCGAAGCCACACCGTGCTGACCGGCACCGGTTTCTGCAATAATACGTTTTTTACCCATCATTTTTGCCAGCAGACCCTGGCCGATGGTATTGTTGATTTTATGTGCGCCCGTATGATTCAAATCTTCACGTTTCAGAAAAATCCGGGCACCACCAACTTGTTGCGTTAAACGCTCGGCAAAATACAGCGGGCTTGGACGACCGACATATTGCGCCAGATCTTCATCAAATTTTGCCTGAAAATCGACATCGGTTTTAATCCTGTCATAGGCTTCACGTAATTCATCCAGTGCCTGCATTAATGTTTCAGAAGCAAAAATGCCGCCATAAATACCGAAATGACCACGATCATCCGGCATGGCTGAATAATCAACGGTGCCTGAGTTTTTATTTAGCTTTATCATAAATATAATTAATTTTCGTTGTTTTCATCATCCACCTGAAGTTATCATCTCAAACGGCAGTGAAAAATCTTAAGCTGATGAACAAAATCACTCTCTTTTATGAGGTGACAGAAGCATCATTGCTGTTCTTTACTTAACGTCAGGCTACTTAGTAGTCTGCTCAACCCGGCGTATAAATGCGATTATTTTTTCTTTATCCTTGATACCCGGTGAACTCTCGACACCGCTGCTGACATCTACAGCAAACGGATGCACAGTATCAATCGCCTGTTTAACATTTTCAACCGTTAAACCGCCTGCCAGAATAACCGGCTTATCCATAAGCGTCATGGCCCGGCTGATCGCCTGCCAGTCAAAAGCTTTGCCGGCACCACCAGCCTCACCCGGCGCATGCCCATCCAGCAGCAGGGCTTTTGCAGAGTGATAAGTACTGGCGCTGCTGATTAAATAATCAACATCATGTTCAGCCCCTTTCATTCCCAGTGCTTTTATATACGGTTTATCAAACTGCTCACAAAAATCCAGCGGCTCATTCCCATGAAACTGGATAATATCAATATCAACCGCTGCTAAAACAGAATTTATGCTGTTTTTATCCGCATCTTTAAACAAAGCAACCCGACTGACAAAAGCCGGCAACTGATAACTGATTTTTTCTGCCAGTTCATTACTGATAAAACGTGGGCTTTTTTCATAAAACACCATACCGATCGCGTCAGCACCGGCATTAACCACATCCATAGCGTCCGCATATCGGGTAACGCCGCAAATTTTAACACGTGTACGCATAATTTTTCTTCTATGTTTGATGGTCTGTGCTCAACGAAAACTTGGCAACCAGCCACTAACCGGCAACCCGAGTTCTTCAGGATACTCCACATTAACCATATACAGACCGGCTGCAGAGGCTGTCATTCCCGCTTTTTTTCTGTCTTTGCCCTGTAATAGTTGCTGCATCCATTCAACCGGTTGTTCACCACGACCGATAACCATCAGTGTTCCCATGATATTTCTAACCATATGATGTAAAAAAGCATTGGCTTTAATGTCCAGTATCACATATTCACCTTCACGTTTCACCGAAATACTCTGCATTTCCCGGATAGCATGACTGGCCTGGCATTTCGATGAACGGAATGCAGAAAAATCATGCTCACCCAGTAACAGCCGGGCAGCCTCATGCATGAGTTTCTGATCTAATGGTGCAAACAACCATGCAACATTATGCTGCATGACGGCAGGCCTTACCTTGCGGTTATAAAGAATGTAGCGGTAACTGCGAGAACATGCACTGAAACGCGCACTGAAATTTTCATCCACCGGCCGCGCCCAGTGAATAGCGATATCACGGGGCAGGTTAGTATTACCACCTAACATCCAGGCTTTTAATTCACGTTTCACCGGGGCATCAAAATGCACCACCTGACCGGTGGCATGGACACCGGTATCCGTGCGCCCGGCGCAGGTTAAGCGTATACGGTTATCGGCAACTTTCGACAGCGCTTTTTCAAGCTCACCCTGTACCGTACGTGTACCTTCAACCTGTAATTGATAACCATTGAATAAACTACCGTTATATTCAATACCCAGCGCTATTCGTTGTTTAACCATGCTTGCTAAAAGTATTATCGGGAAAAATGAACCATCGTTATACCGCCATTCCTGGCTCTTTGCGCTATACCGTCCTTCCATGGACATATGCGCATCGCCTTCCCTGGCTCTTTGCGCTATACCGTCCTTCCATGGACATAAAAACGCCAGTCTGTAACCAGACTGGCGTTTACTATTTTACA
>JAJRUQ010000150.1 GCA_024277705.1 Gammaproteobacteria bacterium
ATACCTTCTAATGAGGATATCTTTATGAAAAATGTAAAACTTGTTCTTTCACTGGCGTCATTGTTAACGCTTGCTGCCTGTACCCAGGAGTCAACACCGCCGCCAGCGGTAACTGCCAATGTGATTGTTGCCAATGTGATTGTTGCCACGGTGGCGGCCGATTACAGCAGTGGCGCGCACAGTGTGATCAGCAGGGATGATAATAATGTCCGTATTGCCTTAAATGAACTGTCACCTACAGCCAGTGATATTACGGTGGCGGCTTTTGGCAGTCATTTTTATCGTATTGAACGTGCCTTTGCCGGTAATAATATTATAAAATTCTCCAGCAGTGATCCGCAGACAGCGATCTGGCAGTACTCCACCAATGATGCCGGCAGTGCGGTATCAAGTAACCCTTATGATATGATTTTTGTCAGCGAGACCAAAGCCTATGTTTTACGTTATGGCACCACGAAAGCGTGGATCGTCAATCCTTCTGCAAGCACCGAAGCCGAGTTTAAAACCGGTGAGCTGGATTTAACCGCTTATGCCGATTCTGATGGCATTCCCGAGATGGCTGGCGGTATCATTGTTGATGGTAAGTTGTACATCACCCTGCAACGTCTGGAAAATTATGCGGTTACACAGACGGCTTATATAGCCATTTTTGATGTCGCGACCGATCAGGAAATAGATGCCAATATTGCCGGTGATGCATTAAAAGGTATTCCTTTGTTGAACCGCAACCCGACCGCTATTGTTTATGAAGCGACTTCCAATACGATTTTCGTGCAGAGTTCAGGCAGTTTCTTCCCGATGGAATATACTGGCGGCATTGAAAAGATCGAGCTGAGCGATCTGACCCCCACGCTGGTACTGGATGATGGTGATGCAGGCAATCACCCTTACGGTTTGATTACCGAGTTAGCGGTGATTTCAAAGGATGTTTTGTACTTTGTTGGCTATGCCGGGTTTACCGACAATACGCTGTATCAAATGGATTTAACGACAGGAACAGTCACCGCAACCACGGTTAGTTCCCTGATTAATGCACAAATAGCTTATATTACCGTGGATGTTGAAGGTCTGCTGTGGGTGAGTGACAGCGCCAATGCTACGGTACGTATCATTGACCCGGCAGATGATAGTGAAGTTGATGCCCTATTGACCAGTCTCAATCCTGATAAGATTGTGTTTGCAGATTAATAAACTTTATCGTGATAAAAACAGGGAGGTTTTTATCCGGTTTACAGGTGTTTTATATGGGCAACAGACTGACAAAAATTTATACACGAACCGGTGATGACGGCACTACCGGCACGGCCGGTGGTGCTCGTGTGGCCAAGGATGACCTGCAGGTGCAGGTGATTGGTGACATTGATGAGCTTAACTGCCAACTGGCGGTGGTCGCCTGTCATGTCTGTGCTGAGTATCGTGATGCTATTAAAGACATACAAAATGAACTGTTTAATGTTGGTGCCGAACTGTCGATGGGGCATGTCTTGATTAAACAGAAGCATGTCGAGCAACTGGAGCGGTCAGTGGATGGTTTAAACCAGAATTTAACGCCGCTGCAGGAATTTATTTTACCTGGTGGTGGTCCTGGCGCTTCGCATTGTCATGTGGCAAGAGCGGTTTGCCGGCGTGCTGAACGTTCGCTGGTTAGCCTGAACAGGCAGAAGACGTTGAATATCTGTTTATTGTCTTATGTGAACCGCCTTTCGGATTATCTGTTTGTGCTGGCGCGGGCGATTAGCCGGCAGCAGGGGATAGATGAGGTTTACTGGCAATCGGCCAGAATGAAGAATGAATAGTGAAACATCATTAACTCAGTGTAAAATAAGTGGCAACAACATAACGACGATTATATTTTTCATTATTTATATTTTTATAGGGCGCGTATATTGACATGCGTATCGGTATCGACCTTGGTGGTACTAAAATCGAAGGCATTGCTTTGTCTGATACCGGTGATGAATTATTTCGTCACCGTATCGCCACCCCGCAGGGCGACTATCAGGCGATATTGCAAAGCATAGCCGATTTAATCGCTCATATTGAATCTGTTGTCAGGGTAAAAGGCAGCATCGGCATTTGTACCCCGGGTGCTTTATCTCCGGCTACGGCGTTAATGCGAAATTCAAACTCGGTCTGCATGAATGGTAAACCGGTGCTCGATGATTTGCAGGTTTTATTAAACCGGGAGATTCGCATGGCTAATGATGCCAACTGTTTTGCTCTTTCCGAGGCTATTGATGGTGCCGGTAAAGATGCCAGTATTGTTTTTGGCGTCATTATTGGAACCGGTACCGGAGCCGGTATCATTATTGATAAAAAAGTGTTGCTCGGGGCGAACGCCATTGCCGGTGAATGGGGACATAACCCGTTACCGTGGCCACTGGATGTTGAATTACCGGGACCGGAATGTTATTACGGAAAATACGGCTGTATCGAAACATGGCTGTCCGGTCCGGGTCTGGTGCGCGACCATGAATTGCACAATAATATATTTCTGGATGCGGAAACGCTGGATGCGAAAGCGCGTTTTGGCGATGAAGAAGCAAGCGAAACCATGCATCGTTATGAGCACCGGATGGCACGAAGTCTGGCGCATGTTATTAATATACTGGATCCTGATATGATTGTACTCGGTGGTGGCATGGGCAATATTAATCGCCTGTATAAAAATGTACCGGAGCTTTGGGCTGAGTATGTTTTTTCTGATGTGGTAAAAACGCAATTAAAAGCACCATTATTTGGTGATTCATCTGGTGTCAGAGGGGCTGCATGGTTATGGAATCGCTAGAGAAAAAATCTGATAAGTCACACAACCAACAGGCGGAAATTATTTTTCATTCGGTGAACGGTGATGTGCAGTTGCAGCGTTACCCGTACCGTAAAGATCAAAAACTTCGCGCCTGGGATGCGGCTGATGAGTATCTTTTACAACATGTTATGGATCAAAAGTTACTGGCTGAAAATATGTCTTTATTAATCGTGAATGATATTTTTGGCGGCTTATCTCTGCCATTACAGCAATATAAACCGCTGGTGATGACGGATTCTTATCTATCGAGGCAGGCAATTGTTCAAAACAGTGAAAACAACCATATTGCTTTAGAGCAGATTAGTTTTGTCAACAGCCTGGATGATCTGTCGCAGGCGAACGATAAAAGTTTTGATCTGGTGCTGCTCAAAATACCTAAAAGCCTGGCAATGCTGGAAGATCAGCTGTACCGTATTCGTGCCGTTCTTGGCGAGGGCAGTAGTGTGATTGCTGCGGGCATGACAAAAAACATTCATAATTCAACGCTTGCCTTGTTTGAAAAAATAATCGGCGCAACCCATTCTTCACTGGCAAGAAAAAAAGCGCGCCTGATCTTTTCCCAGTTTGATGCAGCATTAGATGTTGCCGAAAATCCTTACCCGGAATCCTATGCGCTACCAATGCAGCTGGATGGAGAGACAATTCAGATTTCAAACCATGCGGCTGTTTTTTCACAGGCGAAGCTGGATATCGGCAGCCGATTTTTACTTGAAAATATTCCAGCGGATGAGAAATATAAAAGCATTGTTGATCTTGGTTGTGGCAATGGTGCTGTCGGTTTGATTGCGGCTATAAAAAATCCGCAGGCACGTTTAATTTTTACGGATGAATCGTTTATGGCGGTGGATTCTGCCATCAGCAACTTTGTCGAAATTTTTCAGGAGTCACGCGAAGCGGAGTTTTTGCAGACCGACTGTCTTGCCGGAGTAGAGCGGGATAGTGTTTCGTTAATATTATGTAATCCGCCGTTCCATCAGAATAATACCATCACCGATGAGATTGCCTGGCAGATGTTTACCGAATCAAAAGAAGTGCTTGAACTTGAAGGTGAACTCTGGGTTATCGGTAACCGGCATTTAAGTTATTTTGCAAAACTGAAACACCTGTTTGGGCGATGTGAGGTGGTGGCCAGTAATAAAAAATTCTCAATATTAAAAGCTGTGAAGAGCGGCCCCCGCCCCGGATTAACTGAAAAATGCTAAGATTTCACGTTATTTATGAACAAGCTCTGCAAGTCACAGGATATCACTATGCAATGTTTTAAGGTTTTATTACCAATGTTTTTATTAACGCTGAGTTCAGCGACAATGGCTGAGCCTTATCTAGGTCTGGCTGTTGGTTCATCAAGCTATAAAGTGGAAGTGGCTGGCACTGGTTTTGAGGATAAAGTAACAGGAACCAAATTTTATGGCGGTTATGCTTTTAATAAATATATTGCCACCGAACTTACTTATTACAATTTTGCAGAAGCCAGTGTTGGCGGGCTTGAAACCAGCCCCGGTTCTGGAGTTTTTGACAGTGCTGCTGCCAGTATGAAAGGCTTCGGGGCTTATGCGGTTGCTATGTACCCGGTTAATAAGCAATTTAATTTAATGCTAAAGCTGGGTGTATTAAGCTGGGATGTTGACCTTAGTTTTAATAATAATGCCGGTTCAAACAGCGGTACCGATGCTGCCTATGCGCTTGCGGCTTCTTATGCCTTCACCAAAGAATTTTTGGCCACTGCAGAATGGGAGGCATTTAACACCGATAACCCGGAAGTGAGTTTACTGTCAGTCGGTTTTCGATTTAACTTCAGATAGCGTCGCTCCGCTGTTAGCGGCCTTGTTTTTACGCTCTGTTTTGTATCATATTGATGATTTCATAACAGGCAATACTGGCGGCAGTGATCACGTTCATTGATGAGTTTTTACCGAACATCGGAATGTGTACCGTAAGGTCAGACAGGTTTAATAATAATTCTGAAATACCCTTTTTTTCCGAGCCCAGAATAAGGCAGATATTTTTCCGGGTATGAATCTTTTCTCTTAGTTGATCTGACTGGATGGCAATACTGTTTTGGCTTATCTCCAGAGATACAATAAGTATCCCTTTCTGTTTTAATGCAATAATTAACCGGCTGGCGTTTTCGTGATAGTCATAATCCACATATTTTTCGGTTGAGCGTGATGTTTTATTGATTTTTGAATTCGGTGGAATCGGGGTATCACCACACAAATAAAGTTTTTTTATGCCCAGTGCGTCACTCAGACGAAACAGGCTGCCGATATTAAGCGGGTGCTTGATATCATTGGCGAGAATGCTTAACGGGAAGTTGCTAGCCGCTGGTTTGTAATCGTTGTGAGTTAGTTGAATATTGTTTTTCATGAATTGGCGCTTAAAGTGGAACCGTTCCTGTCAATGCCGGCGATCTGCTGGCAGAAAATGTCTATCAGGTAAAAAACCAGCTTTCCATATTTTTTACCGGCTGTTTGGCTTCCAGTTGTTTTAAACCTTTGCTGCAACGCACGATAATCCAGACAAAAGTAAATATAAACATAACATAAGCAAACAGCGTGTTTAAAAACACCACGCCAATAGCGACATACAAAAGACCGATCCAGTAGGTACGTATCTGAAACCGGTAGTGTGTCTGTAGCCAGTGCGTCGAATCATCTTTAATAACATAGGCCATAATAAGGGCAATGATGCCGGTGAAACCAAACAGTGTGCTGATGATTAACAGCAGGTAAATGATTTTGGCGGTCGATAGTCTGTTTTCTGGTGCATTAATTTTTTCTATGGACATTTCGTTATTATTGTTTAATCCGGAAGTGAGAGCAATGTTTTCTCCTTCTGTTACGGCTGATTTTATACTGGTCGATTTTTTTACACTTTCAAGGTGGGGTCGAAGTGTTTTTAAGGTCAGGTAAAACATGGCGTTAGCTGATAATTAAGGTTTTTAAGGTGATGGCGAGCATTTTATGATGTTATTTTTTTTTACACTAGCATTCAGTCAGAATAAAATGGGTTTCAATTAAGGCAGTAAAAACAAGGAGATAAATATTGTGGCATATGTTTTGCATTACTATTGATGAATATTTAAATGAAACTAACTAAAAAAGGAAATAGATAATGAAAATGTTTAAAATCGTATCAGCAATGATTCTGCTGATGTTATCAATGAATGCAAGTGCACTACTTATAACTTTTGATGAGCAGGGACCAAAATCCTGTTGCTTTTATTCTGAACCCCCTCTGGATACACAGTATGCCGCTGATGGCATCATCTTTGATGGCGGCTGGGAAATATTAAACGAAAGCGGCAACTTTGGTGTGCCTGCGCTCAGTGGTACCAATTTTGCCGGATTTAATATCGGTATTTCCGGTAGTACTAATACTATCGGCATGAGCTTTACCAATGCTATTACTAATATTTCCGGTTATTTAGGTAGCGTGGATGCGGGAACATGGAATATTGCAACCTATTTAAATGGTTCACTTGTTTCTGCAACCAGTGTTTCATATGTTGGCAGTGCATACGCTAGCTTTGCTTTATCATCACTGAATGCTGATTATGTAACCATCACCGGTTCAACACAGTATGGTGTACTGGAAGATTTATCTTTCTCTGCCGTACCTGTGCCTGCTGCGGTATGGTTATTTGGTTCAGGTTTGATTGGATTGATCGGTTTTGCTAAGCGTAAAAAAGCATAAATTTTAATCCATTGTAAAAAGACGGCTTGCTAGAGACTGCGTGAATACGCATTCTCTAGGGCTGTAAAAAGAACCCTGCTCAAATGAGCGGGGTTCTTTGTTTTTAAGGGTTGTAAAAACAGGATGTTTTGAAATTTTTATAATGAACGCTATGTTGTTTATCCGTAGTGGCTAAAGATTCCACCGAACCCTGAACACGTCCCCGGAACCTGATGCATCATTCCTCCCGGTGCTTTTCTGTAAGCATGTGTTTTTAAAGAAAAATATATATGCAATTTCTCTAATAAAGGTTTAAACTGTGCAGTTCGTCTAATTTTAGCTCAGAACCACATTGTGTCAGAAACCTGTTAGGTTGCTCTGAATAGAGTGGTAGGGCTTTTGTTTATCAGCATAGTGAATCAGTGGATTCCGTGCACAGCCATCATGGCTGAGATGACCTTGACGACAGACCCTTTCCATTTATTCAGGTATTAACATGAGTTCAGATACAAACACTGACGTGTCGGTTGCGTTTAATGATTTAGCGTTAAATAAATCACTTCTTAAAATATTAGACGAAATCGGTTACGAAAAGCCGTCACCCATTCAGGCACAAACCATTCCTTTATTGCTTGATGGCCGGGATATTATCGGCCAAGCACAAACCGGTACCGGTAAAACAGCCGCTTTTGCCTTGCCTCTGATTTCGAACATGGATTTGAAGCAGAAAGATCCACAGTTACTGGTGTTGGCGCCGACACGTGAGCTGGCGATTCAGGTGGCTGAAGCATTTCAGAAGTACGCCACTCATATGAGAAATTTTCATGTATTGCCGGTTTATGGTGGTGCGGATTACAGCGGGCAGATTCGTGCATTGAAACGTGGTGTCCATGTGGTGGTGGGAACACCGGGGCGGGTCATGGATCATATCCGCAAGGGTACCCTGAAGCTGGGTGGTTTAAGCGCGCTGGTACTGGATGAAGCCGATGAGATGTTACGTATGGGTTTCATTGATGATGTTGAATGGATACTGGAGCAAACACCGGATGACAGGCAAATTGCCCTGTTTTCCGCCACCATGCCGCAACAGATTCGCCGTATTGCCAGCAAATATCTGGATAATCCTGAACACGTGACGATTAAGGTTAAAACCACCACGGCAGAAACCATTCGCCAGCGGTTCTGGCCGGTGAGTGGTGTACACAAGCTGGATGCTTTGACCCGTATTCTGGAAGCTGAAGAGTTTGATGGCATGATTATTTTTGTGCGCACCAAGAATTCGACGGTTGAACTGTCCGATAAACTGGCGGCACGTGGATATGCTTCTGCGCCATTAAACGGTGACATTGCACAAAATCAGCGTGAGCGCACCATTAAAAATATTAAAAGCGGCAAACTGGATATTCTGGTAGCCACCGATGTGGCGGCACGTGGTCTTGATGTAGAACGTATCAGCCATGTGGTTAACTATGATGTACCGCACGATACCGAATCCTATGTGCATCGTATTGGCCGCACCGGTCGTGCAGGACGTGAAGGTGATGCTATTTTATTTGTTGCTCCGCGTGAAAAACGCATGCTGTTTGCCATTGAGCGGGCCACCAATAAAAAAATTGAACGCATGGAGCTGCCTTCCACCGAGGTGATTAATGACAAACGTATTGATAAATTCAAGCAGAACATCAGTGATACACTGGCCAATGATGACCTGAGTTTTTTCTCGCAGTTAATCGAACAATATGAGCAGGAACATAACGTGCCGGCAATAGAGATAGCGGCGGCACTGGCGAAGCTGGTGCAGGGAGATACCCCGTTATTATTACAGAACAAACCGCAGCGTCATAAAGCTGAAAAAGATAACTGGGACAGAGATGATCGTGGTGGCCGTGATCGCGGTGAAAGAAAACCGCGTCGGGAAAGGGAAGGCGGTGACAGCCGGAAACGAGTAGCCGGCAGAGATGCGCCACCGGAAGAAGGCATGGAACGCTATCGACTGGAAGTCGGTTATCAGCATAATGTAAAACCCGGTAATATCGTCGGTGCGATTGCCAATGAAGCTGACATCGAAAGTAAATATATCGGCCGGATTAATATTTTTGATGATTACAGCCTGGTGGATTTACCCGAAGGCATGCCCAAAGAACTGTTATACACATTAAAAAAAGTCTGGGTATCCGGTCAGCAGTTGAAAATATCGCTGGCCGATAAATCTGCTGCCACGAAAGGTGCTTCATTCGCCAAAGGACCCCAGGATAAAAACAAAGGCAGAGGGCATGCTAAAGACGATTCCAGGGACAGGTTAAGTCTTAAAAAGAAAGCACGAAAAAAACAGAGATAACCTGGTTCGTGATTGCCAGCCCCGGCTGAATTTAAACGATTAAAAGCTTTTGCCGCGAAGCACGCGAAAGACGCAAAATAAAACTATTTATTGTTAGTGCGCTACGCGTGTGAGCAGTTTGATTCGGTTTTTGTTTTTCTTCGCGTTGTTTGCGTGCTTCGCGGCAAAAAAATTCTTTTACCTGCAAGTCCGCTGCTATCCGGTTTTTTCTTTGCCGAGGTCGCTAAAATAATGAATTATTAGTAGAGGTTTGATGCTTGCTTTAAGTAAGCGTTAAGCTTGTATCTGTACTATCAATTACATATCAACATAGATAAAACAATTGAGGTAGTAATATTGTCCGTTATTAGAAAATTTTTATCAGGTAAATATCAGCTGAATGCGATGACGGTTATTGTTTTAAGCGCTGTTTATATGATTATTTTCGACAATAATGCTTTCTGGTCGTCATTGTTTTCGGTGATTGATCTCAGCAGTTTTGGTATGTATGTGTTTTTATTTGCCTGCTTCAGCGTTATATTTTCCGTTATTTTTACTTTTTTTACTGTCTTTGCTGCCGGTGTATTACTGAAACCACTGATTGCTCTGGTGCTGGTTGTTGCCTCGATAACTGCGTATTATATGGATGGATATGGTACGGTATTCGATGATGTTATGGTGCTTAACATTGTTGAAACAACCTTTCGGGAATCGGCGGGACTCATCGAACCCAGCATATTGTTTCATGTGTTTATCTTTGGTGTTATTCCTGTATTACTGTTGTTACGGATTGATATTCGCCAACAGACCCCGGTAAAAGCATTATCGGAACGAGCCATTGCTGTTTTTATTGTCATCTCGGTAGCATCATTATCTGTTTATGTAACCTACAAGGATTTTACTTTTATCTTTCGTGAGAACCGGGAAATCAGTTTCTTTATCAATCCGGTTTATCCACTGCGTGCGGTATATCGTTTTAGTGCCGAACAAATAAGAAAACGCAATGCTCACTTCGATCACATTTTCAAAGATGCACACAGTATTAAATCCTACAATAAAAAAAATATTCTTATTCTGGTTGTTGGCGAAACGGCCAGGCCGCAAAACTTTCATATTAATCATTACCCCCGCGATACAACACCTGAGCTGGAATTGCATGATGTGATAAGTTTCAGGAATGTTTCCGCCTGTGGCACCGCTACAGCGATTTCTCTGCCCTGTATGTTTTCCGATCTGAGCAAAGATAATTTCAGTCACAACACAGCGAAAAGCAGAGAAAATCTTTTAGATGCATTAAATATTGCCGGCTTGCATGTCCTCTGGCGGGAGAATAATCCGGACTGTAAAGGTATATGCAACCGGATTGAGGTGCAGGGTTTTGATGATCTTTACAGTGATGAATTTTGTGATGATCAACACTGCTTTGATGAGGTGTTGTTAAACGGTCTGGATGATTATATTGAAAAACTTGATAATGATGCGGTCATTGTTTTACATACTCAGGGCAGTCACGGTCCGGCATATTACCGCGATTACCCGGAAAATTATAAAAAATTCCTGCCGGAGTGTCGTACTGCAGATGTTCAAAACTGTACTGATGCCGAGGTTATCAATACCTATGATAATACCATTTTGTATACCGATCACGTGATTTCAAAAGTGATTGATTATCTAAGACAACTACCGGACAGCTACAGCCCGGCCATGATCTATGTTTCCGACCATGGTGAATCGCTGGGAGAAAATGGCGTTTACCTGCATGGCCTGCCGTATTTTATGGCGCCTGAGTACCAGACGAAAGTGCCGATGATTTTGTGGCTTTCAGATAATATTACGGCGGCAAAATTGATTGATAAAAGCTGTATTGCAGATAAGGTCGAGCAGGCTCTGTCACACGATAACTTTCTTCATTCGATACTGGGTTTTATGGATGTTTCTGCCGAATTATATGATGATGAACTGGATATTTTTTCATCGTGCAGAAGCAAATGATCAATCACTGAGTAGCGATTAAAATCTAGTGTGTTTCGTTTCTATCAAGTACCAGTCCCTGTCTTTACCTGTTTATAAGGTTACCCACAGCGTTATTACTGTCTGGCTATCCGTTTTTCAGCCGACTTGATAGTCACTTTAACAGGACTAATGCTGTTTTTTGTCAGCACCATGAGCACGTTCCACTTTGGCAATTCGCAAGGTATAACTCTGGTACCATTTTTCGATGCCAAGTTTTTGAGCCCATTGATGATCAGCATTATTCTTCCATGCCAGAATGGATGCTTCATCCTTCCAGTATGAGACTGTAATTCCAAATAATGTGCTCTCCCTGGATGTTTCGATACCAAGAAACCCGGGTTGCTGACTGGCTAGCTCCGTCATTTCCTGAGCCATCTCTTCATAGCCTTCTACTTCATTAAATAAAAGTGAGGTAAATATTACAGCGTAATATGGAGGTTCCGGTGTGTCAGCAATAAATCTGGTTGATTTGTTCATTATCTTCACCCGTTTGTAAAAAATAAATATTACAGTAACAGTATATCCGTTTTCATATTTTCGGTCGCTGTTAATAAAACAAGCGTATGTTGTTGCTGATAAAGAGCGCCAGCAAGAAAACAGTGGTTTGTTAATAAGTATTTTTTTAGCGGCTAAAAATTAACAGACCTGCTGTTAAGAGCAGGCGGGTGCGTATTTTAATCCCCGGAAATAAAAAAGGCCCGGTTATCTATCGACCGGGCTCGGAAAAGCATTAAGCAGAGTCTTAAGCTTGACGTCTTGAAATGCCTGCCAGACCTATAATGCCGGAGATAAACAACCAGGCAGATGCCGGTACAGGAACGGCAGAAACATGTGTTGCCATGCCCTGATCAATCATGTTGTAGTTAATGTCAAAAGTAACAAATGGTGAACTTAAAAACATCGTGTAAAACTCAAAACCGGTTGCTGTTGCGCCAGCAGTCAGTGCAACGGGTTCATAATAAGAGTTATACGAGTAGATTACTGCCTGAGTGTATCCTGCGAACAGGCGGTTAAATGAACCGATAGAAGCAGTGTCAATACCATAGATTTCACTGTTATATGGTTGATTCCATGTTGCTTCATCAAAAATCAAAGCATCCCAGCCAAGGCCGCTGCTGTCAAAAGCCTCGACGGCAGTATCATTGCCGACAGCAAATCCGTAGATATCAACGCCGGTGTCATTAATCAGGTCATAGGCGCCATAGCCTAATTCCTGATCTATCCAGTATTCGTTAACAATGGCAGCATTTGTGGATGTGGCTAATAATAGCCCGGTAACAAGCAGTGTTGATTTAGAAAAAAGTTTATTCATTTTAATATTCCTTAATATAATTAAAAGCTTAATTTCATCTGAAATTAAGGGGGTTATTATGCATTTTTAGTGCCAATAACATAAGCGAATGAAAAATAAGAATTAAATATTGCTTGTACTCTTGGGTCTGATGTCATGTGTAAAAGAATATGACGGTTTTATACATGTAATGTAATTTATGAGGGATGGTTGCAGGTTTATGATAGCCTTTATCTGTCATGTTTAAAGCGTTTACATTTTCAACCATCCTGTCTGCAACATTGGTCTTGCTTCTACTTCTAGCGGCATGCAGTCCTCCGAAAATACAGACACAAGCTGATGCTGTCTCTTCTATTGACCGGCTGATGCCGGAGCCAGTTGTGATGTCAGACGGTTATGAATTGTTTATGAAAGCATGGCCTGCTAAAGACGAACCTGTCGCAATAGTACTGGCGCTGCACGGTTTTAATGATTACAGTAATGCTTTCGCTACCACTGCTCATATCTTTTCTGAACAATGGATTACTACTTATGCGATTGACCAACGCGGTTTTGGTTTTACAGAGCCGCATGGTGTCTGGGCCGGTCATGCCAGCATGCAATGAGACCTTATCACTATGGTCAAACGGCTGTGCAAGAAGCATCCCGATTTGCCATTTTTCCTGTTGGGTGAGAGCATGGGTGGTGCGGTTATACTCAGTGCTGTGCAGCCGTTAGCGCAAACCGGTGTACGCGGTGTGATCCTGTCGGCACCTGCTGTCTGGGGCTGGCAATCCATGCCCTGGTGGCAAACCGTGCCGCTAAGGTTTCTTGCGCATACCATGCCCGGCCTTACGGTGACGGGTGAAGGTATGGACATTCATCCTTCGGACAATGTCGAAATGTTACGTGCATTAGCTGGTGACCCGTTAATTATCAAGGAAACGCGCATCGACGCGATCTATGGGCTCACCGATCTAATGGACGTTGCCATGCAAAATAGCGCTGCACTGAAAATGCCGGCATTAATCCTGTACGGCAAACATGATGAGATTATTCCACCAGCCTCTTTCTGTAAGATGCTTGCTGCTCTGCCGGACAGGGTGTTATCACCCTGGCGACTGGTGTTATATGACGATGGTTATCACATGCTGTTACGTGATTTACAGGGTGAACTTGTGATCCGGGATATGGTGGCATGGATACACGATCAAAGATCAGGTTTACCGTCCGCTCAGGAAGTTATTCCAGGCGCTTCCCGTTTTCAGAATGCTTCGTGCAATGTCATACTGAAGTAATTTTTAAAGCGCTGGGCTTTCAGTCCATCGTTGTTGAGAGGTGGACGATGTATGATTAAACGTTTATATATACATGGAAATAAATAGTCGATGATATGTGTGTTGCTGTAAAATTTAAGATGCCTTAACATTTAGTTCATTCACTGTATTAATCATCACAACCCAATAATTAGTAATCATGAAATATCTCCAGCAGATCGCCCCCGGTTTGAATGCTTATAAGCTAGGATTTGATCCATCCCTGTTAACGACATTAAGAGCAATGTTTGACAACCATTTACGAGAGCGTTTAAACAGGGAAGGTTATGCCTATCTGTTCACTGGCATGGAGCAGATCAATATTCAGATGAAAGCTGAAGATTTACAGTTTCATATCACATCTTATGGTACTGCACCGCTGCTCTGGATATCAAATAACAACGCCCATACTTACGCTTTTTTTAAATCGTTTATGGATGAGCTGGATATCATGGATGACATTAAAGAGCTGGTCGATTTTGATAACAAGATAGAAATTTATTGCGGTTTTTTTGTGGTAGGAAAAAAAATGGACAGGGAAACCTGGCATAACGATTTTCAGGACGGCGCAAATGCCTATACTTTGATCACACCATTGTTCGAACTCGATGCATCACATGGCAACCTGATGTACAAAGACGAATCATCAACGATAAAAATCCACGAATATAAAATGAACGAAGCAGTTATTTTTGGCGATGGCTTTGAACATGCAACACAGCCTTATTCTGAAACCGATAATCTGCGAGTGATGCTGAGTCTCACTTTCGGTACGGATAAAATCGAGTACTGGCCGACCCTGAAGCAAACCATCGGTGAACAGTCAAATTATATGATCTTGCCCTGTGGCCATGAGAAGGGCAGTTGTCAGTGTGTTCCGGGCTGATGGTCACGGATAAAGGGTTATGCTGGTCTTGAACCAGGCAGACAGGTCGGGTTTGTATTTCCGCGTATTAAAAGATTTAACGACCGATATTGAGCTTTAAGAGAAGTTGTAAGTTTTAAGTTACAAGTTTAAAAACGTTTTGCCGCGAAGGGCGTAAAAGGCGCAAAGAAAAACATTTTGTTTGTGCGCTACGTGCGCAAACAATAAATAGTTTGATTCAGCTTTTGCTTTTCTTTGCGTCCTTCGCGGCAACAAAATGTTTTTACCTGAAAGCCCGCTAATGGCCGATGTGCATGGTCTGTTTAATTTTGTTGTTATTTATATTGTTTCAGGTTCAAATTCGATTATTGTGTCAACCTCTGCTGCATAATCAACCCAGTCAATACCAAAGCCGAACAGTTTTAAAAACTCATCTTTGTAACCGCGATAATCGCTGATCTCAAAAATGTTTTCATTGGTGACTTGTGGCCAGATTTCCTTGACGCTGTTTTGTACTTCGTCGCGCAGTTCCCAATCGTCCATGCGGATGCGGACGTTGTCATCCAGCTCGGCGCCACCGTCTTTGTATAACTGTGTACGGAACATGCGGTTGATTTGCTCAATACAGCCTTCGTGGATGCCCAGCTCTTTCATTACTTTGAAACCGATGGCAATGTATAGTGGCATTACCGGGATAGCGGCGGAGGCCTGGGTGACTACGCTTTTCAGCACGGCGACGTTAGCGCTGCCGTTGATGTCAGCTAATGAGTCACGCAGTGCGCCGGCGGCACGATCCATATCCTCCTTGGCTTTACCCAGCGCGCCATGCCAGTAGATCGGCCAGGTAATGTCGGTGCCGATATAGCTGTAGGAAACGGTTTTGATGCCGTCTGCCAGTACGCCGGCATTTTTTAATGCGGCGATCCATAATTCCCAGTCTTCGCCACCCATGACGGTAACGGTGTTTTGAATCTCTTCGTCTGTTGCCGGTTCGATTTCGGCATCGATAAGTATGTCTTTGCTGGTGTCGACCGCTGTGGCTTTGTAGGTTTCGCCGATGGGTTTTAATACCGAGCGAACCACTTCGCCGCTATCCGGCAGTTTGCGTACCGGTGAGGCCAGTGAGTAAACCACCAGATCAACCTGTCCCATATCCTGCTTGATGATTTCGATGGCCTTGTCGCGCATCTCGTTGGAGAAAGCATCGCCGTTGATGCTTTTTGCATACAGGCCTTCGGCGTGTGCCAGTTTTTCAAACGCGCCGGAGTTATACCAGCCGGCCGAGCCGGTTTTTTTTTCAGTGGCCGGTTTTTCCAGAAATATACCCAGGGTCGCTGCGCCGGAACCAAAAGCAGCGGTGATGCGTGATGCCAGGCCGTAACCGGTGGAAGCGCCGATTATCAATACTTTTTTCGGGCCGTTTTTTACAGCGCCGTCGGCTTTGACACGCGCGATCTGTTGTTTGACATTGGCTTCGCAGCCGGTGGGATGCGCTGTGGTACAAATAAAACCACGGGTTTTTGCTTTGATAATCACGTTAGAGTTTTCCGCTTTGTGTAATTAGAATGATAAGAAGTGAATTTTAGCAATTATGCATCAGTAAAGCATCGGAAACTCACGCCTGATTTTATCTATTTCGGTATAAACCTCGGCTGGCAGCTTAAGTGCAATAGAATCAATATTGCTTGTTAACTGTGCCATAGTGGTTGCACCGATAAGCGTGGAGGTAACAAACGGCTGCTGATTAACAAAGGCCAGCGCCATCTGGCAGGGGTCAAGGTTATGTTTTTTTGCCAGCTCGACATATTTTGTAATGGCAGCATCGGTCTGCGGTAATACCCTGTGCTCCGGACGGGTTTCTATAGTGATGCGCGCGCCTTCAGGGTGGGCATTGTTGAGGTATTTTCCGCTTAACATACCTCTGCATAAGGGCGACCAGGCGAGCAGGCCACAATCTTCATGAATGGCTATCTCACTTAGGTCCGGTTCAAAGTGGCGGCATAGCAGGGAATATTCATTCTGGATGGATGCGATGCGCGGCAGATTATTTGTTTCGGCCAGTTGCAGCCATTTCATCATACCCCAGGCGGTTTCGTTGGAAATGCCGAGGTGACGTATTTTCCCCTGTTTTATTAGGTCCTGCATGGTGTGCAATACTTCGAGAAAATTTTCCTGTTCTGCCTGAGCATTAAATTTGGGGGCGTAATGCCATAGCTGGCCGAAATGGTAGGATCCGCGG
Source organism: Gammaproteobacteria bacterium (assembly GCA_024277705.1). Lineage (GTDB taxonomy): Bacteria > Pseudomonadota > Gammaproteobacteria > SZUA-229 > SZUA-229. Next base: position 16,505 of record JAJRUQ010000150.1, read on the forward strand.
TTCGGCCAGTGTAATTGATAAAGATCGATGTAATCGGTTTGTAATCTTTTCAGACTGCCTTCTACCGCCTGCAGAATGTTTTTTTTATCGATATAGCTTTTGCCGTCTCTTATCCATGCCAGGCCCGGTCCGGTTATTTTTGAGGCAAGGATGACCTTGTCACGCTTTGATCTTGAGGCGAACCAGTTACCGATAATGGTTTCGGTGCTACCAAAGGTTTTTTCACTCGGTGGAATGGCATACATTTCGGCGGTATCAAAAAAATTAATGCCCTGTTCAAGCGCATAATCCATTTGTTCGAACGCCTGTGCTTGTGTGTTCTGAAAGCCCCAGGTCATGGTGCCAAGGCCGATAACACTGATATCGAGTCCGCTCCGGCCTAGTTTTCTGTATTCCATTTATTTTTCCTGTGTTAGAGGGTGGCGAACAGTGCGTGTAGTTTTAGGGGGCGCAGTCATTTTTTAAACTGAAGCAGTGAATAAATAAAACTGTTTATATAAATGACTCCGACCCCGATTTTATAAAGAGGGTGAGCGTATTACCATCATTTTTTCAATCTGCATGTCTTTGAAGGTATGCGGAATGCCACCAACACCGTGGCCGGAATGTTTTAACCCGGCAAAGGGCATCCAGTCCACACGAAAGGCGGTGTGGTCGTTGACCATGACGGCTGAGGCGTCGAGCCGCTTGAAGGCATACATGCAGGTATCAATATTTGTTGAAAACACCGAGGCCTGAAACGCCACGTCCAGACGGTTGGCTCTGCTGATGGCATCATCAATATCGGTATACGGATAAATACAGACCACCGGTCCGAAAATTTCATTGTTTGAAATAATTGCATCATCGGGGGGATCGTACAGCACGGTGGCCTGATAACAGCTCTCGGATATTTTTTTGCCACCGCTCAGGCATTTTGCGCCTTTGTCGATAGCATCGCGTACCCATTCATCAATACGTTCTGTTTCAGTATGCCGGATCAGCGGACCGATCTCGGTATCAGCCCTGGTCGGGTCACCGGTTTTCATTTTATTGCCAGTGTCTGCGATGCGCTTTGCCAGAGTTTGTGCAATGGATTCATGTGCAAAGATGCGTTGTACCGAAACACACACCTGTCCAGCATGATAAAAACCGGCTTTGGCCAGTAATGGTACGGTATCGTCCATGTCTGTATCTGCAGCGACGATAACCGGTGCAACGCCGCCATGCTCCAGCGCGCAGCGTGTTCCCGGTGCCAGTTTTGCACGCAACATCCAGCCCACCCGGGCACTGCCGATAAAACTGAAAAAACCGACACGCCGGTCGCTGACCAGTTGTGTGGCGGTTTCATGGTCGCTGGTGACGATGCCCTGACACCATTCTTCCGGCAGACCGGCTTCATATAATATGTTAATCAGGCGGAAGCAGGACAGCGGGGTATCTTCGGCCGGTTTGATAATGACCGGGCAGCCGGAGGCAATCGCCGGGCCGACCTGATGTACTGCCAGGTTTAACGGATGATTGAAGGCGCTGATGGCCACCACCACACCGATGGGTTCCCGGGTGGTGAAGGCGAGACGGTTCATGGAAGCGGCATTTCTGCTCATGGGAACTTCTTCACCGTGTTCACTGCGCAGTACTTCAACACAGTTTTTCATGCCATCAATGGCACGGGTGACTTCTACTTTTGAATCCGGCAGCGGTTTGCCTCCTTCACGCGCGGCTTCAATAGCAAGTTCCTCAAACCGTGATTGCATGATAGCAGCGGCTTTTTCCAGAACATCAATACGTTGCTGTGCACTCAGCCAGTTTTTTTTATCGGTAAATAAATGATGTGCTGTGCTCAGGGCTGTTTCAACAGCAGTCGCATCACCGGTTTCGATGGTGGCGATAAGCTCGCCGTCATAAGGAGCGGTAACATTGATGGTGCCGGCGGCCGTGGCACCGGGCACCTGAAGCTTGAAATGGTCTGACATGATTTCACCTCTTTTTTATTCACCACAGAGACGCAGAGAAAAGCTGAATTAGTCCGCAAAAAACGCAAAAAACGAAAAGGTTTAAAACATAAAGTTTTTCTTCGCGTGTTTTGCGTTTTTCGCGGATAGCATTTGTTTCTCTCTGTGTCCTCCGTGTCTCTGTGGTGAAACAGTTATATCGGGCAACAAATATTGCCGAGTCTTTCTGTTAGTAATAAATTTTCACGATAGTCGATTGGTATTACCACCAGGCTTGGGCCGTTTTCATTAAAGGCTTTTTCCAGGGTATCGATCAGATCTTTACTGTTTTCTACTTTGTGACCGTGCCAGTCGAAGGCGTCCGCCAGTTTTAACCAGTCGGGATTAGCAAAAGACAGGTCGGTATGTTTGCCGAATTCATTCTGCTGTTTCCAGGCGATCAGGCCGTATTCATGGTCTTCCCAGATCATGGTGACAATGTTGACGTTCAGGCGTTTTGCGGTTTCCATTTCCTGTACGTTCATTAAATAACCGGCATCACCGGAAATCGACATGATGCGCTTTTCGGGGTGAACCAGTGCGGCGGCAATGGCGCCGGGCAGGGCAAAACCCATGGAGCAGAAACCATTGGGAATTAAACAGGTGTTGGGTTCGTGGCATTGGTAGTGGCGGGCAATCCACATTTTGTGGGCACCAACATCGGATAATAATATGTCATGCGGCCCCATCACCTGGCGACAGTCCCACAGAACTTTTTGCGGGCGGATACTGCCATGGGTGTCATCATCATGGTGCATGGCAATTTCAGCGGTCATGGTGCTGCGGGTGGTTGCCTGATGGGACATGTCAAAACGTAAACCGTCATCGGCAGCAACCCGTGCATTTAACATCCACAGAGTATGAGCCAGGTCACCTACCAGTTCGGTTTGCGGATGGTAATGGGCATCAATTTCTGTGGGCACAAAATCAGCATGAATAATCTGCCGCTCTTTGTTTTTGTTCCACAGCCTGGGGTGGTATTCCACCATGTCATAACCCAGGGTGATAACAACATCGGCAGCATCCAGCGCACAGGCAATGACATCACGCGCCTGCAGGCCGATGGTGTACAGGCAGTAGTCTGCATCCATATCAACACAGCCTTTTGCCATAAAGGTATTGATGACACCGATACCGGTCTGTTCACAAAACAGGCGCAGCTGTTTGCTGGCACGACGGCGTATACAGCCATTGCCGGCAAGAATGATCGGGTGTTTTGCCTGTTTTAAAATATCGTAGGCCTGATCAATAATTTTGTCGTCGGTGACCGCACGTCTGAATCGCTGAGGTTTCATGGGGTCGGTGCCGGTCGGTTTTTTGGCAATATCCTCGGGCAGTTCGATATGCACGGCACCGGGTTTTTCAGAGCGTGCCACGCGTACCGCTTTGCGAATAATTTCGGGAATGTTGTCCTGATGAATTATGCTGGTC
>JAJRUQ010000151.1 GCA_024277705.1 Gammaproteobacteria bacterium
CACCACCGACTTCACGCTGACTTAATTCCAGCTGATGTAACACCGCTTCCAGTTTTTCATGCGGTATACCATGGCTTGCGACATCCGTTAAAACACCGAGCACCAGCTCTTCAAAAGCTTTAGCATTTTCTACCCGACTGCCTTCCAGTCCGCATAAAAAACACATTTCAAAATTAGAATCCTCCAGTCCACACATGGGCGATGGTGCTGCACCCAAATCGGTTGTTTCCAGTGCCTGCCGCATCGGTGAAGAGCTGTTATCAAACAGAACCTGTGACAGCAGGTTGGCTTTCATCATTTCGTCCAGTGAGGTGCATGGCCCTAACAACCAGCTCATGACATGGTGTGTTTTATCGTCAATGGTTTCATCGCCAACCAGATCATAGGCATAGGCTTCTTCAATAACAATGGGCGCAAGATAACGTTTTTCAGGTTTCACCGAAATGCTTACATCCATTTTGTCGAAAGATGCCAGTGCCTGCTGCTCAATTTTCTGCTGGTGTTCAACAACCGGAATATCACCAAACGTCATAAAGACTGCATTACTCGGATGGTAATGGGTTTTATAAAAATCTTTTAACTGCTGATAAGTCAGGTCAGGAATATCCTGCGGTTCACCGCCACTGTTGTAGTGATAGGTTGATGTCGGATAAAGATATTTACTGACTTCCTGCCATAATACACTGACCGGCGAACTCATCGCACCTTTCATTTCATTAAACACCACCCCTTTATATTCAAGTTCAGAGTCGGCATTATCGGCTTCCTTGAACTCCACCCGGTGTCCTTCCTGTAAAAAATCCAGCTCATCAAGACGGGTAAAGAACACCGCATCAAGATAGACATCCAGCAGGTTATTAAAGTCTTTTTTATTCTGACTGGCGAATGGGTAGGCGGTCCAGTCACTGCTGGTAAAAGCATTCATAAAGGTATTCAACGAACGGCGTATCATCATAAAAAACGGGTCGCGTACCGGGTATTTTTTACTGCCGCATAAAGAGGTATGTTCAAGAATATGGGCGACACCGGTGGAGTCCATCGGTACCGTACGAAAAGCCACTAAAAATACATTTTCGGTATTCTCTGCAGCCATGTGATAATGCAGCGCACCGGTTTCAATATGCTGAAACTCCTGTAGCGTTACATTCAAAGATGCAATATGTTCACTGCGCAACCAGCGGAATGAAGGATGGCAATTAACATTATGACTGCTCGCCTGCGTTGCAGTATTTTCATTTGACGACATGACTGATGACATTATTGGTTGTCTCTTTTTCGTTGTATTTATTTTCTGACTAATTTATAGACGGTTTCAACCAATGAAGTCAGACCGCGGTTCTTCAGTCCACTTTCTTCATTGATCACTTGTTTAGACAGCAGTTTCTGTACCGAGAAATTTTCATGGTACAGTTCATGTACCGCTTCTTCAGTGACAGAAAAAGGCGGGCCTTTCATTTCTGCCGGATCATAGGTCAGTGTTACCAGCAGAGTACGGGTACCACTGCGTTGCAACTCTGCCATTTTATTGACGTATGACTGTCGCATTTCTTCCGGCAATGCCACCAGTGATGCACGGTCAAAAATATCGCTGACAGTGTCCATATCATGTGGCTGAATTTCAAAAAAATCACCCTGAAATATTTCAATCTGTGAAGCCAGCTCACTGGATTGATACAGGGCATGCTGGTCTTTGACCGCAAATTTGTAATTCAGTGCATTTTCTTCAAAAAAATCTTTCACTGCACGTTCACTGCATTCCACAGCAAACACCCGGTAGCCATTTTGTGACAGCCACAGCATATCTTTACTTTTGCCGCATAACGGCACAAAAACCCTGAGCTTATCGCGCTGCTCCACAGGCGGGCCTTTATCACCATAAAAATAGACAAGATAAGGGTTGATACTCTGCTGGTGAAAGCCGGTTTGATTGTTGTTCCAGCGTTCCAGCCAAAAATCGATGTCCATAACAGCGTTAAATCAACTATCGCCCGGCTTCCAGATACCAAAGGCATCTTCTGCAGGTTTCATGTCCGCTTCCACCTGCTCCAGTACCTGGCCCATAAAATGCGTCAGATCACCCAGCATACTCTTTTTATCCAGTCCGGGCTGGTCCTGATGCGCCAGCACATAACCGGTAATCGCTGATAAATATTGCATAAAATACAAATCATTATCCGCTGCCGGATCATTTTTCATTATTACTGTCTTGATATCTGAAATCATTTCAGACGATAGTTGAATACCACCACTCATAGTGTTTATTTCCTGAATTATTAACTTTGTTTACAATGGTGATAGTCTAAGCTATTTCAAGTGGTGCGAACAGGATTCATCATGTATAAAATTTGTGTATATGTCCCTGAAAAATCTGTGGAAAACGTTAAGCAGGCTTTATTTGACGCTGGTGCCGGACAAATCGGTAATTATGATTGCTGCTGCTGGCAGACTGCGGGAACCGGCCAGTTCCGGCCATTGGACGGCAGCAAACCGGCCATTGGCTCACTCCATAGCATTGAGCAGGTTCAGGAAATTAAAATCGAACTGGTGTGTGCGCAGGAATATGTAAAGCAGGCGGTTCAGGCAATGAAAAAAGCCCACCCGTACGAAGAACCGGCTTATGATGTCTGGCAGCTTGAAAACCTGGAGTAACTGAACTGCTTATCCGACAGTTTGTGTTAAATCTCAAATCGATTTCTTACCGCCAAGTGCATTACTGATCTCTGACAGACCATTACTTTTTGCCCAGGCATACAGACTAACACCATTGGGCAATGCCACCTCAGCATTTGCATCATGAGCGAGCAGAAATCTGACCATTTCAATGTCCTGCTTGATAACAGCCATTACCAGCGGCGTTAACTTGTTCTCCGGGTTTGCAAGATTTATATCAGCACCGGACTTTACCAGCCTTTTCGCTGCGTCATGATCCTGCGCATAGATCGACAGCAACAAGGCCGTATAACCTTCGGCATTCATGCCATTAATGGCTTTACCCTTATTAACCAGAACATCGATAAGCGCCGAAGTAAATGCAGATGAAGCCAGGGAATGAAAAAGCTCTGCATCATTTGGCGCCATTGCTTCAGCCTGGCGAAAAGTGCCATCCTTCGTGTTCAGTCCGGCAGCACTGTTATGAAACCATTTAAGGTAATAAGCCACTGACAGTGAAACCGAGTTTTTGGAGCAACCTTTTTTAGCCGCCTGAATATTCTGTTTTATTGCCTTTTCATACTGCCCCAGATTAAACAGTGTGTTTTCAGCCTGTTTAAGCAGCAAACAACTGTCTGCAGGAAAAGCATTAATATATCGAGTGTAATATCTATCGGCTTCACTGTATTTCCCTGTCTCCAGCAGCAGTGGAAACAGGTGGCTTTTGGTCCATTGCATGACCCGGTCATTGCGATCATGGTTTCGCGGCTTTAGTAAAACCCGGGTATATTTTTCTATCGCCTGTTCGTTTTTGTTCTGCTTCTCATCATTTAAACCCCAGTTGGCATACAGCCATGAATTATCCGTACCTGCTTTTTCAGCATGCCTGTATTCTGCTTCTGCTTCTTCATATCTTTCCTGGTATGTATAAACATAGCCCAGCAGCACTCTGGCATCGGCATGTTCAGGATCTATCTCGGTCGCCAGCAGCAGGGATTTTTCAGCGTCAATAAAGGTTTCCTGTGAGATACCCATAGTTTTCATTTTATAACGGGCAAGCTCAATATAGGCACCGACAAAATCAGGATCTTTGGATATGATTTCATCAATAATATTTTTAGCTTTATTTAAATTAGCCTTGCTACCGTGGTCAATCAGGTCATAGGCCATTTTATACTGACGCTGAATATAGTCATCCAGATTGGGAGCATCAATACCGGCCAGTGTATAAAATTCTTTATCAGAGAGAACATTATTCTTTAATCTGACAAGCATGTTGTCATCAAGTCTGCTTTTCCCTGTGTACGTTATGACGATAGTATCATCAAAGTGTAATTTTTTTTCCACGCCGCCGGAGCCGATGTCTGCAATTTTGTGTCCGGCCTGTAACAACCTTGAAATAATTTCCTTTACCGCAGCAGGATCGTTATCGATACCAAACCTGATCGATAGATTTTCAGAAATGATATCCGGCCTTGGCATACCGATGATTCTGGCATGCGTTATCGGTATGCCCGCCCGTAAAATATCTTCATAGATTTTCTTTGCATTATGCGCCGAGCGGTAAATGCTGACCATACCTACAGAACTGTAATCAAAATAACTGACACTGCTATTGCCAATTATATTGCTAAGAAACTCGGGGCCCGGCCAGTCTATCTGCAGATTGATTTCTTTTGTCCAGAACGGACTTCTGACATCATGAAAAACAGAAAGCTTCACCGTTTCTGTTGTTTTTTTACTTGCTTTGTAACGGTCTCTTTGTACATTGACAACAACCTTGTTTAAGCCGTGATCCAGACCTCTAAAGAAGTTTGCCTGACCTACATCTTCGGCCAGTACCATTAAAAAAGCCTGGCCATTATCATCAGCAAGATAAAATTCCACTTCTATAGTTGCATCATAAAAATTAACATCTAAAAGTGTTGTTTTCAGTAATGTATTTTGACCGGTTTTTTCCAGCGCAAACGCGGTCGTCACAAAAAGAAAAATAACTATAAATTTTGCTATAAATATTTTCATCGACTTTCCCTGCGAACTGTTGTTTCTGCTTTTTCAGCTGAAGAGAAAACCAGTATAAACTGACAGCGTAATTGTCTGTAAAATACTGGCAGTGCGATGACTAATGTTTGAAAATTGACAGAACGTCGGGACAACATATATTCCTCCATGAACAAAACAGCATAAATATCCTTTTAACAAATAATAACTAAAACCGGGTCAGAGAGCAATGGTTTCTAATATACCAAGCAAAAACATAATACCTTATGCGGGTCCCTTCAACTTGCGCTCATCCCGACTTCCCCGGGCGTGTCTGTCCAGTTCAATGGGGTCAAGTTCAATGGGGTCAGACTCGATTGATCTTACAATACCCTTTTGATTTTCTATCACCACCACGCTCTTTGGGCTTTACCTGCCTGTTTATCTTCTCAGCGATGTTTTTAATAAAATGATCAATCGTCTGACCCCATTGATTCCCAATAAAATGATCAATCGAGTCTGACCCCATTGATTCCCATTGATTACTGTAATAATAGTTTACAGTTTCACTATTGAGCGTGTTCAGTAGTAAGCACTTAATATATATAGGTTATTTGTAGTATCACCTATCTGCTGTAGCATTTATTTGCTTAATTGATGTAATTACTCTTTACACCTTTAATAAGTGAATATGAGCAGATGGCAAGAGTTACCAGGCAGTGAGTAGGGTAACTAATTGAAATAATGATACATTTTAATATATGGCACATATTATGCACACTTTTTATATGGGAGCAAGCGAGTTGACAGCCTCAATTTCGATCTGACCGCCCGGAAACAAAAAATGGCGGCAGTTACCTGACAATTGTAAGTATTCACCGGATGGAGGTGTTTATTGTGACTTATTTCATAACGGCAATCATTATTCTTTTAGGTTTGTTTTCCAGTCTGGCGCAGTCCAGCGGGCAGACCAATGAGGAACTGGACGCGGCATGGACGGCGGAAGACAGCGCCCGGGCTGCTGCACAGCGGGTTCCCGCACCACCAGCCAGCGTATCTACAGATCCCCTCGGCGTCATCACCGGCAAGGCCGATGTGATCATTCACGGTACCGTGACCTTGCAAACCTTTGTTTACGACGCCGACGGCACACCATTTACCAAAACCACATTTACCGTTAACGATGTTCTCAAGGGCGACTTTGCCGGCAACCAGTTCATCCTGGTGCAGGAAGGCGGAGTTGCAAAAGACAACAGCGACATCGTCATGACATCTTCGAACAGCCGCTACTTCACAGTCGGGGAAGAAGAGATACTTCTGTTGGGCCCTGAAACCGGCAAAGGTGGCGTAAGCCGTGGTGCAGTCTTTGACTCCGATGCCAGTATTCGCTCAACGGTGCGGGATGTACAGGTCAGGTTCCGTATTTATGATGGCAAGGCCTACGACGAGGACGGGCGTGGCGTGATTGTGGAAACCCTCGAGGGTGGTGGACGCCGACTGGCGCTTAGCGGTGATCGCAATCCTGCGAGTTTATTCAGTGAAATACGTATCGGTTCCTATACCTTCACTAAAGTCATCGGTGGCGGAGGTAGTGACGGCGTACTGGATGGACCGGTCGGTCGCACTCCAGTGAAGCAGGCAGCGGCCCCCAGTTACACTGACGGTACCGATGCTGGCACGTTGATTGCAGCTATTAAAAACTAAGAGAGAATGGGGTTGATATGAGAAACTTACTTAAAATAGCGAGCATTCTGTTACTTGGGATGGCATCGCAGAGCGCTAGTGCCTACAACTATATACTTTGTGGTAACAACACTCCAGTGTACGCTGGAGAGGGCGTCCGTACCTTCGATTACGGAACCAACCTTTTTGCTGATGAAGTAACGGCGACCGGTGAGGCGTTTTCCAGACTGTCAGCCTTCTCGGCTGGTTCAGCCACTCTTGGTGTTGCCGACTCTTCTCCTGCCCTGGGTAATCTCCAGAACGAGGTCTGGTGGGACGGCTCTGTTTCTACGGCGGTTTGTAACACATGGTGGAATAACAATACCGACTGTAACGTTATAGAATCCGACATTCGGCTAGGCAGCCCTACATGGTATACCGTGGAAGACTCGAACCACACGCCCTACGGTGACCTGGGGCGCTCGGTGCAGGGTGTTATGGTTCATGAAGGCGGCCACTGTATTGGCCTGGGTCACACCAATAACCTGTACAACATCATGGGTGATGGAAGGACCCATGTTGACCGTAACAACACCACCACCTTTTATGGTCCGGGGGAAGACGCCTCCGACGGCCTGATTGATCTGCATGGCAAGCGCTCCAGTGGTTTCGATATCTACCGCGATGTTAGCGTCACCACATGGCGTTACGATTTTGCCAGTGGCGCCTACAGTGCCCACAAGATGGGCAGGTTGCTGGATGCCGGCGGTAGCGAACTGAGCAAAACCGGGTATCAATGGGTGGGTCAGGATGAGTATAAAATCAATGCCGGTGACACTTTCCAGATGGAATACACGACCCAGAACAGCGGTGAGAGGGATGCGGAAAATACCGATGTCAGTTTCCGTTTATCGACTAATCCCATCATTAGTACCCTTGATACCGAGATTGGCTACTATTCGTCTTTTAACTTTAACAGGAACATACCGTTTGAAGCGACAAAGCCGGGCCTTGTCATTCCCGTTACTACCCCGCCGGGTGACTATTGGGTGGGTGTAATCGTCGATGTCTCCGATAATATTCCCGAAACCGAGGAACTTAGTAATAATTATGCTCATTACCCGATCGTCATCTCTCCTCCGGATCTGACGGTAACAGCTCCCTCTGTGAGCGACACCACGCCCACGACTACGCAGACGATTACCGCTTATGCGACCATCAACAACGTGGGCGGCGCGCAGTCAGCGGCCACCACCCTCAGGTACTACCGTTCAACAAACAGTATTATTAGTACGGGCGACACCCAGGTAGGTACGGATACACAAACGACCATCAACCCGGGTGGCAGCGTTATTCGCAGTGAACCGTTTATCTTCAGTGCCACCGCCGGAACCTTCTGGTACGGTGCCTGTGTTGACGCAGTAGCGGGAGAAACGATTACCAACAACCAGTGTTCTTCCGGGGTTCAGGTGACGGTGACGGATATAGAACCGCCAACACCCAATCCAATGACGTTTTCGTACCAGCCGTATGAGCTGAATGCATCGCAGATCGCGATGACAGCAACAACGGCAACAGACCCGTCTGGTGGCATCGAGTATTATTTACAATACACCAGTAGTCCAACGGGAGGAACGGGTGGTACCTCTTCAGGCTGGCAGGCAAGTGCTTCACATACCGACTCCGGACTGCAGCCCAACGAAGAGTACTGCTACAGGGCATACGCACGTGATGCCTACGGTAACCTGACGAGCCCATCTGAGATAGATTGTGACTATACTCTGGCCAATCAACCTGTACTGGGATCGTACTCTAATATTACCGAAACAAGTATTCAGGTGAATCTGGGTGCGGACGGTAATCCTGCCGGTACCCAGTACTGGATGCGGAACCAGGTTACTGGAACTTATCAGATTTGGTCAACCAGCAAAGTATACGTTGATAGCGGGCTTACCTGTGGCACAACCTACTCCTATGGTGCCTGGTCAAGAAATGGTGATACTGCGTTTGACGTTGAGGCTGACCTTGGCAGCGTAAGCACCCTGCCCTGTCCCGACACCGATGGTGATGGTATCCAGGATTCACTGGATAACTGTATCCTGATACCCAATCCAACCCAATGTGACGGCGATAGCGATGGTTACGGCAACCACTGTGATGCCGACTTCAACAATGACCTGATTACCAATAGCCTTGACGTTTCACCATTCAGAGCAGGTTTTGGAACAACAAATAAAGTTACCGACCTGAACTGTGATGGCATAACCAATAGTCTGGATATCTCTTCATTCAGAAGGATGTTTGGTTCCCCACCGGGACCTAGTGGTATAGCGCCATAACGGGTCTGTAAACCCACCGGCAGTGTGATGTTCTTTAATAGACAAAAAACATCACACTGCCTTTTTTCAATGGGGTCAGACTCGATTGATCTTACAATACCCTTTTGATTTTCTATCACCACCACGCTCTTTGGGCTTTACCTGCCTGTTTATCTTCTCAGCGATGTTTTTAATAAAATAGTCACTTCCTAACCCCACGCTTTATTTGTTGATTCTCTTATCTCTTCAATTGTATTATCTGGCACCGCCTGTTTAAACAACGCCTTGTATGCAGACAACCTGCCTTTAATTCAGGGTTATCCAAACCTCTTTGTTTTAGATAGGCCAACGCCTCGGGACTTTTTTTCAAAGCGGCGTGATAATAGTCAATCACCTGATTGAGCAATACCGCACCTTCTGCGGCGGTGAACGGGTTATCCAGCTTCGGCGTGGTGGACTGTTTGATCGGGGCACGATTAGCAACTAAAGAGGAAGGATCAGTCTGTAATAGCTCAACCGCATGACGGAAGCTCACACCCCGTGTTTTCATTACCCAGTCGATGACGCTGCCACCAGCGTTGCAGGCACCTAGGCAGTGCCACAGGTTTTTGTTGAGGGTAATCACTAATGAGGGATCTTTGTCATCATGGAACGGGCATAACCCCATCAGGTCTTTGCCGTGGGCTTTGAGGGTAATGCCGTAATCTTCAACAATGCGTTGTAATGAGATGTCTTGTTTTATGCGAGTGATTGCTTCATCTGGGATACGTGCCATAACCGGGTTCTCCTCAAAATGTGTCAAGCCTCTTTCGGGCTTGTTTGGTCATTGATTTTCGTGACAACAAAGTGTACGATTACCGGACACTCTAAACAGAGAACGAAGGACGTGCAACCCCTATGAACGAAAACCGGGTTTACACTATGGGTCATACCACACAGAGGAACGCGTGTATGTCCAAAAAAATCAATGATGCCCTCAGCAGCTTCGGCAAGCGTCTGGCTGAACTGCGTAAGTCTGCGGGCTACACGCAGACACAGTTAGCCGATG
>JAJRUQ010000152.1 GCA_024277705.1 Gammaproteobacteria bacterium
ATCAATATCGTGTTAATGGTGTTGAATCTACTGCCTATTCCGCCATTAGACGGGGGACGGGTGATGGCGGGTGTGTTGCCACCTGCACTGGCGATGCCGTATATGAAACTGGAGCGATACGGTATGGTGATTATTTTATTATTACTGGTCAGCGGTATGCTGGGTAAAATCATGTGGCCGATCGTCGAGCACTTCATCAAAATTATAGGTATGATTTTTTCTCTTTAAACAGTAATAAAATCAATAGTTAACAGCAAGAACTTAATTAATATTCTAATAACAGGGTACGAGTAATTGAATACAGTAGCGACACAGCATCAGCGCGTTTTATCCGGTATGCGACCGACAGGACGTTTACATTTAGGTCATTACCATGGCGTCTTAAAAAACTGGGTGCAGTTGCAGCACGAATATGAATGTTTCTTTTTTGTTGCTGACTGGCATGCCTTAACCACGCATTATGAAGACCCGTCGATTATTGAACAAAGCACCTGGGAAATGGTGGTGGACTGGCTGGCTGCCGGTATCAGCCCCGGTTCGGCGAAGTTGTTTATCCAGTCAAAAGTGCCGGAACATGCTGAACTGCATACTTTATTGTCGATGATTACCCCGCTGGGCTGGCTGGAGCGGGTGCCGACCTACAAAGATCAGCAGGAAAAACTAAAAGAAAAAGATCTCGCCACTTATGGTTTTCTGGGCTATCCCTTGCTGCAGAGTGCCGATATTCTGGTGTATAAAGCCGGCATGGTACCGGTGGGTGAGGATCAGGTTGCGCATGTTGAGCTAACCCGTGAAGTAGCCCGCCGGTTTAATCATTTATACGGTCGCGAACCGGGGTTTGAAGAAAAAGCCAAACAGGCGGTGGCTAAAATGGGCAAGAAAAATGCCCGTATGTTTTTTCAATATAGAAAAGAATATCAGGAAAAAGGGGATACCGAGGCATTGAGTGTTGCCAAGGCTCTGCTGGATTCACAGCAGAATATTTCTATCGGAGATAAAGAGCGTCTGTTCGGTTATCTGGAAGGTTCGGGCAAAATCATCCTGCCGGAACCACAGGCTTTGCTGACACCAGCATCAAAAATGCCGGGTCTGGATGGTCAGAAAATGTCCAAATCCTATAATAACACCATTGCTTTGCGCGATGACCCGGAAGTTGTCACCAAAAAATTACGTACCATGCCAACGGATCCGGCCAGAGTGCGTCGCACTGACCCGGGTAGTCCGGATAAGTGCCCGGTATGGCAGTTTCACGAGGTTTATTCCGATGATACTACCCGTGAATGGGTACAGGAAGGCTGTCGCAGTGCCTCGATTGGCTGTGTGGAGTGCAAGCAGCCGGTGATTGATGCGGTGCTTGATGAACTCAGACCGATGCAGGCGCGAGCCAGAGAGTATGAAGAAGATCAGTCGACAGTAAAAGCCATTATTGATGAAGGAAATGAGGCCGTAAGAGAGGTTGCTCGTGATACACTGGAAGATGTCCGAAAAGCAATGGGAATTGCTTATTTATAGGGCTTAAATGACTCGGGTACTGAGATATAAACTTACCTTCCGGTACTTAATTAACGGCTTTTATTAACATTATGGCAAATCCAGACATTCAGCAAACACAGCAGGCCACGGCTCAACCAAATGAGCAGGATCAGCACGTACAAAGCACTGATACTGCAACATCTGAGTCGGCAAGTGATGCTGGCGCTGAACAATCGGGCAGTGATAAAAAAGCAAAAGTGGCAGAGCAGGTTGTATCACAGAGTTCAGCCCGAGAAAAAACAGGAAGTGCTCAGGGTGAAATGCCTTTTGCCCTGGTTCAGGGGGAACCGTTAACTGTGGTACCGCAGGATTTATACATCCCGCCCGATGCACTGGAAGTGATTCTGGAGGCTTTTGAAGGGCCACTGGACCTGTTGCTGTACCTGATCAAACGCCAGAATATTAATATCCTGGATATTCCTCTGGAAGAAACCACCCGTCAGTATATGCAGTATATTGATTTGATGCAGAACCTGAGAATAGAACTGGCCTCTGAATATCTGCTCATGGCTGCGATGCTGGCCGAAATCAAATCCCGCATGCTCTTGCCGCGGCCGACAGAGAGTGAAGATGAGGATGATCCGCGTGCTGAACTGATTCGTCGTTTGCAGGAATATGAACGATTTAAAGAAGCAGCAAATAATCTGGATGAAATTCCCCGGGTAAACCGTGAAATATACCTGGCAGAGGCTGAACCCCCTGAGCTTGATCAGGATAAACCAATGCCACAGGTTGATTTGCGTGACATATTATTTGCCTTTAAAGATGCCATGGCCCGTGCTGATATGTACAGCCATCATCATATTCAACGTGAGGCGCTATCGGTGCGTGAACGTATGAGCAAGGTGTTAAGTGCCTTAAGCAGTGATGGCTTTATTGATTACACTAGTCTGTTCAGTATTGAGGAAGGCCGTCGCGGCGTGGTCGTTACCTTACTGGCAATACTGGAGCTGGTAAAAGAACAATTGCTGGATCTGGTTCAGTCTGAAGCTTTTGCCCCTATTCATATAAAAGCGGCAGGTTCAAACAATGCTCAGGGTAATGATGTTACCACTGATGATCAGCTGACATAAAAAACTGAACGGCGATAATATAAGATTGAACACCAGGTTCGTCGTTAACAGCCATAGAGAGAGAGTGACATGGAAATTAACAAACTGAAAAATATTCTTGAAGCGGTTCTACTGGCAGCTGAACGAACATTAACGGTCATTCAACTGGAGGCACTGTTTGAGCTTGATGAAGAACGTCCGACACGGGATGAAATTCGTCAGGCACTTCATGAAATGGCGGCAGATTATGAAAATCGTGGATACCAGTTAAAACAGGTGGCCAGTGGTTTTCGGTTACAGGTGAGGCAGGAGTTTGCTACCTGGGTGGGGCGCCTGTGGGAGGAAAAACCGGCACGTTATACCCGCGCACTGCTGGAAACCATGGCATTGATTGCCTACCGTCAGCCAATTACCCGCGGTGAAATTGAAGAAGTACGTGGTGTCAGTGTCAGTTCGAATATTATCAAAACATTACTGGAACGTGACTGGATTAAAGTGCTGGGACATAAAGATGTGCCGGGTAAACCGGCGCTTTATGGTACAACAAGAGAATTTCTTGATTATTTCAACCTGAAATCACTGGATCAGTTGCCTACTCTGGCTGAAATAAAAGATCTGGACAGTATTCACCCGGAGCTGGCTCTGGATGAACACAATACCGAAATGCCGGATGAAAGTTCGGATAAATCGTCGCCGGATGAAACCGATGAACAGAATGATGCTGAGCATAATAAAAACAAAGATGAAACTCAGGCTGCATTATCAATGGCTGACGACAGCGATGCGACTGCTGATAATTCTGCCAGTGTGGACACGAATGAAACGGAGAATAATGAAAGCACTGTTGCCGCAGACCTTGTTTCGGAGCCTGATCAGCAAGCAGAAACAGCAGAAGATGCAGACGAAAAAAAGCATTCAGCATTTAACGTCTAGTATTTATCAAATGTACACACCTTACCCGTATGTCTGAACATAAGACGCAACAAGACTTGCCAGAGAACACCGGGCAATCATCAGAGCGTGTGCAAAAAGCACTGGCACGAATGGGCTTTGGCTCAAGGCGTGAAATTGAACGCTTGATAGGCGAAGGTAAAATTCGCATTAATGGCCAGCTGGCAAAACCGGGTGATCATGTTTCTGCGGGAGACAAGGTTAATATTGGTAATCGCCGGGCTGTTATTACCTCAGATGTGAGGCGCATCCGGGTTCTGCTCTACCATAAACCTGAAGGCGAAATCTGCACGCAAAAAGATGAAGAAGGCCGCAGGACTGTTTTTCAAAGTATCGGTAAACTGGGTAATGAGCAGGGGCGCTGGATCAGTGTTGGCCGCCTGGATATCAACTCCAGTGGTTTGCTGTTGTTTACCAATTACGGTGATTTAGCCAACCATTTAATGCATCCTTCCAGTGAAATTGAGCGTGAATATGCGGTTAGAGTTAATGGCGAAGTCACCCGGGAAATTTTAAAAAACCTGTTAGCAGGGGTTGAACTGGAAGACGGTTTTCTCAAGTTTGATCAAATTATTGATGCTGGCGGGCAGGGAGCCAATCACTGGTACCATGTGATTTTGAAAGAAGGAAAAAACCGCGAAGTTCGACGCCTGTGGCAGTCACAGGACTTGCGGGTCAGTCGTTTAACCCGGGTACGTTATGGCAACCTGGTTCTGCCGCGAGATTTGAAGGCAGGTAAAAAAATTGAATTATCTCTTGATCAGATAAAAGAACTGTTTGATTTTGTGAAACTGGACTGGCCGGAATCGCGTGACCTGGAAGCCAATAAAAGAAGTCATCAGGCAAAAAAACGCTCAATAAAAAACCAGATGTTTGGCTCTAAACAAAAAGCTGCTGCAAAAACAAAAAATACAAAAACTTCCCGTTCCACTCGTGGTCGAAGTTCAACTACCACTAAAAAATCCTGATAAAAGCGGTTGATTTAAACATTGGTGACGGTGACGGTGACGGAATGTATAGAACGGCCATAAAAAAAGTTGTAAGTTACAAGTTGTAAGTTTAAAAACGTTAAACCAAAAGAAGCTTATCCAGCTTTTAACTTGCTACTTATAACTTAAAACTTCTCTTAAGGCTCAACAGCGGAAATTGAACAAGAATTTAACAGCTAATTTTAGTTGAGGGTATATTTCATGCTAAAAGTAACACAACTAAACCGGTTTTTTATTTTTATGACCTTTATGCTCACAGCGCTTCAGGAGGTTTCTGCCAGATCTGAAGGCGAGCTTGCTGCCGGTATGGTCAATCCCGGTTACCAGGAACATCCCGACTGGTTTAAAGTATCGTTTCTTGATTTGTTCGAAGATATTGAAGATGCCGCTGATAATAATAAACGTCTGCTTATTTATTATTATCAGGATGGCTGCCCGTATTGTAAAAAACTGCTGGAAGATAATTTCAGTCAGCGTGAGATTGCCGAAAAAGCACAAAAATATTTTGATGTGGTGTCGATTAATCTATGGGGAGATAAAGAAGTTACTGTTGGTGATAATGTTTATACTGAAAAAGAATTTGCAGAGGCCTTAAAAGTACAATATACACCAACACTACTGTTTTTTGACGAAGATAAAAAAATTGTGTTTCGTGCCAACGGTTACTACCTGCCGGAAAAATTCAGTGCTCTGCTGGATTACATTGGTCAGAAACAGGAAGCAGTTGTAAGTTATCAGGACTATATGGCAAAAACCAGTCCGCAACCGTCCACCGGCAAACTACATAATGATATTAACAGTGTCAGGTCTATTAATGATTTATCCTATAAAAATAATCGTGACAAACCAACGCTGGTGATGTTTGAACAGAAAAAGTGTGCCACCTGTGATGAATTGCACCTTGATATTCTAAAACGTAAAGAGAGTTTAACGTTGTTGTCACGTTTTAATGTTGCGGTTTTAGATATGTGGTCGAATGAACAGCTTATTACGCCTGCCGGTAAAAAATTAAAAATACGTGACTGGGCGAAACAGCTGGATGTGAAATATGCACCCAGCCTGGTATTTTTTAATAAAGGTGAAGAAGTGTTTCGATCTGATGCCTACCTGAAGGCATTTCACACCCAGTCTGCTATGGATTATGTCGCCAGTGAAGCTTATAAAAAGCAAACTAATTTTCAGCGATATATAGACGAACGTGCGGACCATCTTCGACAGCAGGGTATTGCAGTGAAGCTGATGGAATAATGCCTCAAACCGGTCATGAAGAGAAGTTGTAAGTTATAAGTAACAAGTTAAAAGCTGGATAACCTTCTGTTTAACAAGCTTCTTTTGCTTTAACGCTTTTAAACTTACAACTTGTAACTTAAAACTTCTCTTAAGGCTCAATGACGGTCATTGAGCACATAGTGCTGTCGCTGGTATTGCCGGTACGGCATAAAGAATGATTTCCCCCGGGTTTTTTCGCGGCGAAATTTGTTGAGGTATGGTGTAAAGTTACGAGAATGAATCAGTCACTGCAAGCTATTCCGCTGTTTAATCTGAGCCTGTCATTTATTCCTGTATTTATTACCCTTATTATTTTATTTAAATGGTCGCTTAACGCGAGTAATGCGGTGTATGCCATTTCCCGGATGCTGATACAGTTATTGCTGATCGGTTACTTTCTGGGCTATATATTTGACTCGGACGGTTCAGGCATTGTTATCATTATTCTTGCGGTAATGGTGTTTGTTTCCAGCTGGATTGCACTGGGAACCGTTGTTGAAAAACGCTGGTTGCTGTACAAATATGCATTAATGGCAATCGCTCTTGGCGGTGGCCTGACCTTGATGTTGATTTCACAGGGCGTGCTGGCACTTGATCCCTGGTATTCTGCACAATCAATGATACCGATTGGCGGCATGATTTTTGCCAATGCGATGAACAGTGTCAGTCTTGCAGCGGAACGGCTGAATGCCGAAATTAACCGCAATATTGATTATCCGGAAGCAAGGAATATTGCTTTGCAATCGGCCATGATTCCGGTGATTAACTCTTTATTTGCCGTTGGTCTGGTGTCGTTGCCCGGAATGATGACAGGACAAATATTATCAGGCGTATCACCACTGATTGCTGTGCGTTACCAGATCATGGTGATGTGTATGATATTTGGTGCCTCCGGTATTGCAACGGCTTATTATCTGCTACTGGTCAGACCGGTATTTGATAAAAACCGCTGAATTTCCCTCGATCGACAGGTGTCGGAGTCGATGTTTTACCGACTCTGATACTGTTTTGTCGGGTGCGTTAGTAGAAACAATGCACTTTAGTACAGGACTTTCAGACCATCGTCATTAAGTTGCCTTGTTTGCGGCAAAGACATTCTTTATTTGCTTAGTTCATCTAGTTTAAAGATCCTTCCATGTGACGCTTTGTCATTAATAGTTTTACTTTCAGCACTCAATAAAAAAGCCGCTGCTCTTGCTACTTCTTCCGGCTGGGTATGGTTTGTCGGGTCTTCAGCCGGGAAAGCACGGGTTCGCATGGCGGTGTTTACAACACCGGGCAGCAGTCCGGTAACATTGACGGATGAATTCTCCAGTTCATCGGCAAGTATTTGCATAAATGAGGTTACGGCGGCTTTGGATACACCATAAGCCCCCCAGTAAGCTGTATTTTTATCATCATCAAGGGTAAAGACGATTGAACTTCTGCCTTTATGGTTTAGCAGGGGCAGGCAGGCCTGGGTCAGCATGTAGGTAGCATTGACATTAATTTGTATTACACGATGCCAGAGTTTTATGTCGTAGTGCTGGATTGGCGATGAAGCACCAAGCCAGCCGGCATTATTATATAAAGCATCAAGTTGACCGAATTCTTTTTTAATAACATCGCTCATGGTTACGCAATCTTCAGGCGTCATTTTTTCAAAATCAAGCGGGTAGATAACCGGTTCGCTGCAACCTGCCTGCATGATGTCATCATATAATGCTTCAAGTTTTGGCTGGGTTTTACCGTGAATGATGACGGTCGCGCCTTTTTTTGCGCACTCTATGGCTGTCGCTTTACCGATACCGTCGCTGGCGCCTGTGATGAGTATTGTTTTATTTGTTAAGGGCATAACTTTCTCTGTATGAATTTGCCGGTTAGAATATATAATAAAGTCCCATTTTACCTTTTCCTGGACAAGCATGCAGTATACAAATTTAGCCTGGCGAGAAGGTTTACCCTATAGCGAGCACTTTGATGATATTTATTACTCACCGGGTACGGAGCAAAACCGTTCCGGTGCCGGTGAGTTTAATCATGTGTTTTTTAAACATAATGATCTGCCACAGCGCTGGCACAACAGCGATACCCCTGTTATCGCAGAACTGGGACTGGGCAGTACTCTTAACTGCCTGCTGACCATACGTGAATGGCTGCGGTATTGTGCCGGGTCAAATCAGTCTAGGACAAAAACACTGCATTATATTGCTATCGAACGATATCCTTTATCGCTGGAATCCATTCGTTTATTACTTTCTTCGTATGAGGATTTAGCGCCTTATTGTGATGAATTGCTGGATAACTATCCGCCAGCGGTAGCAACAACGCATATCCGCCGTCTGTTTAATAATCGGGTGGTTATTCATTATAAATTTATGGATGTTTTGCAGGCACTGTCATCAACCAGGCTTAATGTCGATGTCTGGTATCTGGACGGTTTTTCACCAGCCAAAAATCCTGAAATGTGGTCACAGAGTGTATTTGAAAAAATAGCACAAAACAGTCATAGCGGTACAAGCTGCAGTACCTATACCTCGGCGGGATTTGTAAAACGCAATATGCAGTCAGCAGGGTTTCATGTAGAAAAAGTAAGCGGTTACGGTAAAAAACGTGAGATGCTGGTGGCAACACTACAGCGTGAAGAAAAAGCTGCTGAAACCGGGGACAGGGTTTTTAATTTTAAGGAAAAACCCTGGTTTCGGTTATCAAGCAGAGTTAAATCACCTGCTCAAAAAGCAACGGTTATCGGTGCCGGTATCGCCGGCTTAAGTGTGGCTCATGCCTTGGTCAAGCGTGGCTGGCAGGTCACTGTTATTGATAAACATAAAGAAGTTGCTGGTGAAGCATCATCTAACCTTGCCGCAATTGTGTATCCGCGCTTATCCCTGAACAATGACATTGATACCGGCTTTTATCTTGCAGCCTATTGTTATGCTTTATATTGTTTGTCCACATTGCAGCAACAGGGATCGTCAGAAAAATTCTGGTATGACCATGGTCTGCTGCAGTTGATGGATAAAAAAAGGTTGACTGGCATTTTGCAAAAATATCAGTTAAATGAAGATTTTTCGGCATTGTTTGAAGGTGAATTACCCGCTTTTAAAAATGATAAAAAACAGGCTTATATGTTTTATAAAAAAGCCGGCGTTGTTATCCCGGAAAAACTGTGTGCGGCAATAAGAGATGATTGCGCAGGAAATTTGCAGTTACTTCATTCAGAAGTCAGTTATCTATCGCAAAAGGGAAAATACTGGCAATGTTTTAACGGCTCTGACTTGATAGACCAATCAGAAGTGTTAATTGTTGCTACTGGTTCACAGCTAAACCGTCTGGACTTAACAGTTGATTTCCCGGTTGAAAATGTTCGTGGACAAATGCTGGGATTGACATTGCAGCCTGCATCCCGGTATATAGATATAAGCATTAACGATCAGGTTTACATTACGCCTGCGATTGATGGTTTGCATTATCTTGGTGGCAGTTACAGTCGAAATGATGAAAATCTGTTGCCAGAGACAAAAGATACGCTATCGTTGCTTGATGCTGTCAACAATGTTTATCCACAGTTATTTGTTGAGGATAGTGTTAATAAAATATGGACCGGAATCCGTTCGATGTCAAAAGACCGGGCGGCGATTGTGGGAGCAGTACCGGATAGTGATTTTTTTAAACAGGAATACAGTGATCTATGTAATGGCAATATGAAGAATCTTTATAAGGCTGCCCGCTGTTTACCCGGTTTATATGTTTCTGCCGCACATGGTTCTCGTGGTTTTACCCAGAGTTTTCTATGTGCGGAAATTATTGCGTCCCAGATAAATGCAGAGCCTGCAGTGGTTAGTGATAAAGTGCTTGATTACTTAAACCCGTCACGTTTTATTGTGAATAACCTTAAGCGCCGGTGAATTTTTATTTTCATTATGTGATAAAAGTTCTCTAAGTGGTTTAGGCTGTTCTATGCCATAACCCTGGCCAAAATCCACCTTCATATTCTGCAGCTTTTTAATAATCTGGTCATTTTCTACATATTCAGCAATGGTTTTAACACCCATGATATGACCAACCTCATTGATAGCCGCTACCATTGCGTGGTCTATAGTATTGTTGACCATATCAGAAACAAAGTTGCCATCAATTTTGAGATAATCAACAGAAA
The DNA here is from genome assembly GCA_024277705.1 of Gammaproteobacteria bacterium. Taxonomy (GTDB): domain Bacteria; phylum Pseudomonadota; class Gammaproteobacteria; order SZUA-229; family SZUA-229. The sequence continues at coordinate 9,933 of JAJRUQ010000152.1, forward strand.
GATTTTTCAGGTACTGGAAGGATGACAGGCCACTGCCAAAATCATCCAGTGCAAATTTAAAGCCATGCGTTTTAAGTTTTTTAATAAAGTGTTTGGCTTTCTGTAGATTTTTTATCGCGGCGGTTTCAGTTATTTCAAAGCAAATAATTCTTGTGTCTATATTAAATTTTTCTGCGCTATTAATAATGTAATCAACAATATCCGGTTCACCAAAAGTATTGCCTGACAGATTGATAGAGTAGTGCGTATTATTTTCATCTTTATCAGCATAATCATGGATAAAGGAAAAAGTATCAAAAATTATTTTTTTATCGATCAGATGCATCAGGTTATAACGTTCGGCAGCTGGTATAAATGCATGGGGCATAATTATCTGCTTGTCTTCGTCAATTAACCGGACAAGTATTTCTACATGGTTGTACATGGTGCCGTTATTTTTTAACGGCACAATAGGCTGTGCGTATAACTGAAGGCGGTTATGTTCGATAGCATCTGTAATACGGGCAGCCCAGAAGGTTTCTTCCTGGCGGCGAATAAGTTCGCTGTCTTCTTCCTCGTAGAAATAGGTTTGACCTTTACCGTGATCTTTAGCGGCGTAACAGGCTAAATCAGCTTTTCTCATGGCATCGGCTGAGTCCTGAGTATTTTTATCAAGCGGATTGACACCAATGCTTACACCGAGTTTGTACTCGCAGTCATCCCAGCTGAATCCTTTTTCTGAAATGATTTTGATAATATTCTGTGTCGTTTTGATGGCCCCTTCACGGGTACAGTTTTTTAATATCAAACCAAACTCATCACCGCTGAGACGTCCTGATATATCATCAGCACGTATGCACGATTTGATTAACGAAGTGATCTGAATCAGGCACTGGTCACCGGCATCATGTCCGGCAGTGTCATTAATGAGTTTAAATCTGTCCAGATTCAGATAGCATAAAAAGTGCTGCTTATTATTATTTCTGGCGTCGTAGATATGATCGGATAATTCCAGATCAAAGGCTTCTCTGTTCAGCAAGTCTGTTAACGGGTCATGTGCAGCCTGATGTTTGATGGTTTTTTCCAGTTGACGACGCTGTGTTTCATCATGGAAAACGATTACCACACCTTCTGCCTGTCCAGAAGTTTTCAGGATAGGAGAGATGGAACTTTCAATGTCTTTTGCATGACCGTTTTTGCTTACCAGACTTAAAAAACTTTTATTAATAGTGATGCCATCATACAGGCATGACTTTACAACATCATGAATAGGTTCGCCGGTGTCAAGGTCTTCAATTCGGAAGACATTCTGGACAGGTTTGTTTTTGGCTTCTTTGAGTGTCCACGCGGTGAGTCCTTCTGCAACGTGATTCATGTATTCGATTTTACCATTGACATTTGTTGTTATAACAGCATCACCAATGGAGTGCAGGGTGACCTGCGCACGCTCACGTTCATTTCTCATTTCATTGACAAGTTGCATATTGATGATTGCCATTTGCACACTCTGACTGAACTGTGTCATCAATTGTTCATCAATGTCATCGAAGGCCGTGTTTGCCCTGAAAACAGCAATCGCACCATAAGGCTGGTCTTTTAAGGTTACCGGCGTCAGCAGGGCTGATTTGATATTAAATTCTTCTGATAATTCTTTTTTCGCCCGCTCATCAACGCTAACATCATTAATTAACAGATTTTTATTGTTTAATATTGTCCATGCGCATAAACCGCCATCGTCAATGTTAAGTGTTGTGTTCTCCAGCTTTTCTGATTGCAGACCGCAGGCTGCAAGAAATCTATATGTTTTATTGTCGCTTTTTAGAACTGGAAAAGCGGCAAGTTGTGTATTGGTGATTTCCTGCGCAGCGCGGCAAATATTTTTAAAGAAAGCATCCTTGTTATAACCTTCGGTGATTAAACGCGCAATCCAGTCGTCAATAAGGGTAAGTCCTTTTTGATAGCGTTTGTTGTTGTTAACTTCGACCTGATGTTCCAGTTCAATGATTGCTCTGCTGGAGATAATGGTTAAAATGTTTTCGGCCAGACTCGTATCTTCAATGGAAGATTCACTGGCTATTGCAATCATACCGGTAACATCGCCATGTCTGTCTGACAGGCTAATCCCAATAAAGCTGACAGCTTTTTTCAGGAAATCATCGTTACAGTCAGGAAAGTAATTTGCAAAATCACGATTGTAAACCAGACGGCCGGTTTTTATTACTTCTTCGCAAGGTGTGTCGCTCAGATTATAGGTGATGTTGTTACTGAATATTCCATGGTCAAGCATGCCGATTATTTCAGCATTTTTGCCGGAAATATTTATCTTTGTCAGGTAAGCGTATTCGACATCAAGCGCTTTGCATACAGCGTTGAGCAGAAATAAAACCCGGTCTTCATCGCTATGCCTGTTTTTGTCTATATCAACAAGCTGATACAGGGCTTTTTCTGTTTTTGTCCGGAGACTTATTTCATCATTTAACTTGCTGTTACTGAGAGACAGCTGTTTCTCATTTTTACGTAGCGTAATAAAAATGTACAGAATATAAAAGAATAAATAAATCGTACATAAAAATAATAATATATTAAATGTCTGGGCATTGTTATTCTGTTTTTTTCTTAATTCACTGACGGTGTTTTTCAGGAATATAATTTCATTTTCAATGTTCAGTGAATTAAAAATGTCGAGTATTTCATCTATTTCAGGCAAGCGCTCAATAATCAATAAACTGTGATTGATTAATGCATTGGTATCAGCATCCGGTTTATGGTTAAGCTCATCAATAAGAGGGTAGATACTGTTGGCTATATTATGTTCAGGATTTTCATTATATTTTAGTAGCAGGGTGATCAGTTCAGCGGTAATGCGTAACTGTTCTTTTGATTGTGACTTCGGTTTTCTTGAATATAAATCAGTGGCAACATTAAAAATATAGAACAGAGAGTTCTGTACAATTGAATGATGTGTTTTAAAATCTTCAACCAGTAATGACTGATGTATGATCTCGGATTCAATATTATAGATAGTGTCAGTGCCTATCTCCTTTATAGCGATACTGCTGTTGCTCAGGCTGGTAATGTTTTTATCAAGTTCATTGAGGGTATCGTTCAGGGTGTCGTATTGCCGTATTTGATTACTGCGGTAACGTAACAGGTCGCGGTGCAGGCGTACCTGCAGATCCTGAATCTCGCCAATGGTTGTCAGTGTTTCTGTCAGTGGTAAATCCCGAAAGATACTCTTGTAGAAAAAGAAGCTGATGACGCCAAAAAGTAAGGCGATGCCCAGCCAGTAATTAAAGTTTCCTTTTTTAATCATGGCTTTTCATCCAGTGAAGTATTGTTATATTCGCCGGTTAAGGTATATAAAAAACTTTTTAGCAGGCGGATTTCTTCAATTGTCAGGTTTCTTCCCAGCTGTGTTTTACCCATAATACTGATTGCTTCTTCTATTGTTTCCGCGCTGCCATCATGTAAGTAGGGAGCGGTTACTGCAATGTTTCTCAAGGTCGGGACCTTGAATACAAATGCATCAACATATCGGTCAGTAATGTTCATGCGACCATAGTCAGCTTTTTTAATATTACCGCGCTCAGCAATATAGTTATAAAATACGCCAAATTTCTGGTACAGATTGCCACCAATGTTGATTCCCTGGTGACAGGAAATGCAACCAAGCTCCTTAAACGTTAAATAACCTCTGATTTCCTCTTCAGTAAGGCTGTTTTCTTCATTTTTTAAATATCGGTCAAACGGTGAATTAGGTGTGATAAGTGTTTTTTCATATTCAACAAGCGCGTCGATAATGTTTTGTCTGGTTATACCGTTGTTAAATACATTATAAAATTCAGTGCTGAGTTCTTTATCTTTGGCTAACACATAAAGAATACTGTCCCAGTCGGTGTTAAATTCATCTTGACTGTGAATAACACCGTCTATTTGTTCTGCCAGTGTTTTTGCAGAACCATCCCAGTTTTGCCGGAAATTAAATTGTGAGTTAAAAATTGTCGGTGTATTGACAATATTCTGCTCTGCACTTAATGAAAGACCTAAGGGTAGATTATCATCACCACCGGATTTTAACTGGTGGCAACTGGCACATGAAACCTGATTGTTTTTTGATAAGCGTGTGTCTGTAAATAGCTTCTCACCCAGTTCGGCTTTTTTAATATTGACCAGTACCACCTGAGGAATGGGAAAGATAGGTTCCTGTCTAAAATATTTTATATTGTCAGTATCGGCGCCAGCCGTGGCAAAAATGCACAGCAAGGCTGCAGTAAGAACCGCATTAACTGAAAAAAAGCTTGTAAGTTTTAAGGGTTTTATGTGTAACATTCCTGGCTAAATATCTGTAGAATCCTGTTTGTTTCATGTACTCATAAAAAATGCCTGAGTTCATTGATAACGCCTTTATTATAATATAAACAAACGTACTTAATTCTAGTAAATTTATGGAAAAAAGCTTGCCAGGGCAGCGACTAAAATGGTTAATTTTGATCGCCTTGTACCTCATAGGAACAAATCCGGTGTTTTCAGCCTGTAACGATACCGCAATGCCGCAAGTTAACTGGGCAAACTGTGACCTTTCTGGAAAAGACTTTAAAAACAAAGATCTATCCGGGTCGGTGATGACGGGTGCAAATTTCAATGACACTGATTTCAGTGGTGCCACACTGGAAAATGTTGATTTAAACTTTGCCAGCCTGGTAAATACCCGTTTTGATAACGCCAGAATGAACAATAGTCGACTACTGGCGGTTAAGGCGAAGGGGGCAAGTTTCAAAGCCGCATTACTGGAAAATTGCCGCTTCAGTCGTGCCAGTCTGCCAAATGCGGACTTCACTGCGGTCAAAGCAGACCGGGCAAACTTTTATGAAGCTGATTTACAATCGGCAGTTTTTTCGGCAGCGCAGTTGAATAACGCAAATTTTGAACAAAGTAATTTAAGTAAGGCTGATTTCACAGCAACAGTAATGAATGAGGCAAAACTCAGCAGTGCACGCTTGCATGCTACACGGTTTGTGGATGCTGTCTTATACAAGGCAGTTCTCGATAAAGCTGATGCGCGCGATGCTGATTTTACCGGTGCCGATCTCAGCAAAGCCTCTTTTAGAGAGGCCGAAATTGAAGAATCTGATTTTACCGGAGCAATATTGAAAGACACAATCTGGTCAAATTACAAACGTTGCCGGACGAATTCGATAGGTGTCTGCCGGTAAGTGCCTATATTATTGACCTGACTTCTGAAAATTTTAATGATGCAGTGCTTTGCCATTCACATAAAGGGCTGGTAATAGGGCGTTACCGGCTGGTTCGACAGCTGAGCGCGGATTAACAGATAAAATATTTTTAATATAAAGACGTATCAACACACAGAATATAAACATTATGAACCCACTGGAATTTTTAGCGGTAATGGCAGAAACGGCCAATAACCTTGATCTGGACGCGCACATGAACCTTATTTCGAAGGAGGTTAGTGTTTATGGCGTTCCTGGTTTTGAAGTGATTAGCTATGATGACTGGTTTAAGCAGTGTCAGCATGAGTTTGAAAACAAACTGCTGAAAAAAGTCAGTTATCAAGGTTTAAACATTCTGGCCGAGACCGATGAGCGGATTATGTTCAAGTCACTGGAAACGATTGCAGGCAGCGATGGCAGTATTAATACCAGCGGGATTGAATTTATTATTCAAAAAGAAGACGACGGTCAGTGGCGTGTCGGCCAGGAACGGATATTGCCTGATGACGAGCTGGAAAGTGATCAACGTCGTGGTGCTTTGTAAGAATTTATTGAAAATTGTTGAATTTTTTTACACTTTTAAAGAAGGTGAAAATATTTGTATTGACTTATCTTGTTGATTAGTAGGTAAATTATATGCCTGGTATAAATATTGCTTGTATTTTATGTAACATTACTCTGATGAACGATCCAGACAGTTCAATGTTATAAATTTATTAAATACAGGAAATAATTATGAAAATCAAATCTATCTTGGCCGTAGCAGCGGTATTATTTTTTTCAAGCAACAGTTATGCGGGTTTTATTGTTGATACCGGTCCTGGTTCTAGCTCTGGTACTAACTGGTCTTTGTTTTCCTCTCAGTCACTTGCCGCAGAATTTACGGTGGCAAGCAATACGACTATTACCGATATTGAAGGCTGGATGGCAAATACTAATGGTGGAACCGGTACCATCGCGCTTTATTCTGACGGTGGTAATCTGCCGGGTACGGAACTGTTTTCATCAGGTTTCACCAGTTCAACGCTGTCATCAGCAGCATGGTCGGGTGTGAGTGGTTTGTCATGGAATGTTGCTGCCGGTACTTACTGGGTTGCTTTTGAAGTAAGACCTGGAGATGCTCTAGAAGGTGCAATGCCCGGTGCTTCAGCAAGCCCCTTGTTGAATGAAGCCTTTAATACGGGTTATGGTACGAGCTGGTCAGAATATGATGGCCTTGATATCGGCGTAAGAATCTCGGCAGTGCCGGTGCCTGCTGCGGTATGGCTTTTCGCTTCCGGTCTTATCGGATTGATTGGTGTGGCACGACGTAAACTGTAATATTGTTTTACCCTTCGTCGGGTAAAGCAACAATGGCAGCCATAACGGCTGCCATTTTTTTGTCTGACTTTAATTTATTAAGAAAATAACTCAACTTCTGTTATTGAGCCTTAAGAGAAGTTGCAAGTTTTAAGATACAAGTTGTAAGTTTAAAAACATAAATCAAAAGAAGCTTGTTAAACAGAAGGTTATTCAGCTTTTAACTTGCTACTTGTAACTTAAAACTTTTAACTTACAACGTCTC
>JAJRUQ010000153.1 GCA_024277705.1 Gammaproteobacteria bacterium
AATTTGTATGTAAGAGTATTTATATAATAAAAAAACCCACACGTTTTACCGTGTGGGTTTTTCCACTATCTACCTACTTTGTTTAAGTGGTAGTTAAACTACCAAAATTACTCGGCAGGTGCAACGCTTGTTGCTTGAGATGCATCATTTTTAATAACGGCTGGAGCTGCTTGCGGTGCAGGAGCATAGCCATTGTAGCCGTTAGAACCGTTGTAGTAGTTGTCACCAGTGTAAGTACCGTTGCCGTTACCTTTACCGTGGCCTTTACCAGATGCTTTCATACCGAAAGAGAAAGAACCGTCGAATTCGCCGTCAGCGTCAGCAGCACCGTTACCAGTACCGTTGTTGTTCCAGTTGTTGTTACCGTTGTAGTTAGAATTGTTGTTGTCACCGAAGAAAGGCATATCCCAATCAGCGGAAGCAGCAGTCGAAGTTGCTAAGATAGTTGCAGCAGCAATAGCTTGTAATGTTTTCATTTGTAAATCCTCAAAGTTTGTTTACAGCAATATTAAAAAAAATTTCATGCGCCTTGGTCTGTATGACCAGTGCGAAAAAGTATATTATAAAATACTTATATTAGCAAGTAATAATTTAAGGAAAATGAAAGCTTGAGTTTAAGTATCTGTATTCAATATAAAAAATATTGAAAAAAATTATATCTTTATTGATTCAGCGTATTGTAATAGCTCTTCAAGTAGCACAAGTTGGGGGCCAGTGGTGTCGGGGGCCTGTCGAATGGCATCAATTTCAGCCTTAAACTGGTTGTATGTACGATGAGAAGAGGTGGTAAGTGTGAATTTATTGTGCCGGTACTCATTCCATTGCAAGCGCTCGTTGTCATTTAATAACTCCGGGTAATTTCGGGCACGGTAACGAAACAGCATTTCTGGCAGGCGCGGGTCATCAAAAGCAAAATGTTTTTGGCTCAGTTCTTTTATCGGTGTATTACGGATTTCATCCATGCGCTGGCTGTCATCACGACTGAAGAAGCCGCCGGAATATAATTGGGCATCCGGGTCGCTTACTTCAGGGAATTCGTTCTGCCTGAATATTCCTGAGGTTTTTTGCGCGAAAGTATCAATCTGCTGCAAAATCAATTCACGATGCTGTAAGCAGGACTCGACATCAATCTGCAGTCTTCTGGCGGCAGCGCTGTCCATGGTTTTTAATGGAACCACGACCGGACACTTATTAATATGTATCTGTTTTAGTGGTATGCGTTGTACGCCTTCCGGTAGTTCGGCGGCCGGTGTATATAACCTGGCAGCCATTTCATCAATATCTGCCGTAAAAAATTCCTCCGGGTGAATGCTCAGGTCATAAACAATATAACTGTTTTTATTCACCGGATGCTGGCAGACGGGCATCACCATGGCAATGGCTCCGCGCTCGGCAGAGTAGCGTGATGATACGTGCAGAATGGCCTCATGTGTACGCAAATTGATCAGTTTACTGACTTCCGTTTTTTTGCGCATATTATAAATGTATTGATACAGGCGTGGCTGTTTCTGCTTGATAAGCTTGGCCACGGCAATGGTGGCATAAACATCCGACATCGCATCATGGGCGGCTTCATGTTTAATATCATTGGCTTTGGTCAGCAGCTCCAGGCGGATACTGGGGCGACCATCCTGTTCCGGCCAGTGGATACCTTCGGGCCTTAAGGCACGCGTTAAACGGACGGTATCAATGATGTCCCAGCGTGAATTGCCATGCTGCCATTCGTGCGCGTAGGCATTGAAAAAATTCCGGTACAGGGTGAAACGGGTAAATTCATCATCAAAACGAATGTTGTTAAAACCGGCGATGCAGGTGTTCGCGGTGGCGAACTCTTTATGGATGGTGGCGATAAACTCGGCTTCATTAACCCCGTCATTTAAAGCTTTCTGTGGGGTGATGCCGGTAATCAGGCAGGCGCGCGGGTAGGGCAGGCAATCTTGTGCCGGTTTGCAATACAGGGTCAGTGGATCACTGATGATGTTCAGGTCTTCATCGGTGCGAATACCGGCAAACTGTGACAGCCGGTCATAACGCGGGTCAATACCAAAGGTTTCGTAGTCGTACCAGTAGATGGAATTCATAGGGACAGTGAATAACTAATAGTGAAAAGTGAATAGTACAATATAAAAAAATGTGATATTGCCACGTTAAGCGGATGATGACAAAAATTCACTATTTTTAAGTTGTTAGTCGCCGGTAGATATCCGCCACCTTAAGCGGCAGCTGCGTGACATCATCAATGACAGAATAATTTGCTGCACCATACATATGCGGCAGATAATCACGGGCCTTTTCATCAATGGTTATACAGTATGAGTGAATGCCGTCACGGTGTGCTTCATATAGTGCCTGGCGGGTATCTTCGATGCCATATTCACCGCGATAGGTATCATAATCATCCGGTTTACCATCCGATAAAGTGATTAATAACTTGGTAGAAGCATCGATACCGCTGAAAATTTTAGTCATATGGCGAATGAAAACGCCCATGCGGGTATAATCTTTTGGCTCAATATTGGCGATCCGGGCTTTTATCTCATCATTATATGCTTCATCAAAAGCCTTGATTTTATATAATTCACAGCGCTGCCTGGTCATACCGGAGAAACCGTAGATGGCAAAGCGGTCATCCAGTATCTGTAGCACCTCGGCCAGCAGGATCAGTGACTCGCGTTCGGCATCGTTGATCCAGCCTTTGGTTGAACCACTCATGTCAACCATAAAGATGACCGCAACATTACGTTCTTCTTTATGCATTTTTATAAACAGGCGGTCTGTCATTTCCATGCCGCTTTTGACATCGCCGTAGGCTTCTACCAGTGCATCGATGTCGATATCATCACCATAAACCTGTCTTTTGAGTAATTTATCTTCACCACGCAGGATTTCAAAGGTATGCCGCAGACTTTTTAACAGGCCTTTATGCTTGTTTAAAGTGTTTTCAACAAAGTCATCGTATACCGGATCGATATTCAGTTCACGTAAAACACACCAGTTTTTATGGTAGTGCTGACGCTTGAAATTCCATTCATTGTATATTTCTGCACCTTCTTCGTGATAGGTTCCCTGCCAGACATCGTCTGGGTTTAATTCATCATCCACATATTTTTTCAGATCATATTCGCCGGGGCCGGCCGCATATAAATATTCCGGAGGAATTTCACCGAAATCAACAACAATGGAGGTGATGAGTTCTTTGACATGTGCGGGCAGCGGCATGAGTTCACCTTCCAGCTCAAGGTCAATGGTGCCGCTGACAGAGTTGTTTTCGGCCTGGTCTTTGATGTTGAACCGGGGTTTCTCATTATTGGTAATCTCTTTATCTGTTTCTTTCTGTTCTTTGGCCAACTCGCTGAGGGCTACCCGAAACAGCGCTTTTTCTTTATCGATACGTTTTTGCATCACCTGGATTACATCATCAGGTTTGACTGTACCCTGATAGCAGCATGGCGGCGGACAGTCTGTGGCGTTGATTTGTGTTAAACACTGCAGGGTATCGTCGATGCTGGCAGCAGCTTGCGACAGTTTTTGTGGCATTTTCTGCCAGTTCTCTGAAACTTCATTATTATTGTCAGCACCGGATTTTTGTTTCAGGGTTTGCATATCACGGTGCAAGCCGGGTAGTTCACGTTTTATATAAGCTTCCAGCCTTATTGTTTCCAGCGCACAGAATTTTTCTAATTGCTGTCCGGAGGTGTCGTCAGCGAAAGTCTGTTTAAGATTAACGCGAAAAGTGCCGCATTGAACCTGTGCCCAGAGAAAAGCTACCGTGGCTTTGTATAACAGGAAGTTATCTTTTGCCTGCTGCATAATTGCGCTGATTGCGGGCAGATAAATGGTTTCCGTATCGGTATAGGCGAGACCGTCAACCGCTTCGGTAATGTTTAATTTGCGGCCTGACAGTCCCTGTACAAACGGCAGTAATATCGAAATTTCTTCATTCAGAACAGCACCACAGGCATTGATATGCGCATTGTGCACATAGTTTTCCAGATCACGAATCACTGAAATAGCGGGGTATAATCCCTTGCGGTCGTAATTGTCGGTAGCCGTCATGGACCATGCTTCCACCATGTGGGGATCCATGGCTTCCAGAGCTTTAATCGAATTCAGGGAAAACTGAAAGGCAAGTTCGTTATTGGTAGTGGCGATGCGTTTTGTTAAATCAAGAATGAAGTCCTGGGTAACACGATCCTGCCCGGCAATCAGCTGTGCGCTTTCTTCGCTTTTAATAAATGAAAATTCAACGTCAAAGTAGACATCAAGTTGCCTGATGATTTCATCAATATTGAGGGCAGGGCGTGGCATATTGCGGTGCTGTATCAGCAGATTTTAAAACAATGAAGATGACAGCTCTTTCATGGCGATCAGCATGTCGCCATCATCGGTCAGTGCCTGAGCAATGGCGGTATCACAGGCGGTTACCGGTGAAATGCCTTCGTGAATTAACTTGGCCGCGTGTACCAGCAGGCGCGTTGAAGCCCCTTCATCGAGACCGCTGCCTTTCAGGTCACGGGTCATATGGGCAAATTTAACCAGTTGTGTTGCCGTTGCAGAATCAATGCCGGTTTCCTTGATAATGATTTCGGTTTCCAGCACTGCATCAGGGTAATCAAACTCCAGTGCTACAAAACGCTGCCGGGTGCTTTGTTTTAAATCTTTCATTACACTTTGATAACCGGGGTTGTAGGAAATGGCCAGGCAGAACTCAGGCGTGGCTTCAATGATCTCACCTACTTTTTCCATCGGTAGCACCCGTCGGTCATCCGCCAGCGGGTGAATCACCACGGTAGTGTCCTTGCGTGCTTCCACCACTTCATCCAGATAACAGATCGCGCCGTTGCGTACCGAACGCGCCAGCGGGCCGTCAATCCAGACGGTTTCACCACCGGAAATCAGAAACCGGCCCACCAGATCGGAAGCGGTTAAATCATCATGGCAGGAAACCGTAATCAGGGGACGTTTCAGTCGCCATGCCATGTGTTCCATGAAACGGGTTTTGCCACAACCGGTCGGGCCTTTTAACAGTACCGGCAGCTTTTGTTTATAAGCGGCTTCAAAAATTTCAATTTCATTGCCAACCGACTGGTAAAAAGGTTCGTCGGTAATGAAGTATTCCTCGGGTTTGAGGCCCTGACTGTTCATCGTGGTACTTTGCATAGTTTTTAATGTTGATGGTTGGGTTGGGTGTATTTGAGCAAATGTTCAGGGGCTTGTCGAATATAAAACAATAATATCCACAGATGAATTAAGATTAAACGTTAAAGAGCCAGGCCGCGAAGGTCGCAAAGAACGCAAAAAAAAGCAAAAACCAAATTATTTACTGTTTACGTTCTTTGCGGCAAAAAAATGTATTTAATTTTGTGTCCTGGTCATTTTTATAAGGGTAGTCTGTATTTATCTGTGGAAAAAATGTTTAACTGTTAGTAATAATACAAACGGTAATTTCTCCACGGTCGTGATACAGCTGCTTTGCCTGTATCTGGTATTTGATGCCGGTTTTTGATAGTTGCTGATGCAGTAGTTGTATACATTCCTGCACACTTGCGAGGCGTTTTTTCATCGGTAATTTCAGGTTGAAAATGGCATGCTCGCAATGTTTGCCGGTAAACCAGCGAGCCATCAGGCGGCTGACGTGCAGTGGTCTTTCCGCCATGTCACACACCAGCCAGTTGATTTTTTTCTTCGGCAGATAGGTGAAGGCATCGGTTTTCAGGTGCTCGATCATACCGCTTTTCATCAGTTCATCCTGCATCGGGCCGTTGTCAATGGCAGTGACCAGACAGCCCCGCTGTACCAGTTGCCAGCTCCAGCCACCGGGTGCAGCACCAAGATCAACCGCTTTCATTCCGGATTTGAATAGTTCGCTCTGTTGTCGGGTTGACAGAAACCACTGGATGGCCTCATCCAGTTTTAAGGTGGAACGGCTGGGTGCGGCACCCGGCATTTTTAATCGCGGGATACCCATGACATCTTTTGCACCATTATTTAGCGGGGTGATGCCAATATTTACGTGGCAGGAGTCAGTAAAAAACAATTGCAGATGCCAGTTTGATTGTGCTGAAAGCCAGTGCTTTTTTTTCAGCACAGCAAGCAAATGGGGTTTGAACTGCTTGCAGAATTTACTCAGTGATTTTCCTTCATTGGTATCAGGATAGTTCAGTTCAACATCATGAAATGATTTATGACTGTCATTAACCTGGATATCATTGATTGCTTTCAGGATATCCGGCAGGCGATTGCTTTCCGGCAGGGTTAAAGTATCTTTAACGCTAACAAGCCATTGCCGGGCAAAAACCAGTGAGTGAAAATGAACGTGTTGAGTGAAATCCAGACAAGACTGGCCGCTGCTGATTAAATTAACCACGCCACTGGTATCGCTGGTCTGAATATAAGCCGGAAAGCCGTGCTGATTAGCCAGTTCGATAATCTCACCGGCACATTCTTTTTCAAATCCCGGACGGCATAGCAGGATTATCCGTTCAAAAATCATGGTGCTGATTCCAGTCGGGTAATTCTGCCAGGGAAAGTAGGGTGTCAAAAAGTGGTTGGCGTTGTACCATAGGCTTAGTGTTCAAGTTTTAGCTTATCATCGGGGTTGGAGTCATTATTCGTTCAGCTTATTTGTATAAAGCGACAATGCTAATCAAAATGGCTACCACCCCTATAAAATATTGAGGTAATAATGCAAACAAGTGAAGTAGAAAAAATTATCGAAGCAGGTATTCCTGGTTGTACAGCAACAGTTACCGCTGATGGCAGCAAGTATACCGCAATCGTGGTGTCTGATGAATTTGAAGGTAAAACCATGGTGGCAGAACAGAAAATGGTTTATGCGCTGGTCAACGACCATATTCAAAGCGGAGCGATTCACGCATTGACCATCAAGGCATACACCAAAGCCGAATGGGCGGAGCAGCAGTAACCAGGGTTACCGTCGGGGTCAACGCCGGGGTCGGAGTCATTTTTAGTTCAGCTTGTTTGTATTAAACGATTCCGGTTTTTAAAATGACTCCGACCCCGGCGCATACTACCCCTACACATCCGCCCCCTGAACATGTTATCTTTTGAGCCTGTTTCAGTTATTTAACTTCAGGGGGATATTATGTCGATAGATTTCAAACCCATGCCGGATGAGAAGGGTTATTTTGGTGAGTATGGCGGCCAGGTAATACCGCCGGAGCTGAAACAGATCATGGATGAGATCAATGATGCCTATGAACAGGTGCGCCAGACTGAGGCATTTCAGCAGGAACTGGCATCACTCAATGAAGACTATACCGGTCGCTCCAGCCCGATCTATTTGGCCAGTCGTTTAAGCGAACAGTGTGGTGGTGCCGGTATCTATTTCAAGCGTGAAGACCTTAACCATACCGGTGCACATAAAATCAACCATTGCCTGGGTGAAGCCCTGTTGGCCAAACATATGGGTAAAACCAGAGTGCTGGCAGAAACCGGTGCCGGACAACACGGTGTGGCGCTGGCGACCGCCTGTGCTCTGGTCGGTATCGAATGTGAAATTCATATGGGTGAAATTGATATCGAAAAAGAACACCCGAATGTCACCAAAATGAAAATTCTGGGTTGTAAACTGGTGCCTGTGACACGTGGCACACGAACACTTAAAGATGCTGTTGACAGTGCTTTTGAGGAATATCTAAAGGACCCGGTTAATTCTTTTTATGCTATTGGCTCTGTTGTCGGGCCGCATCCCTTTCCTAAAATTGTACGTGATTTTCAAAGCATTGTCGGCCGCGAAGCCCGCGGACAGTTTTTGTCCAGATACGGCAGCTTGCCCGATATTGTCACCGCCTGTGTCGGTGGTGGTTCCAATGCCATCGGTCTGTTTACTGCCTTTCTTGATGATGAACAGGTGAAAATGGTCGGTGTAGAACCTGCCGGTAAAGGGCTGGATACGGGCGAACACGCCGCCACCCTGACCCTTGGTACCAAAGGGGCAATCCATGGTTTTGAATGTTATAACCTGCAGGACGGCGAAGGTAATCCCTTACCGGTTTATTCCATCGCTTCCGGGCTGGATTATCCCGGTGTCGGTCCACAGCATTGTTATCTTAAAGACATCGAGCGTGTGCAGTACGAAACTGCCGATGACAAATAATGTCTGGATGCGTTCATGGTGATGTCACGACTGGAAGGCATTATTCCGGCACTGGAAAGTGCGCACGCGATAGCTTATGCCATGCGTACTGCTGCCACCATGTCTAAGGAGCAGTCGATACTGGTTAATCTTTCCGGGCGTGGTGACAAGGATGCCGATTTTGTGGCGGAAAAGCTGAATTTGTAACTTTATTGTTTTTTGTTTGTGGTTCAGCCGCTGCTATAAGGGCGAAAAATGTAGCTTAAATAACGAAAGTTATTTAAGCGACATTTTTTTATTCATCGGATTGATTGAATAAGTAATTAAACGTCAGTGTCAGCCATGCTGTTAAGAAACATAAACCACCAAACGGGGTGATGATGCCCAGCCATCGGGTGCCGCTTAGGGTGAGTGCATACAAACTGCCGCTAAATAAAACAATGCCGGCAAACATTAATATGGCAGCAGCGTTATTGCTACGACTGCCAGACTGTGTGTTTAATATGCCGATAATAATTAAACCAATACCATGCACCATCTGGTAATCGGCAGCTGTTTTAAAAGTATTCAGTTGCTCTACCGATAATAAACCTTTTAAACCGTGAGCGGCAAAGGCTCCGGCAGCTACCGCAATAAAGGCATTGAATGCACCTGCAGCGATGATTAAATTTGTTGTGCCTGCTCTGGCCATGTCTGAAACCCTTGAAGTGTAATCTTGTATAGTAATATACTTTGTAGCTGTTTTTATTCTAATTTTAGTGAATGAGGAATTTACATGCCATCTTTTGACATAGTATCCGAAGTTGATAAACATGAATTAACCAATGCGGTTGATCAAATGAATCGAGAAGTTTCAAACCGGTTTGATTTCAAAGGCAGTGATGCAAAAGTTATTTTAAAAGATTTTGATATGAACCTTGAGGCCGCCAGTGATTTCCAATTAAAACAGATGCGCGACATCATGGTTAATAAACTATCGAAACGCGGTATCGATAACCGTAGTCTGGAACGCGGTAAGGTTGAAGAAAGGGGGCTGCGTGCTTACCAGACGATTACGGTGAAATGCGGTATAGAAAAAGAAGATGCAAAAAAAATAAGCAAACTGATTAAAGATAAAAAATTTAAAGTACAGGCAGCAATACAGGGCGAGCAGATTCGGGTCACCGGTAAAAAACGTGATGATCTACAGGCAGTAATGGCATGTCTGAAAGCAGATATTGATTTACCGCTGCAGTTTAATAATTTCAGGGATTGAGCCACAGGGGGCGCTGTCATTTTTATAAAATATTTTTTTATTAACAGTTTCAGCTTGCAAAAATGACGCCGACCCCGGTTTTATTCACAAAAAAGAAAACTTGAGTCCGCGAATAACGCGAATAACGCAAAAAAAAAAGACTAAAACATTATTTTTTTGCTGTATTTCAAGAACTACATTTTCTCATTGATATAGATATCGTAGCGTGTTTTTTTGCTTTTGATACAGGTGTTCGGTACTTTGTCAGAGAGTGTTTCTGCCTGGACGGGGCGTTTTACAACGACCCGTTTTTTTGCAAAAGCCAGTGCATTGTCCAGTAAATCGCCGGCATTAGTATCTTCACCATGAAGGTGTTGCAGGATTTGCATTTCTTTTTTTACCAGCGCAGATTTTTTTCGATGTGGATACATCGGGTCAATATAAATAACATCGGGTGGCGCTTTATTCGCTTCCCGCTGTTTTAAAATATAATCATTGGCATCGTCGTTAATCAGGTGAAAGCCCTGCTTTAAAATCCCCTGAAAACTTTCATTGAGCTCGGCTCGTTCAACAGCATTTTCAAGCAGGCTGAATAAAATGGCGGAGCGTTCAACCAGTGTGAGCGGGCAGCCCAGAGAAGCCAGCACAAAAGCATCACCGGCAAGGCCGGCGGTTACATCAAGAATAACGGGGTTGTTACCGGATTTCAGGCCCACGGCTTTGGCGATTGCCTGTCCACGACCGCCACCAAATTGCTGACGGTGGGCTAGCGCACCGCTGATAAAATCAATGGAAATCGCTGTGTTCAAGCTGCGATCATACAGTTCAATCAAATCATCATAAAAGATCAGCTGTAATTCGTGTTGCTCACTTTTCTTTTTAAGTAATGTAAGATTATTGGCACTGCTGAAATCTTCTGCCTGTTGCCGGCGTAAATAGGAGAGGCAGATAACCGCGATATTTGATTGAGAGAGAATGATTTTTTACCTTAGGTTGCCGGCTTGTGTTTATTAGCTGTTATGATAACTGATATGAATAAATTTATTGATATTGGTGTTAATTTAACCGGCAGTTCATTTAAAAAAGACAGGCATCAGGTTATTGAGCGTGCTGTTGATGCCGGGGTGCAGCAAATGGTTGTGACGGGCACTGATATAGATCACAGTGAACAGGCGATATGCTTAAGCCAGCAGTTTGAATCAGTCTGTTATGCCACGGCGGGCTTGCATCCACATCATGCCAGTGACTACAGTCATGACCTGGGCAGTGAATTACGGGAGATGTTAAGCAGCCGGCATGTGGTTGCTGTGGGTGAGTGCGGTCTTGATTTCAACCGTAATTTTTCCACGCGAAGTGAACAGCTTCGCGCTTTTGAAGCACAGCTGGAACTGGCTATTGATCTGCAGAAACCCGTTTTTTTACACCAGCGTGATGCCCATGAAGATTTTATGGCAATATTGAATACATGCGGTAATGATTTACCACGAGCCGTGGCTCATTGTTTTACCGGTAGTATCGAAGAAGTTAACGACTATGTAGCATTAGACATGTATATTGGTGTGACCGGCTGGATTTGTGATGAACGGCGTGGTGCAAATTTGCAGCAGGCGGTAAAACATATTCCCCTGCACAGAGTGCTGCTGGAGACCGACGCGCCTTATTTACTGCCTCGTGATCTGGCGGTAAAACCGGTGGCTAAAAACCGGAATGAACCCTGTTATTTGCCTCACATTGCTTCAGTAGTAGCAAAACACATGGATGTTGCTGAAGATGAACTGGCAAAATGTGCCTATGAAAACAGTCGTACGTTTTTTGGCCTGGCTTAAGCCATTACAAAGTCATGTGTCAGTTTGCTGCCAGATGATTTTTTTAATTACCTGATAATATTATAAAAAAATAATTTGAAACAAGCGCTTCATTTATTTATCCGTTCCCTGTTTGGCAGTTTACGTGACCTGTTGCCTATTATTCTGGTGATTGCCTTTTTCCAGTTGCTGGTTTTACAGCAGACACCTGATCATCTGGTGCAGACCTTATTTGGTCTGGCCTTTGTGGTACTGGGGCTGACTTTTTTTATTTTTGGCCTGGAGCAGGGATTGTTTCCTATCGGTGAGTCTATGGCACATGCTTTTGCCAGTAAAGGCAGTGTGTTCTGGTTATTGTGTTTTGCCTTTGCCCTGGGTTTTGGTACGACGATTGCCGAGCCGGCATTGATTGCAGTTGCCGAAGAAGCATCAGAGGTTGCTGCTGAAGCCGGGTTGATCGCGAATCATGAGCAGGCACTGGAAGCTTATGCAGATGGCTTACGCCTTACCGTTGCCTTATCGGTAGGTTTTGCTATTGCTTTAGGGGTTCTGCGTATTTTATTAAACTGGTCCCTGCAGTATATTATTATGCTGGGTTACGTCGTGGTTATTGTGTTAACCGGTTTTGCACCTGATGAAATTATTGGTATTGCTTATGATTCCGGTGGCGTGACCACCTCAACCATTACGGTGCCACTGGTGACCGCTTTGGGAATCGGTCTGGCATCTTCCATCAGTGGACGTAATCCAATGCTGGATGGTTTTGGTTTAATTGCATTTGCGTCTTTGTTTCCTATTATATTTGTTCTCGCCTACGGGATGATTTTCTGATGCAGATGTTACAGGAGTTCCCGCTATTATTAATGGAAACGTTTTTTGATATTCTGCCGATTGCGGTTATTATTTTCGGTTTTCAGTTTCTGGTTATTCGCAAGCGGGTAAAAGATTTAAAAAAAGTGTTAATTGGTATGGCTTATGTCTTAATCGGCATTACCTTTTTTCTGATGGGACTGGAGCAGGCTCTGTTTCCGATTGGCCGCAGTATGGCTGAGCAATTAACCAACCCGGAATTTCTGCAAAGTGTTCGTTTAACGACGGGAGAGTTGCAGTGGCAGGATTATTACTGGGTTTATATTTTCGCCTTTGCCATAGGTGCTGGAACCACGATTGCAGAACCGGCATTGATCGCGGTTGCAATTAAAGCCAATGAAGTTTCCGGTGGTACTATTGGTATCTGGGGCTTGCGTATTGCGGTGGCTATCGGGGTTGCGATAGGCCTGGCGATTGGCAGTTATCGTATTGTGGTGGGAGTGCCGATGCATTATTTTATTATTGCGGGTTACGTCATTGTTGTTATCCAGACCTTTTTTTCACCTAAAGTAATTATACCGCTGGCTTATGATTCAGGTGGTGTTACTACTTCTACGGTTACGGTACCACTGGTCGCAGCACTGGGTCTTGGGCTTGCTGAAACAGTACCCGGTCGCAGTCCGCTTATTGACGGTTTTGGTTTGATTGCTTTTGCCAGTTTATGTCCGATTATTTCGGTGATGGCTTATGCACAATTGTCAGAATTTAAGGATAAACGTTATCTGAAAAAATGTATAAAGGAAGATGATTATTATCGTGACAAACCCTGTGACAGACAAAACCGGCAGGATTGATTCAGGGAGCCTCTGAATAAGTCATGAATCGACATCTTGCAATTAAAATGCCCTGCTTCCGCGTTGTGAAACTTCGCAATAGCCCTGCCAAATACACTGTTAGGGCGCGCGTTCCACACCTTGAATCAGAATGTTTTAATTACAATCTGTTCGGCCCGGACTTAATCAGAGGTTCCCTGGATGGTTCTGTTATTCATCATTATTAAATTTGCAATTCATTGAGGCATTTATATTATGCATTTTAAATTGATTATCACTTTTGTAGAAGATTCTAAAACAGCGGATGTTATGGAAGCGGCAAGAAAAGAAGGCGCAACAGGTGCGACAGTGATTAATAATGCACGTGGTGAAGGGCTGGCGAAGAAAAAAACATTTTTCGGTCTGTCGCTGGAAACGCAACGGGATGTGCTGCTGTTTCTGGTTGAGGAGCATTTAAGCCGGCATATACTGGAAAAAATTTCCGAGGTCGGTGAATTTGAAAAACAACCGGGTACAGGTATTGCTATACAGATTGATGTTGAAGATGCCGTTGGCGTGGCGCATCAAATAGAAAAACTGGTAGATGTGGTGGAGGCAGAGTTATGAATACGGTGGAAAGAAAAATTATTCGTGTACGTGATGTCATGAAAAAAGATTTTGATATGATCGATGGTCGGGTAACCGTGATGGAAGCCCTGCGGACCATGAAACATGTGGAGACCAAATCGCTGATTGTGAATAAGCGAAATGAAGATGATGAGTACGGTATGGTGCTTATTTCTGATATCGCCAAGCTGGTGCTGGCCAAAGATCGTTCACCGGATCGGGTGAATGTTTACGAAATCATGGCGAAACCATTATTGCCGGTGGATCCTGATATTGATATTCGTTATTGCGCGCGATATTTTGAAAATTTCAGTCTGTCACGCGCTCCCGTGGTTGAAAACAGAAAGGTTATTGGCATTATCAGTTATACCGATATGGTATTAAAAGGCCTGGTACACTTTTAGCCGGCAGTTCTGTAGTTGATCAGCATAATTCCAGTCTGATGTTGAGCCTTAAGAGAAGTTGTAAGTTTTAAGTTACAAGTTGTAAGTTTAAAAACTTTAAAAACAATGGTCCGCGAAGAACGCAAAAGACGCGAAAAAAGCGCGAAAAAGAGCAAATAACAAATTAAATTATTTTTTGTTTGTGCGTAGCGCACAAACAAAAATGTTTTTTGCGTTTTTTGCGTTCTTCGCGGACTAACGTTTTTTACTGCCTACTGCAAACTGCCAATGTCTCTTCCTGTACGATTTGAGCCATGGCATTCCACCACTGCTGACTTTTTGTTGCTGGCTGACTTTA
>JAJRUQ010000154.1 GCA_024277705.1 Gammaproteobacteria bacterium
ATCAACTCATACGGTGGTGACATGGGCCAGACATACGGCGTACCTGTCAGCGAGATCGTAGAAGGTATTAAACACGGTGTGGCAAAAGTGAACATCGATACTGACCTGCGTATGGCTTCAACCGGTTCTGTTCGTAAGCACCTGGCTGAAAACACATCAAACTTTGATCCACGTAAATTCCTGAAAGAATCGACTGCGGCGATGAAAGAAATCTGTAAAGCACGCTACGAAGCTTTCGGTTCTGCGGGTAATGCTTCCAAGATTACAGCCAAGTCTCTTGAGAAGATGATCGACTTTTACAAATAAGTCGACGGGTAGAGATGCAGTAAAAAAAGAGGGGGCTTTGCGCCCCTTTTTTTTCAGAAATTTTAAGCAATAAATAGATAAACAAGAGGTAATAATTATGGCTGAACTGGAAATTGAAGATCAAATCGTTGGTGATGGTGAAGAAGCTGTTGCCGGACAGACGGTAGAAGTGCATTACACCGGCTGGTTAACCGACGGTACAAAATTTGATTCCAGCCACGATCGTAACCAGACATTCAGTTTTAAGCTGGGTGGTGGACAGGTTATTGCTGGCTGGGACCAGGGTGTTGCCGGTATGAAAATTGGTGGTACTCGTAAACTGACCATTCCTTCTGACCTGGGTTATGGTGAACGCGGTGCCGGTGGTGTGATCCCACCGAATGCGACACTGGTGTTTAAGGTTGAGTTAGTCGGTTTGAGTTAGTTCTGTTGTGCTGATCGCCGGTATGTGGATCTGGAGCCGGGCCTGTTTTTGCAGGCCCGGCTTTTTTATTGGCCTGATTTGTGTCGGAGCATTGCGGTGTTCGCACTGCCTGGTTAAAAAGCCAGTACTAAAACAAAGAAAATATTACCCGACCACCCTGATATGCGCCTCTTTTGCTGCAGAGGATGAAATCAGGGTGTCGATCAGCGCATCTGGCAGTTCAGCTGCTCCCTGCTTATGGTAAGGGTTGGAGAACACCGGGCAGTCCAGTCGTTCGCGTAAGTCAGCCGTGTTGTCCATGTGGTCATTTTGTTGTTGCTCAACCGCATTGAGGATCACGCCTGCCAAATGTAAGCCACGTATGTGGATGGCTTCGGTGTTTAGTAATACCTGGCTAAGTGCGCCGAGCCTGTCATCGGCAACCAGTAAAACCGGAAGTTGCAGGGCTACAGCCAGATCGGCATTGAGGCCGTTTTCAGCCAGTGGGGTATAGAATCCACCGGCTCCCTCTACCAGCAGAAAACCCTGCTCACTGCCCTGCAGGCAAATGTTAACCAGTTGCTCTGTGGTTAGTATTTTGTTGGCAAGGTGTGCCGCGCGTACCGGTGAGATAGGCGGTTCGAAGCGATAGGGGCAAACTTCATGTAAGGACCCCGGATATTGCGCCGCCTGTTTTAGTGCGCTAGCATCCTGTGGTATGAGCTGGTCACCCTGTTTAAGGCAACCTGATTCGATCGGCTTTCTGGGAATAACGGAAATATTACGTTGCTGTAAGGCTTTTGCTATAGCAACGCCAATAAAGGTTTTACCGACGTCTGTTCCGGTACCCGTGATAAAAACACCTTGCATGCTGATTACTCCATAAGCAATTTTTTTGCGTATTCATATTTTTCGGCTGTTTTAGTCACAATTGAATCCGGTAGTTCAGGTCCGGGGGCGGTTTTATTCCAGTCCAGTGTTTCCAGATAATCACGGACAAACTGTTTATCAAAACTTACCGGGCTGCTGCCGGGCTGGTATTCACTTTCGGGCCAGAAACGTGACGAATCCGGAGTTAACACTTCATCAATCAGGGTTAGTTGGCCGTCTTTGTCCAGACCGAATTCGAATTTGGTGTCCGCAATGATGATGCCGCGCTGGCGGGCATAATCGGCCGCTTCGCTATAAAGTTGTATGCTGACATCGCGGATTTGCTGTGCTAATTCATCGCCTAACA
Organism: Gammaproteobacteria bacterium; assembly: GCA_024277705.1. Classification (GTDB taxonomy): domain Bacteria; phylum Pseudomonadota; class Gammaproteobacteria; order SZUA-229; family SZUA-229. Next base: position 1,947 of record JAJRUQ010000154.1, read on the forward strand.
GTTTCTTTGTTTGAGTATAGTCGATGTTTTCATCATGTGCGCCCACGGCTGCTTTTGTTGACGGTGTAAAAATCACCTCGGGTAATTTATCGGCAATTTGCAGTCCTGCGGGCAGCTCGATGCCGCAGATAGCGCCTGTCGCCTGGTAGTCTTTCCAGCCGGAGCCGATAATATAACCGCGTACAATGGCCTCTACCGGCAGAGCTTTTAGTTTTTTCACAATCATTGCGTGGCTGGCTATTGCAGCACGTTCACTGGCATCACTGATAACATCTTCCAGACTCAGATCGCAAAGCTGGTTGGGGATAATGTGCGACAGTTTATTCATCCAGAACTGGGTTATCTGGTTAAGGATAATGCCTTTACCCGGAATCGCGGTGGGCATGATGACATCAAAAGCCGATATCCGGTCAGTGGTAACGATCAGCATATAATATTCATTGATATCATAAATATCGCGAACTTTTCCGCTGTGTAACAGAGGCAGGCTTTTTAGCTGGCTGGTATGTAAGGTTGCTGGCATCAGAATACTTTTAGGTTAGAATGAAATGTGTCTGTTTAACAAATTTTAATGGTTTTGCATTTTACGCCAATGCTTAAGTCAATAGGGAAAAACATGGGGTCGAAATAACATGGGGTCGGATAAAAAAGAAGTCAATGTGATTCGTCATCTGGCGTTTGAAGATCTGGGGAGTTTTTCAGCGGTGTTACAGGCGCAGGATTATCGTATTAATTATTATGATGCCGGGGTTGATGACCTGTCGCCGTTAAAGGCAGAGTCGGATGATTTACTGGTCATTTTAGGCGGGCCGATCAGTGTTAATGATGCGCCTGTGTTTGCATTTATTGATCAGGAGCTGGCGCTGTTGCGTGTGCGTCTGGCAGAAGACCGGCCGACGCTGGGTATTTGCCTGGGGGCACAGTTAATGGCCAGAGCGTTGGGCGCTGCCGTTTATTCGGGTGAGGATAAAGAAATCGGCTGGTACGATTTGCAGCTGACAGCGGAAGGCGAAGATTCTGCATTGCGTTATCTGGCGGCCCGGCATTGTTCGATGCTACACTGGCATGGCGAAACCTTTGATTTACCGGAAAAAGCCATATTGCTGGCTTCCAGTGAAAAATATAAAAACCAGGCTTTTCGTTATGGCTGTAACAGCCTTGCCCTGCAATTTCATCCGGAGGTAACGCAGCATGCGATGGAGCAATGGTTTATCGGTCATATTGGTGAAATAATGCAAACGCCTGGTATCAGCGTGCCGACGCTGAGGGCGGATACGCAGCAGCTGGCTAACCGGCTCGAGGTACAGGGTGAGCTGTTTTTTAAAAGCTGGTTTAATGAAGTGGTATAAGTTGGCGGGTTTTTGGCTATGGCCGGCGTTTATGGTATTTTGCTTATCATTCAGTCTCTGTTCTGAATAGCGGCTTCGAGCTTTCCTTGACTGCGTATTTTCGCTAAAATGGGCAGCCTTGCCCATGATTTACGGTAAACCGTCTGCTTGCGTATCCGGCTACCTGAAAAAGCAGGGTGTGGCTAGTCGGTAAAGCATAAGCGCAGCTTTTTTTCTAGCGCTAATTACCTGATTTTATTATAGTTTTGAGTTGCAGCAACGGCTGTGTGGATAGTTACGGATAAGATATGAGTTCAACATTACAAGAACAGATAAAGCGTGGATTCCCTGAGAAGCAGGGTCTGTATGATCCGGCTTTTGAAAAAGATAGCTGTGGTGTGGGTTTTATTGCACATATTAAAGGTAAAGCCAGCCATCAGATCGTGGTCGATGCCGAAATTATGCTGCAGCGTATGGAGCATCGTGGTGGTTGCGGCTGTGAACCGACCACCGGTGATGGAGCCGGCATATTAACCGGTATGCCACATGATTTTTGTGTGAAAGTGGCGAAACAGGATCTGGGCGTGGATTTACCGGAAGCGGGTGATTATGCTGTCGGTAATGTGTTTTTGCCCAGCGACGAAGCGCAGCGCAAGACCTGTATCGCGGCAGTTGAAAAAATTATCAGTGAGCAGGGGCAGAAATGTCTGGGCTGGCGTGAAGTGCCGGTTGATACGGATGGTGCCAATATCGGCCCGACTGCAAGAGCATCACAGCCGCATATAGTACAGCTTTATATTCAGGCAGAAGGTGATGCCGGTAAACATTTTGAGCGGCAGCTTTATGTTATTCGAAAACGTTGTACGCATTTGTTGCGCTATGACAAAAGCCTGTCGCAACGCAAGAGTTTTTATATCTGTTCATTATCGCCCCGTATTATTATTTATAAAGGCATGCTGAATGCGTTGCAGGTAAAAACATTTTATCTGGATTTACAGGACAGTGATTATGCCTCGCACCTTGCCATGGTGCACTCACGTTTCAGTACCAATACGTTCCCGTCATGGGATCGGGCGCAACCCAATCGCTACATGAGCCATAATGGTGAAATTAATACCCTGCTGGGCAACCGTAACTGGATGACAGCACGTCAGGGTGTGGTGCAGTGTGATGATTATGGTTGTGAGATCAGCCAGTTATTTCCGATTGCTGAAAATGACTGCTCTGATTCCGGTAACTTCGATAACGTTCTTGAATTTCTGCTGATGTCCGGCCGCAGCCTGCAGGAAGCGGTGATGCTGATGGTGCCGGAAGCCTGGCAGTCTGATGAAAACATGGATCAGGCGAAAAAAGATTTTTACCGCTTTAACTCGGCAATGATGGAGCCCTGGGACGGACCGGCTTCGATTGCTTTTACTGATGGCCATTATATCGGTGCCGTGCTTGACCGTAATGGTCTGCGTCCCAGTCGTTATTATATAACCAATGATGACCGCGTGATTATGGCATCTGAAGTTGGCGTGGTTGATGTTGACCCTGCCGAGGTCAAGTTTAAAGGACGTTTACAGCCGGGAAAAATGTTCCTGATTGATTTTGATAAAGGTGAACTGATTTCAGATGAAGTTCTGAAAAAAGATTTTTCCACCCGCCGCCCTTACGGTGAATGGTTGCGTAATCAGGAAATTAAACTGGCTGATCTGGGTTGTGAACAGGAGCCGCATGGTTTTAATCCGGATACTATTATTCCTCGGATGCAGGCCTTTGGTTACACCGTTGAAACCATGCAGTTTATGTTGCTGCCACTGGTGCGTGAGTTGCGTGACCCGGTGGGTTCAATGGGTAATGATTCGGCACTGGCCTGTTTGTCTGACAAGCCACGCATGATTTATGATTATTTTAAACAGTTATTTGCCCAGGTAACCAATCCAGCGATTGATTCGATTCGTGAAGAAGTGGTGATGTCACTGGAGTGCTATATCGGTCCTGAGGGCAACCTGCTGGAAACCACCGAGATGCATGCACATCGCTTGCGTGTGCCGCATCCGATTTTAACCAATGAAGAACTGGCGGCATTAAAACACCTGAATCACCGTGGCTGGAAAACCAGAACCATTGATATTACCTATGACAAGGCTGAAGGTGTCGGTGGTCTGGCCAGGCGCCTGGATGAAATCTGCAGTGAAGCCAGTGAGGCGATAAAGCAGGGTTACAGTCTGGTTGTTCTGTCTGACAGAAATATGTCACAACAGCGGGTTCCGGTGAGTAGTTTGCTGGCAACCGGTGCAGTGCATCATCACCTGGTCAGTAACCAGGATCGTACCCGTATCGGTATTGTGCTGGAAACCGGCGAGGCGCGTGAAGTCCACCATCATTGCCTGTTAATCGGTTACGGCGCCGACGCGATAAATCCTTATCTGGCCTTTGAGTCGCTGTTCCAGTCTCAGCGCGAAGGTTTGCTGGATGAAGAAAAATACAACGATGACAGCATTGTTGCGGCCTACCGCAAAGGGGTTGCTAAAGGGATGCTGAAAGTGATGGCGAAAATCGGTATCTCAACACTGCAGTCATACAAGGGCGCGCAGATATTTGAAGCGGTTGGCCTGGGCGAAGATATTATCGCGCGCTGCTTTAAAGGTACCGCCAGTCGCATCAAGGGGCTTAACCTGGAAGTGCTGGCAGAAGAATCCTTGCGTCGCCATGAAAAAGCCTTTCCATCACGTGATCTGGTGCGGCTGCCGGTACTGGATAATCCGGGTGATTTCCACTGGCGCAGTGGTGGTGAGGTTCATATGTGGAACCCGCAAACGCTGGCGAGTATTCAGCTGGCAGCACGGACCAATAGTGTTGAGGCTTATAAACAGTTTGCCAAAGTATCCGATGATGATTCTACTCGCCGGGCAACCCTGCGCGGGCTGCTGGCATTTAAAGAGGGGGCTAATGGCGGGGCGATTCCGCTGGAAGATGTTGAACCGGCAAAAGAAATTGTTAAACGTTTTGTTACCGGTGCCATGAGTTTCGGTTCCATTTCGGCAGAAAGTCATGAAGCACTGGCGATTGCCATGAACCGTCTGGGCGGCAAGTCCAACACCGGTGAAGGCGGGGAAGATGCTGCACGCTTTACGCCCATGGAAAATGGTGATTCAAAACGCTCTGCGATTAAGCAGATTGCTTCCGGTCGCTTTGGTGTGACCAACTGGTACCTGACTAACGCGGATGAGTTGCAGATTAAAGTTTCACAGGGTGCCAAGCCGGGTGAAGGTGGCGAGCTTCCGGGAGCCAAGGTTGACGTTAATATTGCACGCATACGACATTCCACTCCGGGTGTGGGCTTAATCAGTCCACCACCGCATCATGACATTTATTCTATTGAAGATCTGGCGCAACTGATTCATGATTTAAAAAACGCCAATCCGTCAGCCCGTATCAGTGTCAAACTGGTGGCTGAAATTGGTGTGGGCACGATTGCATCAGGTGTCACCAAGGCATTTTCTGATCATATTGTTATTGCCGGCCATGATGGCGGTACCGGTGCGTCGCCGTTGACATCGGTTAAGCATGCCGGTTTGCCATGGGAGCTGGGTGTTGCGGAAACGCATCAAACGCTGGTGATGAATGATCTGCGTTCACGCGTGGTACTGCAAACAGATGGTCAGTTAAAAACCGGTCGTGATATAACGATTGCGGCTTTACTGGGGGCTGAAGAATTTGGTTTTTCAACCGCACCGTTAATTACACTGGGCTGTATTATGATGCGTAAGTGTCATTTAAATACCTGCCCGGTTGGCATTGCCACCCAGGATAAAGAGCTACGCAAAAAGTTTAAAGGCAAGCCGGAGCATGTAGTGAACTACCTGTTTATGGTGGCTGAAGATATGCGTGAACACATGGCAGCGCTGGGTTTCAGAAATGTAAATGAAATGATTGGCCGTGTTGATGTGTTGCAGGCCAATGTGGCGATTGATCACTGGAAAGAAAAAGGTATCGATTTAAGCGCGCTGTTAAGTCCTGCGGTTAAACCTCACGAAGGCGTTGAAGTTTATCACACCATGTCACAGGATCATGGTCTGGAAAAAGCGCTGGATAATGAAATCATTAAACGCGCGCAGGCCGCTATCGAAAACGGTGAAAAAGTTTCGATGGATCTGCCGGTGGTGAATACCAATCGTGTTGTTGGCACCATGCTGTCGCATGAGCTGGCGAAAGCGCACCAGGGTAAGCCCTTGACGGATGACACCATCCATATCAAATTAAGCGGTTCTGCCGGTCAAAGTCTGGGCGCCTGGTTGTATCAGGGCGTTAACATTGAGCTGGAAGGTGATGCCAATGATTATGCCGGCAAGGGTTTGTCCGGTGGTCGCCTGATTGTGTATCCACCGAAAAACAGCCATTTTGTTGCGGAAGAAAATATTATTGTTGGTAATACTGTTTTATACGGTGCAACCTCAGGTGAAGCTTATTTTAGAGGTATTGCCTCGGAACGGTTCTGCGTGCGTAACAGTGGTGCCCGTACGGTTGTGGAAGGTGTTGGTGATCACGGTTGTGAATACATGACCGGTGGTCGTGTGGTGGTGCTTGGCGGTACCGGCCGGAATTTTGCTGCAGGCATGAGCGGGGGTATTGCTTATATCTGGGACAGGAATAAGGCTTTTGCTGCTTTGTGTAATATGGGTATGGTTGAGCTGGAGAAGCTGGAAGCGGATGAGGATATTGATGAAGTGAAAACACTCATTGAAAATCATCTTAAATATACCGGTTCTGAAATGGCAAAAGCCGCGCTTGATAACTGGGCTGATACGATTAAGCAGTTTGTGAAAGTAATGCCAACGGACTATAAGCGTGTTTTACTTGAGATGAAGAAGCAGGAAGAGCAGGCGGTTGCTTAAAAAGTTTTAAGTAGTAAGTTATAAGTTAAAAAAATTAGAGAAATAAGTATGGGTAAACCAACCGGTTTTAAAGAGTTTAAACGCGAAACAGAAAAATATCGTGAAGTCAGTGTTCGGGTAAAAGATTATGGTGAAATTTTTACCGGTACACACGATATTGAGCACCTTAAAACCCAGGGTGCCCGTTGTATGGACTGCGGTGTCCCTTTTTGTCAGTCGGAAAACGGTTGTCCGGTAAACAACCTTATTCCGGAGTGGAATCATCTGGTGTACAGCGAGCAATGGCAAACCGCTTTAAACCGTTTGCACAAAACCAATAACTTTCCCGAGTTTACCGGCCGGGTATGTCCCGCTCCCTGTGAGGGTTCCTGTGTTCTTGGTATTACCAATCCGGCGGTTACGATTAAAAATATTGAAAATGCCATTGTTGATAAAGGGTTTGCAGAGAACTGGATAAAAGCCATGCCCCCGGAAAATCGAACCGGTAAAAAAGTGGCTATTGTTGGTTCCGGTCCGGCTGGACTGGCTGCCGCTGCACAATTAAATAAAGCCGGTCATACGGTAACGGTTTATGAGCGCGCTGACCGTATCGGGGGCTTGCTGATGTATGGCATTCCGAATATGAAGCTGGGCAAAGATGTGGTGCAGCGTCGGGTTGATCTGTTAAAGGAAGAAGGCGTGGTTTTTGTCAGTAATGCTGATGTCGGTGGCAGTGGTGTTATGCCTGAAGGGGTGCAGGCTATTGATGTAAAAGCGCTGCAAAATGAAAATGATGCTATGTTGTTTGCTACCGGTGCAACAAAGCCGCGCGACCTGGATGTCCCCGGACGTGGTTTGAAAGGGGTGCATTTTGCAATGGAGTTTTTGACTGCCAGTACCCGGGCGCTATTAGATTCTGACGGGCTCGAGCTTGACCTGGATAACAGTCAGGTTATTTCAGCAAAAGACAAAAAGGTTGTTGTTATTGGCGGTGGTGATACCGGTACCGATTGTATTGGTACTTCGTTACGCCATGGCTGTAAATCAATTGTAAATTTTGAACTGTTGCCGCAGTCACCGGCTGAGCGGGCTGAAGATAATCCATGGCCGTTATGGCCGTTGATACACCGGGTTGATTATGGCCATGAAGAAAGTGCTGAGCGTTTTGGTCGTGATCCGCGAGAGTATCGGATCCTGACCAGGGAATTTATTGATGATGGCAATGGCCATGTTGCCGGGGTCAGAATTGTTGAAGTGAAGTGGGCGAAAGTAGATGATCAGTGGAATATGGAAGAAGTAGAAGGCACTGAAAAAGTATGGGAGGCTGACCTGGTATTATTGTCTATGGGATTTTTAGGGCCTGAGCATTATGTCAGCGATGCGGTTTATGTAGATTATGATGCACGGTCAAATTATCGGGCGGAACATGGTAAGTATACGACCAACATTGATGGTTTGTTTGCTGCCGGTGATTGCCGCCGCGGTCAGTCTTTAGTGGTATGGGGGATTAACGAAGGCCGTGAAGCTGCTCGTGAAATCGATCGCTATCTGATGGGTGAGAGCTTGCTGCCATAATATATAAATAGCTGAGAGATTTTAACGTATGTGTTGCCGATACTGATCGAGAAATTCGTCCAGTACTTTTTCCGAGCCGTTTTCGAAATCGACAAAGGTAAGATTCAGCATATATTCTTCCTGGGACATTCTTTGTACCGACATGATCTTGCAATTGGCATATAATTTTTTTATGTCAGCCCCCTTTTTTTTGTCAACGGGTAATTCAATAATGGCTTTTAGCCGTATGTGGCTGATGGCATGGTTTTGAATACCGCGCGGTTCTATTTCATCGGTTATCCAGCTGTCACAGCTTAGTTGCAAGCCGTAACTGGAAATATTGTGGGTTTTCACTGACAGAATAGTGCCGTTATCCAGCACCATATCAAATGGTAATTCAATTTCGTAGCGTGGCGACTGCCTGCGTTCAGTCGCCCCCGGGTAATCTATGCTCATGGTGTCAATAAATAGTTTTGTTCAATTTTATTGTAGTACATGTCATTGAAAATAAATAAAAAAGTGTCAAAATGATGACATTGGCGGTTATTTTCTGACAATTGGTCATAAGATGATGATCATAATGGACTCGATTTAAACCGGTTTTAATTGTGTTAAAATTCATCCTGCGATTAGCGGCAGCATTCATCATTGTTGCTTAAAAATATAAATATACAAAAATGGGGAGTTAGGATGCTAGAAGATTTAACGATACCGAGTTATTTTGATATACAACAACTACTGGAAACCTATGTTTTACCGTGGGGAATAAATATTGTACTGGCACTGGCAATATTTTTCCTCGGTAAATCGATTGCCCGCTTACTGGTGAGTGTTGCCAATAAATTAATGGTAAAAGCCAAGGTTGATAACATTCTGGTCAACTTTATTAGCTCGATCCTGAACTCTGTTTTATTGCTGTTTATTGTTATTGCTTCACTGGATCAACTGGGTGTCAATACGACTTCACTGATTGCATTGATTGGTGCCGCAGGTCTGGCAATTGGTTTGGCGCTACAGGGGACGCTGCAAAATCTGGCTTCCGGTGTCATGCTTATTATTTTCCGGCCTTTTAATGACGGTGATTTTGTTGAAGCAGCCGGTGTTTCCGGTGTTGTTGAGGAAATAGGGATCTTTACGACAACGATGCGCAGTGGTGACAATCGAGAAATAATTATTCCCAACGGCGAAATTTTTGGCGGGACGATTACAAATTATTCGAAGCGTAGTACCCGGCGTGTTGATATGGTGTTTGGTATTGGTTATGACGATGATATTAAAAAAGCCAAAGAAATTATCAGTCGAATTCTGGCACAGGACGAGCGCATATTAAACGATCCTGAGCCACTGGTCGTAGTTGCCGAACTGGCAGACAGTAGTGTTAACTTCAATGTCCGGCCATGGTGTAAAACCGATGATTACTGGGATGTTTATTTTGATACCCATGAAAATATAAAACTGGCCTTTGATGCAGAAGGAATTTCTATTCCTTATCCGCAGATGGATGTGCATCAGGATAAAGCAGCATAAGATTTCAATGCCCTGTGGCATGTTTGTAATATTAGTTATTTAAAAATCAGGAAAAGAAGAAATGAAAAAGAATTATTATTTATTAGCGCTTACGGGCTTATTGTCCGTTTCAGCGATTGGTTTTTCGTCTGCAGTGGCTGCTGCTGCGGAAGAAAAGTCACCGTGGAGCAGTTCGGTAGAACTGGGTTACATTCGTACTACCGGTAATACCGAAAACCAGACGCTGGCAGCGAAAGGTGATGTTGTTTATGAGGTAGATAAATGGCGTCACGCCGGACATGCAGAAGGTTATGGTCAGCAGGCTGACGATGGCACCGGGCAAATAGTTGTTTCGGCTGAACGTTATGAGTTATCCGGCCAATCTGATTTCAAGTTTAGCGAAAGGGATTATTTCTTTGCCCTGATTAAATTGATGAAAGACAGATTTAGTGGCTTCGAGTATGAAGATAATGTTTCACTGGGTTATGGCCGAAAAGTAATTAAACAGGACAATATGGAACTGGACCTTGAAATAGGCCCCGGCGCTCGATTTTTTAAAGTGGATAATGGCAAGTCAGAAGACGAAGCGACTTTAAGGCTGGCAGCAAAATACTGGTGGACCATTACCGAGACTTCTAAATTTACACAGGACCTGTTGGCAGATATTGGTGAAAGTTTTACCGCCAGTCAGTCTGTTACAGGTATTCAGGCTAACATTAATGAGACCCTGGCACTGAAGTTTACTTATACCATCAGGAACAAGGATAAAGTGCCGCTTGAAACCAAAAAGACAGATACCGAGACAGCAATGACACTGGTATATACGTTTTAAAGACATAGTGCATAACTTCTGCAGTTGAGCCTTAAGAGAAGTTGCAAGTTTTAAGTTACAAGTTGTAGGTTTAAAAACTTTAAAAGCAATAGTCCGCGAATTAGGGCAGGACGCCCGTAAATAGAATAACGCAGGAGCAGTTATCGAGAACGCAAAAGACGCAAAAAAACCAGTTTTTTTTAGGACAAGCAGTACTCGCCGTTGCTTAAGTATATAAGCTTTGTTCTGCCGGGCAATGCCCGACCAGTGTTTCTACCATTAATTATTG
>JAJRUQ010000155.1 GCA_024277705.1 Gammaproteobacteria bacterium
TATAGCGGGTTTTTTAAACTTACCGGTATCCAGTTGCAACATGAATTGTTTGCTGGTGGTCAGAGCCAGGTCCTTAACCGCGAGTTGCTGGACAGGGGGCAGGCAGTGGCGGTATTGCCTTATGATCCGGTACGCGATGAAGTTGTACTGATCGAACAGTTCAGAATCGGTGCCGGTGAGGATGACTCCGGTCCCTGGGTGATTGAGATTATTGCCGGTTATCAGGAAGCCGGAGAGTCTGCAGAGGTGGTTGCTGCGCGTGAAGCAATAGAAGAAGCGGGATGCAAAGTGACGGATTTGCTGTCCATGTATCACTATTACTCCAGTCCGGGCGGTTCAAACGAGCAAATCAGAATTTTTCTCGGTCGCACTGACAGCACTGATATCAATGGTATTCATGGTCTGGATGAAGAGGGTGAAGACATCAGGGTGCATGTGGTCAGCAGTGAACAGGCTTTTGCCTGGCTTGATAGTGGCCGGATTAATTCCGCAGCGCCTATTATTGCCTTGCAATGGTTTCGAATTAACCGTGAGATAATACGCAGGCAATGGCTTTAGCCCGAATATTTCACCGTATTGCTGACGTTATTTCTGCCTTTCACAGTTAACGGGAGAGCAATAGTCAGGGATAGAGAAATTTATGACAAGGTAATGGAAAATAAGATAAAGTAGTTGTCAGGGAAACTCTGAATAAGTCATGAATCGACATCTTGCAATTAAATTATCCTGCTTCAGCGTGGTAAAACTTCGTAATAGCTTTGTGCGGTACCTTGTCATGGCGCGTGTTCCTGACCTTGAATCAGAGTACCTTGATTATAATCTGCTCCCCCGGGATTCAGGCTCCTAAATCAACCAGAGCATATCAATGAATATTATAGTTGCAGATGTAGGCGGTACCAAAACCCGCTTGATCTATGTTGATGTAAACGGGGCGAGCAACATACTGTATGAGGCTCGCTACCCAAGTGAAGAATTTGATGATTTTAACTCCCTGTTAAAAACATTTATTCATGATAGCGGCTTATCCTCCCGGCCTATAGACAGTTTGATGCTGGCTCTGCCAGGCCTTGTCAGTAATACTTCGGCGCGCTTGACTAACCTGCCATGGGTTGTTGAAAAAGCCGCTTTGCAGGATGCCTTTGGCATCAGTAATGTATTTTTTATCAATGATTTTCAGGCCTCTGCATTTGGTACTGCACAACTTATGGATAAAGACCTGGTGGTATTAAATCCGGGTGCTTTTAGCGATAGTCTCTATGATAATACAACACGTGTGGCCGTTGGTGCCGGCACCGGGCTCGGTGTTGCCTGGGCACAGGATGACAGGGGCATTGCCCATGCCTACGACACAGAAGGCGGGCACATTGATTTTGCTCCCATGGATGACCCCCAGATAGAACTGCTGAAATTTTTGCAGCAGCGTTTTGGTCACGTATCATATGAACGGATTTTATCCGGTGATGGCCTGGTCTCGCTGTACCATTTTTGTGCGGGTGTACAAAATGACAATATCAGCGCTGAATGGGTTAACCAGCAAGCAAACAATGATGAAGCAGCTGATAGAGCACTATCACTTTTTGTGCAGATATATGGTGCTTATATTGGTAATATTGCACTGTTATTCAAACCGCATGGCGGTATTTATATTACGGGTGGCATTGCCGCTAAAATGATCAATAAAATGCAATCAGAAACATTTATCAATGCTTATCTGAATAAAGGAAGAATGCGGGCGCTTGTCGAACAGATAGCGGTCTATCTGGTAACTAATGAACGTGTTGGTGTACTCGGCGCTATGTCAGAAGTGATAAAAATGCAAAACATATCGCTACCGAAGACATCAATTCAGCAGGAATAAAAATGACTAAAAGTACTAAAGCACAGGAAAAAAACTATCGTTATTATACAGATACTAATTTAGGTTCTGAGCTGACGCGCAAGACGCTGGTGCTTGTGCTGGCGGGTGGTTCCGGTTCCAGGCTTAAAGGTCTTACCGAATGGCGTGCCAAGCCGGCAGTACCTTTTGGGGGTAAATACCGCATTATTGATTTTGCATTATCCAATTGTGTGAATTCAGGGCTTCGGCGTATTGGTGTTTTAACGCAATATAAATCCCACTCGCTTATTCGTCACCTGCAGCGTGCATGGGGATTTATGCGTGCCGAAATTGGCGAGTTTGTTGAACTTATTCCGGCTCAGCAGCGCATTGACAACCAGTGGTACAGAGGAACCGCCGATGCCCTGTATCAGAACATCGATATTATTCGTCGTCATGACCCGGATAATGTCATTGTGCTGGGCGGTGATCACATCTATACCATGGATTATTCGAAGATGCTGTATCAGCACGTGACTTCCGGTTCGGATATGACGATCGGTTGCATCGAAGTGCCACGCCATGAAGCTTCTGAATTCGGCGTGATGTCGATTGATGAAGATTATCGTATAACCAAATTTACTGAAAAACCGGACGATCCGGAAGCCATGCCGGATAAACCTGATAAGGCGCTGGCATCGATGGGTATTTATATTTTTTCTACAGCCTATCTGTATGCCAGCCTGATAGCCGATTCTGAAGATGAAGATTCAGCGCATGATTTTGGCAAAAATATCGTCCCTAAAAGCATCTCTGCCTGTAATGCATATGCCTATCCATTTCAAAACAATGACGGCAGCCCGGCCTACTGGCGCGATGTGGGAACGATTGATTCCTACTGGGCCGCCAATATGGAACTGTGTGAGGTTGAACCTGAACTCAATCTGTATTCACGCGACTGGCCGATCTGGACTTACCAGACTCAGCATCCGCCCGCTAAATTTGTGTTTGACGATGATGATATGCGAGGCCAGGCGATTGACTCATTGGTTTCCGGTGGCTGTATTTTGTCAGGCGCACGCGTCAAGCGTTCGGTTATATTCTTTGCCACAGAAATAGAGAAAGGTTCAGTGGTCAAGGACAGTGTAATTCTGCCAAAGGTAACCATTGGTAAAAACTGCCGTATTACACGCGCGATCATTGATAAGGCATGTATTATTGAAGATGGCATGATTATCGGTGAAGATCTGGAACTTGACCGCAAACGCTTTCATGTAACTGATAGCGGTATCGTGCTGGTGACGCCCAAGATGCTTGGGCAGCGCCTGTATATGATTGATAAAGAATACCTGAAAATTAATACCTGATGCTAAGTGGCTGCATCAAAACGGCCTTGATAAAATACTATGAGTATAAATAAACCCGAATACCGGCCGGCGAAAAAAAACAAAGGCAAAGCTTCAGCTGCCGGCACGGCAAGGGATACCGGTCAAGCCATCAACTTTGTTTTGTGCTGGCACATGCATCAGCCCTGGTATCAGCAGGGAATTGACGGTGAATATGAACTGCCCTGGGTGTATCTGCATGCCATAAAAGATTATGAAGACATGGTCATGCATCTGGAATCACACCCGAAAATGCAGGTCGTGGTAAATTTTGCACCGGTATTGCTGGAGCAACTGGATGATTATGCCATACAGCTGAAAAGCTTGCTTGACAGTGGCCGGAAAATGAAAGATCCCATGCTTAACCTGCTTGCCGGCGCTACCCCGATACCGCAAACAGCACATGAGCGTTACCAGATATTATGTGACTGTCAGCGTGCCAATGCTGAGAAAATGATTGATCCCTATCCTGTGTTCAAAAGATTACTGGAAATGGTGCAATCAATGTTTCCGGGCGGGCATTGCGATGAGCAGGAAACGGTCTGTCTGCAATATTTTAGTCAGCAATATTTTGTTGATGTACTGGTCTGGTATCACATTGCCTGGCTGGGCCATGCACTGAAACAGACACAGGTCTCGGAAAACTTGATCAGTAAAGGCGGGCTGTTTGATACAACTGACCGTCGGGCTTTAATACAGCTTATCTATGACTGTATTTCACAGTTGATACCGCGTTACAGAAAACTAGCAGAAAGCGGCCAGATAGAACTTTCAATGACACCTTACGGACACCCGATTATTCCCTTGCTGAATGATATGGCTAATATGTCATGTGCGCAGCCTGAAGCACCACGGCCGGAGAGTAAAACCTACCCCGGTGGTGAACAGCGATCTCACTGGCATATTCAGCGTGGCCTTGACTGTTTTGAAAAATTTTTCGGACTTCGGCCACAAGGCATCTGGTTATCTGAAGGTGCTATCTCCGAAGACGCGATTGCACTCATCGAAAAATTTGATTTTAAATGGACGGCATCCGGTGAAGGTGTCTGGCGTAACAGTGTACTACTGGGCTCACACGATCCCGAAATGGTGCAAACCAAACATGCGCTTTTTCATCCGCATGAATTAAAAGGTTATAAACCCAAGCTTTTTTTCCGCGATGATGGTCTGTCTGATCTGATCGGATTTGAATACAGCAAGGTTAATTCCATTGATGCCGCTAATGACCTGGTGCAGCATCTGGTCAATATTGCCGATTTTCTTGGTGACAGCGCGGAGCGGCATGTGGTTTCCATTATTCTTGATGGCGAAAATGCGTGGGAATATTATCCGCACAATGGTTATTATTTTCTTAATCATTTATACGAAATATTACCTGAGCATAAGCAGGTACAGGCCACCACTTTTTCAGCGGTAAGCGAAAAGACCAATACGCATAAGCTTGAAAATCTGTGTGCTGGCAGCTGGGTGTATGGTTCATTTTCAACCTGGATAGGTGAGGCGGATAAAAACCGGGCATGGGACCGTCTGGTTGAAGCTAAACTGGCTTATGACAAGGTTGTCGCGGGCAAAGGTTTAACTGATAAAAGACTGGAAAAAGCAACGCGTCAGCTGGCTATTTGTGAAGGATCCGACTGGTTCTGGTGGTTTGGTGAAAAGAATTCGTCTGACAGTGTCCGTGATTTTGATCAGCTGTTTAGAGCACAGCTTAAAAATTTATATAAATTGCTTGAATTGCCGGTACCGGAAAACCTCGAGCAGCCGCTGTCAGCGGGTGGTGGCAATGCAGAGAACGCGGGTACCATGGTTAGAAACAACTGATCATGCAGAAAGTTCTGATTAAGCTGAATATTTTACTGCCAGGTTGTTTTGTCCGGATCGGAGCAGGATTTTACAGGGAGAAAAATGATAGTGAAGTCAGCTGACATTAATCAACGTCGTGCGGGTATGCTGTTGCATCCAACATCGCTACCATCAGGGGTGCTGGATGATGATGTTGAACGCTGGCTGCAAATGCTGGCGCAGACAGGTTTAAGCGTATGGCAGGTATTGCCGCTGGGTGAACCACAGGCTGGTTTATCCCCTTATCAGTGCAGTTCAGCATTTGCCTTTAACCCGGCACTGATGCCTGAAATTGTGCCGCCGGATGCAAACGACAGTGGCTATGTTGCGTTTTGCAGTCAACAGCAGTTCTGGCTGGATGATTATGTTCTGTTTAAAGTATTAAAGCAGCAGTTTGATGATAAATCCTGGAATGAATGGCCGCAAGCGTGGAAGTTTCGTGAACCTGCGGTTATTTTGCAGGCTGTGCAACACTATGAAGCACAGATTACCGGCTTAAAATGGCAACAGTATCAGTTGCATAAACGCTGGCAGGAAATCAGGTCGCTGGCAACATCTCTGGATATATTGCTGTTTGGCGATATGCCTATTTATGTCGGTTTTGACAGTGCTGATGTGTGGGCGCATCGTGAATTATTTTTACTCGATGCAGAAGGTAATATGGAAGTTGTCAGTGGTGTACCGCCGGATTACTTTTCACAACAGGGGCAGCGCTGGGGCAATCCGCACTATAACTGGGACAGCATGCAAAATGATGATTATGCCTGGTGGAAATCCAGAGTCCGGCATCATCTGCAGATGTTTGACCTTGTTCGTATAGATCATTTCAGAGGGCTGGAGGCCGCATGGATGATTGATGCTTCGTGTGAAACAGCCATTGATGGTTATTGGCAGAAAATACCCGGCGATGCATTATTGTCCAGCATTCAGTCAATGATAAACAACGGTGACAGGCAACTGCCTTTTATTGCTGAAGACCTGGGTATTATTACCCCGGAAGTTACCGCACTGAGAAAAAAATACCGCTTACCGGGAATGTCGGTACTGCAATTCGGTTTTGATGAATTTGATGACAATCCTCATAAATTAAAAAATATAGTCGAGGATAAAGTGGTTTATATTGGTACCCACGATAACGATACCACTAAAGGATGGTTTAACAGTCTGCCGGATCATGTTAAAAACCATGTGTTACAGGTTTTGAATTTAGCGCAGGATGACGGTTCTGAGATTGCTAATATGGTGGTCGATAAACTGATCGATGATGCACTGCAGTCAGCAGGAAAAATATGCATGATTTCAATGCAGGACTGCCTGCATCTGGGAGCTGAAGCAAGAATGAATACGCCGGGCACTATCACCGGAAACTGGTTATGGCGGTTTCAATGGCAGCAGCTTGAACAGCCGCAGAATACTGACAGAATGAAACATATCCGCTTACGTATCGAGAGTGTACACCGCTTACCCGTTGTGATTGATTAAGCAGAGTTGACTCTGAAAAATAATACATAAATTAAGTTGTAGAAATTTAAATGGTTGAAGCATTAACAAAAATACAGAAGGGGATACACCACGATCCTTTTGAATGCCTGGGTATACATCCCGCACGACCGGGATACACTGTACGAGCGTTTATGCCATCGGCGGAAAGCGTTGAGCTTGAAAATATCGGGCAGATGGTACGTCGTGAGGGTACGGATATTTTTGAGATCAATATCAGTAAAGCGCAAAAAGAAAACCTGGCTCTGCATTATCACCTGCGCTGGCTTGAAAAAGCCAGTCTGGAAGCACATGAAGTTGTTTCTCCCTACAGTTTTCAGCCGGTACTCAGTGAGTTTGATCTTGATCTGTTCAGTGCCGGTACACATTTACATATTTACCGTTTTTTAGGCGCACATTTACAGACCATTGATGAGGTCGATGGTTGTTTGTTCGCCCTGTGGGCTCCCAATGTTAAACGTGTCAGTGTTATTGGTGATTTTAATGGCTGGCATGGATTGCGCCATCCCATGCGTAGCCGAGGCAGCTCAGGCGTATGGGAACTTTTTATCCCTGGATTACACGCACTTGATAATTACAAATTTGAAATCTGCAGCCAGAATGATGAGATTCTGCAAAAGACCGACCCCTATGCACGATCCATGGGTTTGCGTCCGGACACTACCAGCAAAATAGCGCCGCAGGAACGCTATCAATGGCAGGACAGACACTGGTTGGCTGAACGGCAGCAGTGGCAGTGGCTGCATCAACCGATGTCGATTTACGAAGTGCATGCCGGTTCCTGGCGACGGCATGAAAACGGCGACTTTCTGAGTTATACCGAACTGGCCGAACAGCTCATTCCTTATGTCAAAGAAATGGGTTACACACACATCGAGTTTCTACCGTTCACCGAACATCCGCTGGATGAATCCTGGGGTTACCAGGTCAGCGGTTATTATTCACCTACCGCAAGACATGGCACTGCTGATGAGCTGCGTTACCTGATAGATAGCGCGCACCA
>JAJRUQ010000156.1 GCA_024277705.1 Gammaproteobacteria bacterium
GCCTGCCGGTGTGTCGAAATCAACTTTATCCAGCACATCGGAAAAACCGATATATTTAACATCTGCTTCAATCAGCAAACCATTTCCGGGCTGGTAGGCGAGACCAAGACTAATAGTTTCCGGTGCGTCCAGAGTCATTGAGTAATGACCGGCCGTAGTGTTCCACTCAAACGCACTCATGGACTGTTTGCTGACATACGATGCACCTAGCTGCATAGTGTTGCTTAATTTGTAAATCAAACCCAGCGTAAAACCATAACCATAAACCTGGTTCTGCGGCAAATGCATTTGTGAATTATCAATTGCCAGACTCTGATAATCGATATTCAGAGCAGCACCAAGAGCAACCTTGTCATTTATCTGATAAGAAAATCCGGGCGCAATTCGAAAGAACTGTTTGGTTGTCACCACATTCTGATTACCGGGCGCTGCCGGCACAATGTCAGCAAAATCTACACCCATGCCAGACAAACCTGCCATACCCATACCCAAGGTCAGTTTGTCATCAATCTTAAACGCCACCGCACCGGAAGGAATCAAATATAATTCTGAATCACTATCTGTACCATTGGCTTTACGCGGCGGATTAAGAAAACCAAACCCCATATCAAAGCGCACATCTTCAATCTCAAGCAAGGAAAGACCTGCCGGATTAGTTATTATTGTGCCACTGTCCTGCGGTGCCGCCACAACAGCGCCAGCCATGCCCCACTGGGTTGCTGTTACACCTAACATCTGGTCACCATTGGTCGCATAAACAGCCGAGCTGCCCGCTGTTATCGCCGTAATGGCACTTACTTTTATCAGTGTTTTATTTAACATTGCTATCCTCATTTGGTCGTAATTCATGAATACAATTATGATTATTATATTGTGTGTTTGTACTGCTCCGATTCACGTTTAACGTAAACGATTTGAAACACCTGGCTGCCCCCTGAATACCTGATGACATGCAACACAGCCTTCCGCAATCTTGCCAAGATACATGGTCGCTTCACCGGTATTGCCTTTGTCAGCCGCTGCTGCAAGACGTAAGGCATTACCTTCAACCAGATCATTGAATCCAACAAGGCTGGCCAGTCTGTCATCATTTATATCGCCTTTAGCCATGTAAGGAAGCAGGCCGCCGAGCGGTAAACGATGGTTGGCAAGACGGCGCGCGGCGTCTGCTGCCTGTTCATTATTATCAGTAACCAGTCCCGTGGTAATACTTTGATAATCCGACAACACTTCATGCATTACCTGACGTAATGTCAGCTGCTTACTGCGACGGGTATGCGTAGAAAGAATATTCATCAGCGCCATTTTTGTCTGTTTGGAAAGACCTTTAACCTGCTTCTGTAAATCAGGTTTCATCAGCGCCATATCAGACTTCATGACTTTCTGCATTTTCATCATGGTCGCCTTATCCATCCCCGGTGCCCGCGCACCCTCATTGGCATAAGCTGAAGGCACAGAGAATAAAAAAGATGTAATAGCAACAGCTTTGATAATTCTGCTTACGGGATGAATCATAAATTTTTTGCTTGCGTGTAATGACATGTATCTACTCCGGTTTAGTATCTGGTAATTGTGTGCTACCGTTATTTATAAAGGAAACCTCTGAACAAGTCGCGAACCTGAAAAATTCTGAATCTCAATCTGCTGCATCCAGACTTGTTCAGAGGTTCCAAAGTTTTCACCATTGAATACTGGCGAAAATATGTTTCACTGGTATTTCAGAAACCGCCTTAAATGTAACAAATTGTTACAAGAGCAAAACTGATGAATAAAAATGCGTAAACTGGACACCGAATCAGAGACCATATTGATCGTCGATGACGACAAGGCGTTATGTGACTTGCTGAAACGCTACTTAGCAGAAAATGGTTATGCAGCAATACCCGTAAACAACGGGCAAGCAATGCGCAAATTTCTAGAGCGGACAACGCCTGACCTTATCATTCTGGATCTTATGTTACCCGGTGATGACGGGCTGTCACTGGCGAAAGAAATCAGAAATGCAGGCAATACACCCATCATCATACTGTCAGCCCGCGGCGATGAAATAGACCGTATTGTCGGGCTGGAGGTAGGTGCTGACGACTACCTGCCAAAACCGTTTAACCCGCGTGAACTGCTGGCGCGCATCCGCTCTGTTCTAAGGCGCAGTCATACCGACCAGGACAAAACAGGCGGTAATACCGAAGAAAAAACATTTGATAATTACCGAATGCTACTGACAAGCAGGCAATTATTTCATAACGATAAGGAAGTGATTTTAACCAGCGGTGAATTTGCACTACTCGAAGTATTTGTAAATAATGCCGGGCGAATACTAAACCGGGATTCATTATTACAGTTACTCAAAGGTTATGAACATCAGCCATATGATCGCAGCATCGATGTACGCATCGCACGCCTGCGCAGAAAAATTGAAACCGACCCGACACACCCGGTCTATATTCGCACGGTCTGGGGCAAAGGTTACCTGTTTACGCCCGACCCCTGATAATACGCAACTTTGATGATACTGCCTAAAACTTTATTTGCCAGAACCGTCACTATGATCGCAACGGTTTCGATCGCTTATATGTTATTTGCACTCACGGTCATCACTTACTTTATGCTGGCACCGGTAGGCAGACAGTCTGCCGATGATCTTGCAGCATTAATGGTATTCAGCGCAAACGAGTGGGTTAAAACAAAAACTGAAAACCGGATTTTGTTTGAACAGAACCTGCTGGAAAACTACCAGTTACATATCGCCGCAGGGCAGCAACTGAACACCGTCGATTTTAAACCGCTACCCTATTATTACTTCCTTGAATCAGCCCTGAAAAAGCGCACCGGTCAGAATGTCCAGCTTAAAATATCACAGGATGAGAGTGGCACCGACTGGTACTGGGCTAATTTAATCATCAACGGCGAAAATGTACGTATAGGTTTTTCCAGCTCGCACATCAATGCACAACCACCTCTGGTTCTGATTTTATTGCTGGTCGTTGGCGGGCTGGCAACACTGATCACCGCTGCTGCACTGGTTAGACATCTGACCACACCGCTGGAATCATTATCCAAAAACGCATTGCGCATAGGCAGTGGCGAAGAACCGGAACTGATCCCCGAAACAGGCCCGGAAGAAATTCTCCATCTGGCACAAAGTTTTAATAAGATGGCGGTGCAGGTTAAAGAATTACTGAGCAACCGCACCACCTTGCTGGCTGGCATATCCCACGACTTACGAACACCGCTGGCGCGTATTCAACTTTCCCTGGAAATGCTGCCCGACAGTGCCGACCCGGTTCTTGTCGCCGGCATCCGTGGCGACATCAATCAAATGAACTGCCTTATCGGACAATTTCTTGAGCTGAGTAAAACTCTGGA
>JAJRUQ010000157.1 GCA_024277705.1 Gammaproteobacteria bacterium
CCTGACTGACGATAAGCATCACCAATAGTACACATAAAATCGGCCCGTAACTGCTTGCTCCAGACCGATGGCAATGTTGACTTCAATAGCGCCAGAGAATCACTGTGCCGTTTCAGCTCCAGCAATACATGCGCGATAAAAAATTTCACAGACACGCTTGTTACATCGGCCTGCAACGCCGCCGTAAACGACTTCAGACTATCCATTGGCCGGCCTTTTTCATATTCATACAGTCCCCGCGAGACCCATGACCGTATGTATTCCTTTTGTGACTGTTTTATCACCGCATTTTGTAGCCGGGTAGCATTAATGTTCATAGCGACAACATCACCCAGCGAGCGTTGTATTATATTCAGTTTTTCCACAAACTCCGGTGTCAAACGCCGGCTACCAATACCCGAAGCGGCCACATGCAATAAATATAAACCGGCAAACACCGACTCATCACCTTCAAGTCGCTGATACAGGCGAGAAACCTTGAGCGCAAGAGGTGCCGAATACATCAACATCGGATCCAGGCGCAATGCTGTGCTGTAAACCTCCAGAGCCTGCCGCTGACGGCCGGAATCAAGCAGCATATCGCCCTGATGATGCAGCATTTCTGCCCTGAGCAGAGGCGTAAATATGACAGCCAGGCCGGCAAACAATAATGTTGCGGCAGTAATATAAACCCTTTTTGCTAAACGGGCATTCAGCGCAACACTGAACAATAAAACAAGCACACCAACAAAAGCCGTTTTACAACCGATGCCGATAATATTCCAGTTGATTAACAGACGCTGCCACAGATACTCAAACTCCGCAATAAAGCTGATCGTATACTCAGGATTGACGTTGGGCCAGTAATATTCAGAAATAAATTTCTGCAAAACAATACGCTCTTCACTCTGACTCATGTAAGCCAGCACCAGCCGGTGATCCTGAAACAGAACGAAAACAACATAAGCAAAAATAATCAGCAAACTGAAAACAGTGATCTGCAGCGAAACCAGCCGGTATTGCAGCACAGCAGCGGCACCTGCCAGCAATATTGAGATCAGAAAAAAACCACGGAATAAATCAGTCATTTCAGCATAACTTGCCAGGTCAGCAACCAGAGCCGGTGATGTGCCGGCAATAGGCAGGTTCACCCAGGCTCCCATACTGCCAATAAGAGCCAGTACCAAACCCAGCACAGTAAACACTGGCAACCTTTGTTCACTCGCCAGCGGAGTCACTGTATTCAATCCTGAACTCATGATTTATTAACCTGCGCAGGCTTTCTTCTCAGTACACCAGCAATAATATTGACATCATCGGCATGCACAACTCGCAACAGATAACCGCTGACAACATATATAACCGAGAAACCGGCAGAGCCCAGAATAAAGTTAATCAGTGATGGTCTTTCAAGCACCCATACTAATGCGACCCCGGCGATCAAAACGGCACATAACGGCCGAAAAAACAGCTGTGGATAATCCAGTCGCAGACCCAGACGGGAAAGCAGTACCGCCCCGCTAACATATAAGACTAATTCGGAAATCAACGTGGCCAGTGCCGCTCCCAGAATACCCAGTATCGGTATCAATGCGATATCCAGTAACACATTCACCAGCACCGCCATTGCCACAGCTTTCATATAGTGGCTTTGTTTATCCAGTGCTGAAAAAATATGCACATAAAGACCGTTGAGAAAAAGAAATACCACCATCGGCCCCATTACCATCAAGGTCGTGCCTGCATCCCGATAGTCCTCACCAAAGATAAAAACGGTAAGCTGTGAACCAAGCACCAGCACCCACATCGCAATCGGCAAGCTAATCAATACAAAAATTTTCAACACCCGGGTATAGATAGCGAATACCCGCTCTTTTGATTCCACAGCAAGCCGGGACAACACCGGAAACACCGGTATCGACAGAGTAAAGGGGATAACATTAATCAGTTGAATAACGCGAAAAGCCGCGCTGAACAGTCCGACCGCACTGGCACTGGCAAGCGCGGTAAGTATAAATATATCCAGATACCAGGAAATTCGTCTGAGCACCATGCCGGCACCAACCGGCAAACCCTCCGTTACCAGATATCGCCAGTACGGGACATCAATCCGCCATGTATAACGGGAGTATTTCATTCTGACAATTAAACGCGATAATAACCACTGCAGCACGCGCTCTCCTAAAAAACACAGAGCAATTCCCGGCAACCCGGCATCATAGGCCAGCGCCAGCAGGGTCAGAGCAAACAGAAATATCCGCTGCAACACCAGAACGGCGGCATTAATCCCCATCTGCTCAAAAGCTCTGGAGACAGCGCCGTAAACCGCAGCATGAAAGGTCATCAAAACGGAGACGCCCAGTATATACATGGCCTGAGTCGCTGCAACACTCATCGACAGTAATTCAGCAGTAACAGCAATAACGGCAAAACCGATCGCTGCAAACACTGTTACCAGCGGTACTACCGCACCCAGTATTTCATCGAGTCTGGCTTTGTTTCGGGAAATTTCACGGACCAGAATCTGGGTAAGACCAAAATCGGCAACCATATGAATGACCGCGACAATGGCGAATATAAAAGAAAACGGGCCGTAATTTTCCGGGCCAAGATGACGGGCAACAAGGATGGCGACCAGAAAAAAAAGTCCACCGCCCAGCACCTGACTGAAAACACCAAACAGCACATTACGAACCACCCGGTGCCCGGTTTTTTCTGGTGGTCGCGAGCTTATTCCAGCGGACATAGATTCACAGAGAAATTAGCGACTTTTCGCGGGAAACAATGTTTTCGTTAACCCTTCTGCCATGCTTTCCAGCATCTCTTCCCTGACAGTATCACCATCCTGCAATGAATTCTGACCCGCAACCACCACTCGCTGCCCACTATCAAGCCCGCTGCGAACCTCCACATAACCCTGTGCATAGCGCCCAATACCCAGCGGTATAAAACGTGCTTTTTTGTTACGGTCGATAATAAACACGCTGGCACTGACACCATCAGAATTAATCAGGCTGATTGCTGGTATTTTAATCCCCTCAACCCGTTTACCAAGACGAACCACGGCCTGCATACCGGGAAGCAATTGCCGTGACTTATTGGCCAGTGCAAACTGCACAATGACGGCATGCGTATCCTTAGTGGTAACCGGTAATATTTTTTCAAGTTTGACCGCAAAGGTGTTGCCGGGGTATGCCGTAAAACTGGCATCGGCATGATCAAAATTCTTTATCTGCGCCAGTCTGTCGGCAGCGAACTCACACTCCACCCATATCGGGTCTAACTGGCTTATCGTTGCAGCAGATTCATAAGCCCGCAATACTGTACCAGGTGATACATCCAGACTTGTCAGCACACCTGAAAGTGGCGACACAATGGTGGCACTTTTCATACCGGCTGTTGCCTGAATTCTTTCTTTCTGTACCCTGATAACATCAACTTCCGCCCGTCTTTGCATCTCAATGGCATCAATTAAATCTTTCACCGGTACCAGGGTCTTATCCCTGAGGACCCGGAGATCAGCAACAAACGGTTTTAATTCACTCTTCAGCGTTTTCAGTGTTAATTCGGCTTCTCTGGTATTATCAAAAATCGCCTTCAGCACTGTATCATCAAGTTTTATCAATAACTGGTCTTTTACAACGCTATCGCCGACTTTTGCCGCAAGACTCACCACCCTGCCACTGATATCGGTCGATAATTCAACCTGTGCACTGGCTCTGGCGACACACTCACCCGCCATGACAGAGTCCAGACTTCCTCTCTGCGCCATCACCGTACTCACAGGAATAGGCTCACCGGCCTTGCGCGCATAATCTGCATTCGTTAACAGCTGATGAGACTTTAATGACAGCAATAACTGCCAGACAAGTACCATAGCTACCAGTAATAATGTAACGCCAATGATAAAACCTGAATTATTTTTAAACTTCATAACTGTTATCTGGACTGTTGAATGTTAAACATCACTGGTTCTCAGCATGCCTTAAATATTGTTTTTAAAACTGTTTATTGCCGCAAGCAGGACAACTCTGGATTCATCCCCGTTCTCTTACAGCCACCGGCGGCATCGCAATAAATCACAGGATTTCTAAGTATTATAGCGGTTTGTCGATACAAATCTGCGTTAAAAGCGATAACCAAAATTTACCACATCTTTTTTAAAAAAGTTTTCCACAATATCACGGGATTCCTGATCATAATAATCCCGGTAATTCTGCCGCGACGATTTTTTTACGTGCGGCAGCGCTGTATGCTCACGATTCAACCGCCGGCATATTTCACTCCATGTTTCATCAAGCTGTTCAAAGCGGCCGATATAATCCACCATAATCCGGCCTTCTTCATCAGTCACCCAGTCGGACTGGGTGAGAAACATTTTTTCTTCATCAACATATTCTGCTGCACGCTCCACATACACCTTTCTGACCCAGTCTTTAAAACTCAGCGAACTATCACCCAGGCCGGTTTGATCGGTCATCTGCCGGTAATGAAAATGCGATACCACCCGATCCCATGGATTTCGCACAATCGAAAAACTGAAACGCCGGTCCCAGCGCGCAACCCCTATGTTATTACGAAACGTGGTCGCGGTTTCGTGAATCAGCGGCACCCGCAAAGCATGCTCAATACTGCTGCCACCGGTTTTATTGATATGGATAAATGAAAAATCACAAAAGTATTTGGTCTGCATAAAGACCAGTTTTCTGCGTTTGTCCCGGACAAAATAATACAACCGGTCTGTGTAATCTTTTACCGCCATGCGCTTAACAATACCACTACTCAGTCAGCGTGACCGGAAGCATCGCCGGCAATACTGCATATTTACCTATCCTGATTGAGCGCGGTTGCTGAACCCCGTCCTGATAAATATCAAATGTGACCGCATCCCCGGTGCTGGTAAAGCTGATCGTGTCATACCCCTGTTTTACATTGAATGCAAAAGCAATGGCATTTTCCGTCGAAGACACCATATCGTTAGCCTCAATACTCAAACTATTCAACGATGTTAGCTTACCGTTACTGGTAATCCGACCGCTAAACAGAACCCGCTGTGCGGTTTTACCGATGCAGCGTAAATTCCAGCGCCGGTTAGCTGCCCACAAATAACAACCCGGTTCACTCATGTTTGCCACACGCCCGCGAGCAATACTACGTCCTTCCTCCAGCACTACGGTTTGATTAACCGCCAGATTGCTGACCGTTTGACGGGTGGCGGTGCGCCTTGGCACTCGCTCGCCCTTTGGCCAAAGTACATTAAGTGACACCGCCGTCTCATTCCCAACACCAAAATGTACCGGTTGCAGACTCTGTGATTTACGCACACCACTGGTCGCGCCGGTATACTGACGCATCTGGGTAACATTAGCCGTGCTAAGCCGGACAACACTACCAATACCCGGCGCATTGGCACTGACCCCTTTCAACACCAGCTTCAGATAGTTATTGCTGCCCCCTTCATTATGATACAGCTCCGTGGTGCCTTTATTCGAGCCCACGCTGCCACCATCCAGCACCACATCCAGCGCTCCGTCATTATCATAATCGCCAAGCGCAACAGTGGTGTAACGATGTGCCACCGGATCACTGCTGCCATCAATATTGAACTGTGCGGCGCTCTCGGTAAAACTACCGTCACCGTTATTCATATAAAGCAGATTATTATTACCGCTACCATCAACATCACCCGCATTCGTCACCAGCAAATCCAGGTTGCCATCATTATCGATATCCCCCCAGACCGCCGCCGCAGTATTAAAATTACCCGCCAAACCGGCAGCAACAGTACTGTCAGTAAAGCTGCCATCGCCATTATTGGTATACAGCGTATTATCCAGCTTCGCTGTAGCAACCAGGCGGTCATACGTTTCCGGCAGCGCTCTGGCGACAAAAAGATCCATAAAGCCGTCATTATTGTAATCTCCCCATGCAGCCGCACTACCGCGCGAAAGCGGTGTGATATTCGCCGCGACAGTAACATCACTGAATGTCCCGTCCGGTAACTGACGTAATAAAGTGTCAGTAATGCCTCCCGAGTTCAAAAAAATATCCAGCCACCCGTCGTTATCGTAATCCACCAGTGAACACACCGAGCCTTTGGTAACATCGTACAGACCAAGACTGGTAGAAATATCGGTAAAAGTACCATCACCGGCGTTCCGATAAAAAACATTTGTCATGGCTAGATTTTTCAGAAAAAAATCCAGATTACCGTCACCATCATAATCAAACCAGCAACTGCTGCGACCACGCCCGGTTGGATTTTCCACCCCGGCAGCCGTAGACACCATCTGGAAGGTACCATCACCGCTTCCCTGATAAAGCCGGTCACGCTTAACAAAGCCCGGCTCTCCGCGTTTGGCGCCTGCCGTCATAAAAATATCAAGGACATTATCATTGTTAAAGTCGGTAAAACTGAAACCATGTAAATCCCGGTGCTCGTTAAAAAAATCAGCACCAAAGACCGACGATATGCTGGCCCGGGTAAATGAGCCATCCCGGTTATTCATATAAATACTCGGGCCCGCACCATGATGCGGAGCAATCAGGTCAATAAAACCGTCATTATTCATGTCACCCCAGACAGGATTACCAAACACAGGTTTTAACTTTGTTGACAGACCGGCAGCTTCACTGACACGGACAAAGGTCTGCGCACTTATACTTAAGCTAAAAACCAGACAGCTAATTAATATCGTTATTTGTGATTTTGTTATTTTCATCACACCCTTCTTCCTGTGTTAATTATTACGGTGTTATTACCAAAGGCACTATCGCCGGTCTGACGCCATGCTCACCAAGATAAATGTTTTCGGGCTGTGACAAACCGTCCTGCTGGATATTGAAAGTCACGGTTGTCGCTCCCGCAGTTGAAAAATAAATACTGTCATGCCCCCGTTTACTGAAACCGGTAAAATCAATCTGACTGGCACCCAGCGTCATCACATCATTTGCCTCAAAGTTAAACGGCTGAGCAGACGTAATCACGCCGTCCGTGGTAATGCTGCCAGTGAATTTATGCCGTACATTTTCACCACCCAGCCA
>JAJRUQ010000158.1 GCA_024277705.1 Gammaproteobacteria bacterium
GGTCAAGTCCGGTAGTTTCGGTATCGAGGACGATTTGTCTCATAATAAAAAATTGGCAGTTGGCAGTTGGCAGTTGGCAGTTGGCAGTTGGCAGTTGGCAGTTACTTTAAACTTATAACTTACAACTTAAAACTTTTATTTCAACATTTCATCGATACCACGATTAGCCAGCATATCAGCATACTCATTACCATCATGCCCTGAATGTCCTTTTACCCATTGCCAGCTCACGTCATTTGCGGTCACTACTGCATCCAGGCGCTGCCATAAATCTGCGTTTTTGACCGGTTTTTTAGCCGCTGTTTTCCAGCCTTTTTTCTTCCAGTTGGGCAGCCATTTGGTCATACCCTCCAGCACGTATTTTGAGTCGGTAAAAACCTTTACCTTACACGAACGGGTCAGGGATTCCAGTGCCTGAATAACCGCCATCAACTCCATCCGGTTATTGGTAGTATCGGCTTCTCCCCCGTACAGGTCTTTTTGTGTCCCGTTATAGCGCAAACTTGCGCCCCAGCCACCCGGACCAGGATTTCCGCGACAGGCGCCATCGGTGTATATTTCAACAATATTTGATCTCATACGGCTCTATTTTATGGTTTGATGCTGTACAATAAGCAGCAATTGAATGAAAATTATTACCTTGATCCGCTGGCGGACAATCAGGCTTGCGATGTTATATTGCTGCATTAAATAAAACCAGCCTGAATTCCGAGAAATATCGCATATTTCATTCATAAACTTATAAAAATGATATATAAACAGTTTATATAACAGCCCTTCTTCTGCATACTTCCAGAGTCGATTACTTTGCCGTACACATTAACCAAGCGATTTACCCTAAAGTTACTTATCCTGATAAGCAGTCCTCTGTTTATTTCCGGCTGTAATGAAACCAGAGCAATGCTCAGCGATTCATCACAAACCGAAGAGTCAGTACAAACCAGCGTCAGTACCACTGATACTGAACCACAACCGTTAACGGCAGCCCCTGCCGAGAATACCGACGAAACAGATGCTGCCACGATCCAGGCACATCTCGAATTCGATCAGTTTGAAGATTTATATATCAACGATGAAGGAACACACAGTATCTGGCCCCGACTGCGTGCTGGTTTTCAATTACCTGAAGATATAAAACATCACTCCTTACAAAGTGAACTGGAGTGGTTTGCCAAACATAGCGAATATATGCAACGCGTCATGCGCCGCGCCGACCCGTTTCTTTATTATATTCTGGAAGAAACTGAAAAACGTAACCTGCCTACAGAGCTAGTGTTGCTGCCCATCGTTGAAAGTGCTTATCAGCCATTTGCCTACTCACATGGCCGGGCCTCCGGTATCTGGCAGTTCATACCCTCTACCGGTCGCCTGGATGGTCTAAAACAGAACTGGTGGTATGACGGACGTCGTGATATTTATGCATCTACCCAGGCCGCATTAAACTACATGGTCAACCTTAACAAGTTATTCAAGGGTGACTGGATGCTGGCACTGGCGGCCTATAATTCCGGTTCGGGCACGGTACAACGCGCAATCAAACGCAACAAGCGACTCAATAAACCAACTGACTTCTGGCATTTGAAGCTACCGAAAGAAACCCGTGCCTATGTACCTAAATTACTGGCACTCAAAGAAATTATTAATAATCCGACAAAATATTCGGTAAGCCTGCGCTGCATTTCTGATGCCCCCGGATTCATTCAGGTTAAAACCAGTCAACAGATCGATCTGGCACTGGCCGCAGAATTAGCCGAAATCGACATTGATACTTTATATAATTACAATCCGGCATTTAATCGCTGGGCAACCGATCCGGATGGACCACATACATTGCTTTTACCGGTTGATGCAGCTGAAATATTTACCACTAATTATGCTTTTTTATCGGCCGATGATCATTTACGCTGGGAAAGACACAAAATAAAATCTGGTGAAACACTGGGGCATATTGCAAAAAAATATAAAACCTCTGTTAAACATTTGAAGAAAGTCAACAATCTGCATAGTAACAATATTCGTGCAGGTAAGTATTTAATGATTCCGGTGGCCAGTAAAAATAATGCCAGCTACTCGCTCTCATCACCCCAGCGATTAAAGTCAACACAAAGCAAGCAACGTGGTGGCAGTAGCAGTACACGCATAAACCATAGCGTACAACCGGGTGAAAGTTTCTGGTCCATTTCCAGAAAATACAACGTTGATATGCATAAACTGGCAAAGTGGAATGGCATGGCAATCAGAGACCCGTTGAAACAGGGGCAAAAACTGGTCATCTGGTCAAAATCAACCGGTAAATCAATGTCTGCAAAATATGACGTAGTTAAAACTCATAACCCGAATAGTACGATAAAATCTATCCACTATACGGTTAGAAACGGTGACTCACTGTCACGTATAGCCAGTAGATACAAGGTTAATGTTAAAGACCTGCATCGCTGGAACACAATTAAAGGTAAATATATTCAACCGGGCCAGCGATTAAAACTGTATATTGACGTTACTGAGCAAAGTGACAGCCCGAGTTAAACAACATATTCAAAACTGATAATAACTAAAATCAGCGATTAAATTCCGGTACTAAATAAATGAGCACAAAAATTTCATTTCTTCATCTGAACAATTTTCACCCTCTGGATTCTTTAACCCCGGAAAACCTGAAAGAAATTGCAGATAAACTCGAAATTTCTGAACTCAAAAAAGGCGATACTGTTTTTAAAGAAGGTGATAAAGACAATCGACATATTTTTTTATTTAAAGGCAGTATTAACCTGATTAAAAACAACAAAATACTGAAATCCATAGAAGCGGGTTCAGCAGATGCAAAGTTTGCTATTGCCCATATATTACCGCGTAATTTCACCTGTACTGCAAAAACCGACCTGGTTATTTTCAAAGTCAATGCAGACATTCTTGACATGATGCTGGCCTGGGATCAGACCGGCAGTTTTCAGGTTGAAGAACTGAGCAGCTGCTCGGAAGATGATGACTGGATGACACGAATTTTACAAACTGAAGCCTTTCACCGGATTCCGCCGGCGAATATTCAGGCTATTTTTACCAGCCTGGAAGATATTGAGGTAAACATCGGCGATAGTATTATCAAACAGGATGAAGCCGGTGAATATTTTTATATTATCAAAACCGGTCGTTGCATGGTAACCAGAAAAATGCCTGGGCAACAGAATGAAATAAAACTTGCTGAACTCGGCCCCGGTTCTACATTTGGTGAAGAAGCCCTGATTTCAGATGCAAAAAGAAATGCCAGTGTTGTAATGCTGAGTAAAGGCACATTAAGCCGGCTATCAAAAGAAAACTTTTTAAAATTGCTCAATGAGCCCATGATTGAGAAAATTGATTACTCCTGTGCCAGCTTAAAAGTAAAAAATAGCGAAGCAGAATGGCTGGACGTCCGTCTGCCTGCTGAGTTTGAATCAGCACACATAAAGGGCGCAATCCACATGCCACTAATCTTTTTACGCATGAAAATAAATACACTGGATTTAATGAAAGATTATATTTTATATTGCGATACCTAACGCCGAAGCTCTTCAGCGTCCTATATCCTTAACGAGAAAGGATTTAAAACAAGCGTGCTTAGTAATGGTATGCAGGATGTACCGAATGAAGACCTGCAAGGTTCAAACATATAAGATACCCGGGGTCGGAGTCATTTTTTCAAAGGCAAGGTACTTAATAACAGAAATTTTTATAAAAATGACTCCGACCCCTGTTTCACACATGGTAGTCCTGCGCTGAACTATTACAGGTAATCGTTAATATCAACCTCATCAATCTGCTCCTGTAGTAAAGGTGCTTCTTTTGCGTACTGCTTGTAAACACCGCTGGTTAAAAACAGTTCGAACAGGTCAGGATCGATATGATTATCATTTCTCATAAAACTTAAAATGCGCAGTGATTCGCTTAAGGTTTTGGGTTTTTTATAGGGTCGGTCAGAGGCTGTCAGTGCTTCAAAAATGTCGGCGATCACCATCATTTTTGCGGTCTGCATATTTTTCCAGGTTCTGTCCGGTTGTAATTCAGACATTTTCAGTTTCTTGGGATAACCGTTGCCATCCATGGTTTCATGATGACTGGCGGCGATAAACGGTACATTGCGCAAATCATTTTTAAACGGCAGGTTCTCCAGCATAATAATGGTATAAACCATATGCTCATTAATGGTATAACGGTCTTCTTCCGTCAGAGTTCCTCTTTTAACACAAAGATTATATAACTCACCACGGTTGGACCTGAATTTTGGTACCTTGATATTAAAGCCCCATTCATTATCTTTCCGGGTTATTTTTTCAACCAGTTCCGTTTCTTTTTTGTCTCTTAAAATTAAATGCTCGGCTTTATCTGCAAGAAGCTTTTCTGCAACCGGCAATGAACACTGCGCAGGCGGTTGTTGATTATTAACGGACTTGCGACTGGCTTCTTCCCATGAAATACCAAGCCTGTCATCAAGCGTTCGCTGCCAGCTTTTTTGAGCGATCATATTCAGACGCTCAACTTGCTCATCCGACATGAATTCACCACCAATATTACATTCAGCAACAAAAGCAAAATCATCATCAATTTGCCGACAATACCGGTCAAGAATTTCACGTTGTTCATTTTCATCGGCACCGGCAGCAATCTTTTTCCAGCAGTCAATCTCGGCATCGCGCTTCAATACCTCAAAACGCATACGAACCTCATGAATACGATCATAGATGGTTTCCAGCTTTGTGGATTTATCAACCACATATTCTGGTGTTGCCACTTTGCCGCAGTCGTGCAGCTTTCCGGCCATTTTCAATTCTTCCCATTCATTACTGTTCAGCGTAAAACCCCTGAACTTGCCTTCGCTGCTGTCCACTGCGGCCTGTGCCAGCATTTCGGTAATTACCGGTACCCGCTTACAATGACCACCGGTATATAATGACTTGTCACTAAGCGCCTCAACCATCATGTCGACAAAGCCCAGAAGCAGTTCACGCTGTTCCTCAATCAGCCGGTTATTGGTAATAGTAATGGCTGCCTGCGAAGCTAATGATTCAGCCAATTGCTGATCGGCCGGGGTAAAGTCACGGGTTTCACCACTTTGTTCATCTTTGGCATTGATCAGTTGCAGGGCACCGATGATTTCATTGTGATGATTCTTTAACGCAATGGTTAATATAGACTGTGTTCTGTAACCGGTTTCCTGGTCAAACTTCCGGGTGCCACTAAAATCAAAACCTTCGGCATGATATGCATCAGGAATCTTAATGGTCACATCATCATGAACCGCCGAGCTGACAACATTGTTCTTGTTAGGTTTACCATCCACCATCAGCGGTACGGGGGGAAAGGTCATCTCAACACCACCACTGCCTCCCATGTGAGTACCGAGAGAGTTATTGCGCACTATCACAAACTCCAGTTCTGTTTTGTCATCAGACATGCGGTACAGGCTGCCGGCATCACAGTTAGTCAGTTCCATTGCCCCGGTCAGGATTTCGTCACACAGAACCTTGACATTGCTGGCCGCAGATAAGGCGATACCAATCTCGTTTAAACGCTCAATTTTCTTTAAGACCTGATTCATTATTTTCACCCTATCTTAATATCACTATCTGCAGTTAACTCCAACCGGTAGAAAATCTAGACACCACCAACAATCAGTTTTTTTGGATCGAGTAACTTTTCCAGTTCTTTACGGCTCAGTTCTGACATCTCTTCAGCAACATCAATAACTGCACGCCCCTCTTTATAGGCTGTTTTTGCAATTTTCGCACCCAGTTCATAACCGATCACCGTATTCAAAGCAGTCACCAGTATCGGATTTTTTGCCAGTGCCGCATTAATATTATCTTCATTCACGATAAAACCACTTATTGCTTTATCTGCCAGCAAGCGAGAACTATTTGATAATAGTTCGATACTTTGCAGCAGGTTAAAGGCCACCAGCGGCAACATTACATTGAGCTGGAAATTACCTGACTGACCGGCAATCGTGATAGTGGCATCGTTACCAATTACCTGTGCACACACCATTGCGGTGGCTTCAGGAATAACCGGATTGACCTTACCCGGCATAATACTGCTGCCGGGCTGCAATGCCGGCAGGGCAATCTCACCAATGCCTGCTAACGGGCCGCTGTTCATCCAGCGCAAGTCATTAGAGATTTTTGTTAATGCGGTTGCCAGTGTTTTTAACTGACCGCTCAAGGCAACGGCAGCATCCTGTGAACTGAGCGCAGCAAAACGGTTAGCAGCAACTTTAAAAGACAGACCGGTCGAGTTTGACAACTGCTCGGCGACCAGCGCACCAAATTTCTCATCCGCATTAATACCGGTGCCGACAGCGGTACCACCGATGGCTAACTGATGAATGGCCGGTAAGGTGTGCTTTATCTGCAATACAGCGGATTGCAGCTGTGCCGACCAGCCCGACAGCACCTGCCCCAGACTCACCGGCATCGCGTCCATCAGATGAGTACGCCCGGTAGTGACTACCGAGGCCAGCGACCCGGCCCGGTTATCAATGCAGCGAACAAGGTGGTCAATGGCCGGTAACAGCTGTTGCTGACAGGCAATGGCCGCGCTGACATGTATGGTTGTCGGTATCACATCATTCGAGCTCTGGCTCATATTGACATGGTCGTTAGGATGAATGGTATCGCCTGACGCGATGGAAGCCAGGTGTGCGATCACTTCATTGGCATTCATATTGGTACTGGTGGCAGAACCGGTTTGAAACACATCAATCGGAAACTGCTCCATCAGTGAGCCACTGATCATATCATCGCAAATCAACGAAATATGCCGACGTTGATTTTCATCCAGCCCGCCCAGAATATGATTGGCATTCGCACAGGCCTGTTTCACCAGCCCCAGCGCCTGGATAAAACTTTTCGGCATGGTGATCCCGCTTATCGGA
Organism: Gammaproteobacteria bacterium; assembly: GCA_024277705.1. Lineage (GTDB taxonomy): Bacteria > Pseudomonadota > Gammaproteobacteria > SZUA-229 > SZUA-229. The sequence goes on from JAJRUQ010000158.1 coordinate 6,908, forward strand.
AAATTATCAACCGCGCGCTGCGTCTGCGCCCCGTAAGCAGCACTTTCGGGAACCTGCAGCTCACCCATGCTATCTTTTTCAATTCGAAACTTTGTCATCAAATCCCACCTTCAGCATATTTCCTGCCGGCTCATCAAGCAGAGAAAGCAATAAACAAAAGATCAGTCGCTTTGTCTTGCCAACTGACTTTTCTAGAATGATATAATACCGGTTTTATACTGCTTTTAAACGATAATTACAGCAATATTTAAACCCAATACTTTATACGGACTCATGATGGAATTAAACGAACTTACAGCGATATCACCGGTAGACGGTCGCTATGGCTCAAAAACAGCAGCATTCAGAGATTTATTCAGTGAATATGGCTTAATCAAACACCGCGTACTGGTTGAAGTGCGCTGGTTTCAGGCACTGGCAGCTTTTGATGCCATTAATGAAGTCCCCGGTCTGGGCGCATCTGCGCAGGCAGTATTAAATGACATCATTGATAACTTTAGCCTGGAGGATGCACAGCGTATTAAAACCATTGAGCGTACCACCAACCATGATGTAAAAGCGGTTGAATATTTTCTCAAGGAAAAAATTCAGGGCAATGCTGAGCTGCAGGCCAGTAATGAATTTCTGCACTTTGCCTGCACCTCTGAAGATATTAACAACCTGTCTCACGGCCTGATGTTAAAAGCAGGTCGTGACAATGTATTGCTGCCGGTGATGGATGAAATTATCGAAACATTAAGCCAGCAGGCACAGGACTATGCCGAACAGCCCATGTTAAGCCGCACCCACGGCCAGACAGCCTCACCCACCACCGTCGGCAAGGAACTGGCCAATGTGGTTTATCGTTTACGTAAACAACGTAACCTGGTTGCCGGTGTCGAAATCACCGGTAAAGCCAACGGTGCGGTCGGTAACTATAATGCACACATCAGTGCCTACCCTGAGATCGACTGGCCGGCGTTTTCACAACAGTTTATAGAATCCATCGGCTTAACCATCAACCCGTTCACTATTCAGATCGAACCGCATGATTACATGGCAGAGATGTTTGATGCGTTAAGTCGTTTTAATACCATCCTTATCGATTTATCGCGTGATATCTGGGCCTATATTTCCAATGCCTATTTCAAGCAAAAAACCGTTGCCGGTGAAATCGGTTCATCCACCATGCCGCACAAGGTAAACCCTATCGATTTTGAAAATGCAGAAGGTAATCTGGGTATTGCCAATGCCATCTTCAACCATCTCAGCCAGAAACTGCCAATATCACGATGGCAACGTGACCTCACCGACTCTACCGTACTGCGCAATCTAGGGGTGGGTTTTTCCCACAGCATGATTGCCTACCAGTCTTTAATAAAAGGTTTGAATAAACTGGAAATCAATACCGATATTATTGAAGCCGACCTGAATTCAAGCTGGGAAGTTCTGGCAGAACCGGTGCAAACAGTGATGCGCCGTTATGGCATCGAAAACCCTTATGAAAAACTAAAAGAGCTGACACGTGGCAAAGCCATCACACAGCAGGCATTCCAGGTATTTATACAGTCGCTGGAAATACCTGAATCTGCCCGTGAACAACTACTGGCACTGACACCGCAGAACTATATTGGTAATGCGGTAGAACAGACAAGAAAACTTTAACCCCATCGCAGCCATTAAATGAACACTAAAAACAACTTTCCCGGCGACCTCAGTACCGAGGAATTTTTAGCTTCTTACTGGCAGAAAAAACCGCTGCTGATAAAAAATGCATTCCCGGATTTTTTATCGCCCATATCGGCCGATGAACTTGCCGGCCTTGCCTGCGAAGACAATGTCAATGCCCGACTGGTTCTGGAAAAAGATGGTGATTACCCCTGGCAGGTAGAATTCGGCCCGTTTGATGAATCGCGTTTCGCACATTTACCGGAATCTCACTGGTCTTTACTGGTCAGCGATGTTGAAAAACACCTGCCGGAAACAAAATACCTGCTGCAACACTTTCGTTTTATCCCCGACTGGCGAGTCGATGACTTGATGATCAGTTATGCACCTGAAGGTGGTTCTGTTGGCCAGCATACTGATGCCTATGATGTTTTTTTAATCCAGTTAAGTGGTCAGCGGTTATGGAAAATAGCGGAAAATTTTGCTGAAGAAACCCTCAATGATGTCGACCTTTGTGTATTAAAAAACTTCACTGCTGAACATGAATGGCTGGTCAGTCCCGGCGACATGATCTACCTGCCACCCAACGTGGCCCATCATGGTATTGCGCAAGACAATGGAACCCCCTGCCTCACCGGCTCTGTTGGTTTTCGTGCACCTTCTTTAAAAACCATAACCAGTGACTATGTTAACTATCTCAACGAAAACGTTCATGATGCCAGTCGTTACCGTGATATCGCTGCCGTTAAACCAGAGCATCATGCTGAAATCAGTCAGCAAACCATTAATGATTTTATCGCTTACCTTAAACAGGGGCTTGCGATAGAACATGAGCACGTAACTAACTGGCTGGGCCAGTATTGCAGTGACAACAAAACCTATGAAGATATGCTGGAAGAACAGCAGCTTGATAATTTTGATGAACTGCTGGCACTGAGCACACAACACACTGTTGAACCGTCCCCCTATTCAAATTTTTTATTCAGCCGGATAAACGACAGTGCATTGCTGTTTGTTAACGGAAGCCGATACCAAACCAGTTTGTCTTTTGCAACAGTACTGTGCAATGGTGAGCCACTGGATTTTCAACAACTGTTGCCATTGATGACAACCGAAGATAAAAAAATACTGCTTATGTTATTTAATACCGGTGCGGTAATTGCGATTGATAACACTTAATAACAGGAAATAGCATTATATTTTCATCTGCGGAAAAATCATGGCGAAAAACAACATAACAATAAAAATAACGGACTGGGCAAGCCACAAACAACAGCTGTCAAACATCCGTCGCCTTGTTTTTATCGAAGAACAGAATGTTCCCGAAGAACTGGAATGGGACGAATTTGATGAAAGCTGTTATCACTTTCTGGCCACAATAAACGATAAAACCATCGCCTGCGCACGTTTAAAGCCCGATGGCCATATTGGCCGTATGGCGGTACTTAAACCTTTTCGCAACCAGGGTATCGGCAGTAAACTTCTTGAATTTGTTTTAAACACCGCGAAAAATAAAGCCATTTACAGGCTGACATTATACGCCCAGGTATCCGCCATTGCTTTCTATGAAAAAAAAGACTTTGTTGCAGTTGGCGATATATTTTATGATGCAGGCATCCCGCATCGTAAAATGTTAAAAAATATTGACTGAGCACTCTATAAATCAAAGGCCCGGCATGTCATCCATATCTGAAGAAAATAACGAGGAAATCAATGTTGATACACTTGCAGAGAATAAAAAATTTGCCATTGAATTAATCGAACAGGCTCATTACAGCATTGATATTTTTACCCAGGACATGGATGATGCTATATATAATAACAAAAAAATCGAGACCATCATTTTCAAACTGGCAAAACGCCACCCTGGTACAAACATAAGGATACTGGTACAGAATTCAACAAAAGCCGCTCAAAACGGGCATTGTCTGATACGACTGGCACAGTCGTTAAGCAGTTCTGTTTTCATACATAATCCAGCCCGGGAACACATGAATGAACAGTGTGCGTTTTTAATTGTTGATAAAACAAAGTCAATGTATCGTCTATCTGCAAATAACTATAATGCCCGCATTAATATCATGTCGCCACAACCTGCCCGCAAACTGGCTGATTTTTTCAACGATATCTGGCAGCACAGTACCCCGGACATTCAAACACGAAGGATTTATATATAGTAACTATGGGCGAAACAGTATCAGTTCATCACTTCGGGGCGTCCTAAATAATACCCCTGCACGTAATCAATGCCAATTTCGCGTAAAACGTTCAATGTTGATTCGTCTTCAACATGCTCGGCGATGGTGCTTAAATTCATCACCTTGCCAACCTGTTGAATGGATTCAACCATAGCCCGGTCAATTTCATCACGACTGATATCTTTGACAAAACCACCATCAATTTTCAGAAAATCCACCGGCAGATTTTTCAGATAAGCAAAGGAGCTTAAACCACTACCGAAATCGTCAAGCGCAAACATACAACCATGATCTTTCAGTTTATTTATAAACAGAGTTGCTTTCGTCAGGTTACCAATAGCAATATTTTCGGTTATTTCAAAACAGATGTTTTTCAGTGAAACACCATATTTGTCTTTTTGTTCAATAATATATTCAAACAGAGCTGGGTCTTTTATTGAGTCGCCGGATAAATTGATGGCAAATACCTGACTGCTTGTGTTGACCTGATCATACGATTCATTGTTACTGATATGTTTAAAAACTTCCTTGATAACCCAGCGATCAATCTTCGGCATTAATGCATAACGTTCCGCCGCCGGTATAAATGAATCCGGACCGATAATATTGCCTTCTTTATCGATCATACGCAACAGAATTTCCATGTGGTCCCTGTTGTCATCAGCAACACCAACGATTGACTGCTGATAAAGCTGAAACCTGTTTTCTTCAAAAGCTTTTAAAATTCTTGCGGTCCAGTGCATCTGGCCAAAACGTTCGCTTTTTGCCTGGTCGGAAAGCTCGAAGATATGTACAGTGTTACGTCCGGCATCCTTGGCTGCATAACAGGCGATATCGGCAGATCTTAATACCTGGGACTTCTCAGAATTTTCAGCATTGATAGCAACGACACCGATACTGACACCTATCTCGAATGTTCTGTCTTTCCAGGGGAATCGAAAGTTTTTAATTTTTTGACGGATTTTATCGGCAATGGTCGCAGCCTGTTTTAACTCACAGTTTTGCAGGATAATACCGAACTCATCGCCACCCAGACGGGCAACAATATCACCACTTCTCAAAACCTCATTAAACAGTACCGGCAGTTGTTTTAATAGTTCATCACCGGCAACATGACCGCAGGTATCGTTAACAATTTTAAAGTTATCCAGATCGAGATAAAAAAGTGAATGCTGGCGATCTTCTTCTTTTACATTAATCAGAATCTCTTCAAGATGTTCTTCAAACTTGCGACGGTTGTACAAACCGGTTAACAGGTCGTGACTTGCCTGGTAGGAAAGCTGCTTTGTTAAACGACGGGTATGGCTGACATCCTGCACCACAATAACCGCTCCCATTAAGTCGTCGGTTTCTGTTTTCATTGGCGCAATCGATGCTTCGATCGATACCATAACATCATCCCTGATAATTAAAGAAGAATGCTCAGGAAGATGCGTTGTTTCTCCACTATCAAAACTTAGCTGCAGGGGATCTGATAAAACATCACCACTGTTTTCATCAATCAGATTAAAAACATCTTTAAACGCCTTACCCGTTATCTCTTCTTTAGTACAGTGTAATAAGGATTCGCCTGCAGGATTGATATAAACAACTTTTTTATCAATATCGACAGTAACCACCGTGTCGGTAATCGAATACAAGGTTACTTCAGCACGTTCTTTTTCTATGTTTAATTCTATTTCAGAGGCCGATGCACGCTCAAGAGCCAGTATCAGTTCATCTTTATGCTTTAAAATACTCTCTATCGCATTATTTATAAACTTGCCCAGATATCCAAATTCATCTTGCCGCTGGTCATCAAAACGGACATTCTCGTCACCCTGTGAAAACTTTTCAGCCGTTGTAACCATTTTTTGAAACGGTGCAGATAGCATTTTTTGCAACACACGCTGCAGAAAAAGGCCAAAAACAAAAACGCCAAGTCCTATCGATAGAAGAAATTTTTTACGAATATCAGCAACAACACTTTTTACATCCTTACAGTAAAAAACAATCCTGATACTTTTTAGCTCATTGGAACCGGCTGGAATATAATTCAGGGTATATTCGTATGTATCGTCGCTATCAAATACTTCACCTATAGCTAAGACTCTGTCATCTTCATACATACGAACCGCATGAAAATTAAAATCATCAATATACTTAATGATTTTTGCCCGAATGCGTGCTCCGGTTTTTTCCAGAACCGGAGCTTCTGGAAATATTTCAACCAGTCCTTCAACTTCATAAGCAATAATACGGGTATTCTTGGTATTTTTTTTAATAATATCTGATTCTGCCTGCTGTAAAAATATCACCGCAAACAACAAACCGACAAACACCAGACCCCAGAAGACCAGTCCGGTAATCCGCGCAGGTAATTTTATTTCAAATTTTTGCTCATCTTCCCGCATTGATTTTTATTTAAAACCAGCCCACTTGGTAAACAATACAATTGGACAGACACCACTCACTCCTGCACCTAAAATGGCAAACCCCATAAACCACGGGAAAAACCATAAAACTTCAATGTCATATTCATTTAACAGAAAAAATGAGCCGCCTAAAAATATAGCAATGATAATCCGCGTTGCTCTTAATGCTTCAAAATCAAAACGTGGTTTACTGGTAAATACAGTCAAGCCTACCGGATCATTATTCGGCACTAATTTTAGAGTAAGTGTGGTTAAACGAATATTAGTAATACCTTCAATGATCAACCAGGCACATAATATATAAATCATTATGTCGACTTCAAAATAAAGCACCGTTAAAATAATCGATCCAACTACGGCTAAATACAGTCGTTCACTCATAAAGATATTCCTCAAAAGTCAGATGGCTGACGGTAACAGACAGCGATACCGCCGATTAATACAGATTAGTCCGTTTGTAATAAAACACAGGGTAAGATAAGTATATGTTTTTTATTGTTTTATCAAAATATCAAAGCTACATTGAATATAGCAGAAAACCAGCAGAATAATTAGAAAGCCAGGATATAATATTATATTTAATCTAAGTTAAATCAATCTATATTTTTGGCACATTCATGGATCAGGTCGGGCCCTGAATAGATAAAGCCGGTATAGATCTGCACCAGACTGGCACCGGCATTGATTTTTTCCTGTGCCAGTCTGGGTGAAAGGATACCACCGGCAGCAATAACAGGAATTTTTCCATGTAATGCTGTTACCAGCTGTTTTAAAACATAAGTGGATATATCAAACACAGGTAAACCGCTCAAACCCCCTTCCTCAGCGGCAACATCCTTACATTTTAATGACGCCGGACGAGTATTACTCGTATTAGTAGCGATCACCCCGTCGATTTTTTCAGCAAGCAGACGCTCGGCAATATCGTTAATTTCAGCATCATTAAGGTCAGGGGCAATTTTTACAACCAGTGGTACATAACCACGATTCTGCCCGGATAATTCTGTTTGTTTATTCTTTAGCTGCCTGAGTAAGGTCGATAAACCTTCACCATGCTGTAACTCTCTCAAACCCGGGGTATTGGGTGAAGAAATATTAATGGTGATGTAATCGGCATAATCGTAAACCTGTTGCATACAACACAGATAATCATCAACTGCATTTGCCAGCGGTGTATTTTTGTTTTTACCGATATTGATGCCCAATATACATTGCCGCTTGTTTTTCCTGAAACAGTCACTCTTTTGTATGTTTGCCAGCAGTGAAGAAACACCGTTATTATTAAACCCCATTCGATTGATAATTGCCTGATCCGCCGGCAAGCGGAATAAACGTGGTTTATCATTACCCGGCTGCGCCAGCGGGGTAACCGTTCCCACTTCTATAAAACCAAAACCACATTGCGCAAGAGCATCAATATGTCCGGCATTCTTGTCCAGACCGGCGGCAAGGCCTACAGCATTGGGAAATTCAATTCCCATTACGGTGACAGGTGCGATCACACGTTTTTTTAGCAACAACCTTAAAATGCCAGTGCTACTGGCAAAACTCAGCATCTTCAATGAAAAAACATGAATCATTTCAGCATCGAACAAAAACAGAAATCGCCTAATAAGTGAATACATAATTTTTAACTACTTCAGTTTTAATATTTCAGGGTAACCTGGATTAATTATCATAAAGTTATACCGCTTCAATATGGGAAACAATTAACTGCAGATTTCGTTTGCCTCTAAACTCGTTCACATCCAGTTTATAAACAGCTCGAATACACTGCTTACCGGCAGGTAAGGCAGAATCTGTTTTATTAAATGCAATAGCAGAAAAAACTTCTGCACTATCCTGCCTGGCAAGATCCAGTTTCAAATGTTTTTCCCCGACGATACGCCAGTTAACAATATTAAAAATATCATCAAATACCGGCTCCGGAAAAAGTTGTCCCCAGGGGCTGGCATATTTAAACACTTCCGAGGTTTCTATCGTCATTAAATCCGCATCCACGGAACCATCAGTTTCGCTAATATTATTCAAGTCTTCCAGGCGCATGGCAATACTCACCTGTTGATTAAATGCCTGTTGAAAGGCCGTGAAATCGACCTGTTTGATGGTTAAACCCGCGGCCATGGCATGACCGCCAAACTTGCTTATCAGACCGCTGTGCTGCTTTGAAATCGCATCCAGTACATCACGTATATGCAGGCCGGCAATCGAACGCCCTGAACCTTTTATGTCACCATTTCCAGCATCGGCAAAAGCAATCACCGGTCGATGAAATTTTTCTTTTATTCTTGATGCCAGCAAACCAACCACCCCCTGATGCCACTGTTCGTCGTACAGGGCCATCGCCACCGGCAGTGCGTCATCTTTTTGCAGTGATTGCGACTGCTGTTGCAGAAAATCATTTGCCTGATCCAGCATCTCAGCCTCAATCTCACGGCGCTGCAGATTCATCTGGTTCAGTGTCACAGCATAGCCGGTTGCCTGTTCAGTATCATCCGTCAGCAGACACTCAATGCCTAGTGACATATCATCGAGACGTCCGGCGGCATTTAAACGCGGCCCGATAATAAAGCCGAAATCCTGTGAACTGCAGCCGGCTATTGATTTACCGGCAATCGTCAACAAGGCATTTATCCCGGCACAGCCTTTATTAGCACGTATACGCTGCAAGCCATAGTCAACCAGTATCCGGTTATTATCATCCAGTGGCACCACATCCGCCACGGTTCCCAGCGCCACCAGATCAAGATAAGCGGCCATATTCGGTGCTTTGCGCTGCTCATTAAACCAGTTCTTTTCTCTCAGTCTGGCACGTACCGCCAGCATCAGATAAAACGCGACCCCCACACCGGCGATATTTTTTGCCGGAAAAGAACAACCCGGCTGATTGGGATTAACAATCGCAGCAGCAGGGGGTAGCTCGTCACCGGCTAGATGATGATCGGTAATCACTACCTGCATACCTCTTTCATTTGCCCGCTTGACACCTTCGATACTTGAAATGCCGTTATCCACGGTAATAATCAGATCAGCTTTTCGCCCGGGCATCTGCTCAACCGCAACATCAACAATCTGCGGACTCAGGCCATAACCAAAATCAAACCTGTTGGGCACCAGATAGTCGACATCACTTAGCCCAAAAGCCTTTAAACAGCGAAGCATAAGCGCACAGGAGGTAGCACCGTCCGCATCAAAATCACCCACCACCAGAATTTTTTGCGCATTGATCACTGCCTCAGAAACAATATCTGCAGCCAGCGTTATATCTTTTAACAAAGAGTAATCAAGCAACTCGTTCAGGCTGTAACTCACCTGTTTCAGCCGGGTCACTCCCCTGTTTGCATAAATCTTTTTTAACAGCGGGTGCAGACGGCTATTCTGAAGTTCTTCACTTATATTTTTTTCACGGCGTACAATGGCTGGCATATTTTTATTGTTGTCTGTTTGAAGCGTAACTATCAATGTACTGATTAATCCCGGGACGAAAATAATTGTGCCAGAATTTTAAAACATCATATTTTGAAAATCGATACTGTTTTGAATTACAGGGATATAGTGTCAGTTTTATATTGTTTTTATTGGAAAAAGCCAGCAACGGATAAATCCAGTTGTTCAGGGTTGCCGTTAACTGCTGCAACCAGGGATCGACATCCGTATAGTTCACCAGACTCTCAAGTTCGCTGAGATGCAATATATTAACCGTCTTTTTATTGTCCGCATTTTTTTCTGTTAACAGAAACTTCATGTAGCTTTCACTGGTGGCGGGCCGTGGCAGAAATTCACCGCCAATATGTTTAGCAAGCCCTTTCAGCACATCCTGATCACTGCAACAGCGGTATATTTTTTCACTGCTGTATGGCATTAGTTCGCCACTACCATAAAACCATACACTGTTAATCATTGACTGATTACTGGACTCCCTGAGCGTATTAATCTCATGAGAAAACATCAGCATTTGTATCTCTGTCATTCGCTGGTGCCAGCTGCCGGCAGCTTCACCTTGTGGCAGAATGTAATTTATATTTCTGGCAACCGCATCCACCAGTGGCGTAGTTGTCAGATTAATTCTGGTTTTACTTGCGAGCAACCACCGGTTTTCATCGAGCGCTATAAAACTCAGGCCATCCTGTGCAAAATGTTGATTTAATGAAAGCAGTAAGGCATCAGACTCATGCTTCCTGATTGCCAGATTTTCTGCGGGTGTCAGTACCGCATGATCGAGATCAGCTCGCAGGTGTACCGGGTCGGCATGCATATAATATAATGATTCATCATAAATATCATTGGCCAGCAATGTTAATACCGCGGCAGGAAAATCATTCTCTACTTTCAAACCGGTTATTTCGGCAATAACATTATTCGCATTATTCCCGGCTTTAGAAACACCGGCCCTTGCCAGAGTCTTTATCCAGTGCTTTACTTCCGGCTTGTCTGCAAGCAACTGCAGGTCAGACAGTGGACCGCATATACCGGGCACCAGCAGGTGCAGTTCCTGTTGAGCGGATGTGTGCTTTTGCATAAGTGGATACTCTTATGGCAGGGCAAAACCCTGTTGCCGTCTTATTTCGTAAAGACATACCGCTGTCGCGACAGAAATATTCAGGCTTTCGACACTGCCCTGCATGGGCAGTGAAATCAGCTGGTCACAGGCTTCACGGGTCAGGTGACGCATGCCTTTCCCTTCAGAGCCCATCACCAGTGCAAGACGCTGACTGGCTGTTGTCTGGTAAATACTGTGCTCAGCATCACCACTGGTTCCCAGCACCCAGACATTGCTGTCTTTTATTTTTTCAATGGCTCGCGCCAGATTAGAAACCATAATATAAGGCACAGTTTCTGCTGCACCACTGGCAACATTACGGATAACCGGGGTTAAGGCCGGGCTGCGATTTTTTGAAACAATCACCGCATCCACTGCCGTCGCATCAGCAGTACGCAAACAGGCACCGATATTATGCGGGTCCTGCACCTCATCCAGTATCAGCAACAGTACGGATTCTTTTTCCAGGATAGTTTCAAGTGTTACCGCAGATGATTTACTGTGACGAATCTCAGCAACCACACCCTGATGCCGTGCTTTCGGGCATTTTTCTTTGAGTTTATCGTTACTGATTGCCTGCAAAGAAACGCCGGAATTTCTGGCAATATCCAGAAGTTTTTTGATGCGCTTATCGTTGCGCCCCTGCTGCACAAAAACCTGCAGTACATTCTCCGGCTGATTTCTTAATGCGGCCTCAACAGCATGGATGCCATAGATTATTTCATGCGATTTTTTTACCATTATTATAATCGTAGGGCGGGCACTGCCCGCCATTCAGCATCAACATTTTTCTGTGTGCGGCGGGCAGTGCCCGCCCTGCAAACACTAGTCTTCAGCAAGCAATTCAAAATCAATCTTGCGCTCATCCATATCAACCCGGGTCACACGGATACGCACCTGGTCACTCAGCCCGAACTGCAGACCACGGTTTTCACCGACCAGCTGATGCGTTTTCGGTTCAAACACATAATAGTCCTTGGGCAGACTGGTGATATGAATCAAACCTTCAACATAATATTCATCCAGTTCGACAAACAATCCAAATGCCACCACACCGGTAATATGTGCATCGAATTCCTGGCCGATTTTATCCATCATATATTCACATTTCAGGGCGAACTCAGCGTCACGGGTAGCTTCGTTAGCACGGCGTTCATTACTCGAACAGTGCTCACCCATCAGTATCATGCGCTCTTTGCCGTACATGTAATCTGCCATTTTATTCTTTCTTACAATATGTTTAATTGCACGGTGCACCAGAAGATCGGGGTAACGGCGGATTGGCGAAGTAAAGTGCGTGTAATGTGTTAATGCCAGGCCAAAGTGACCGTCATTATCAGCCTTATAAATTGCCTGCTTCATGGAGCGTAGCATCAGTGTCTGAATAACATGAAAATCGTCACGTGCTTTTATCTGCTGACCCAGTTCAGCATAATCCTGCGAACTGATCTTTCTTGAAGGCGCACCCAGCTTTAATTCCAGATCAGACAAAAAGCCACGCAGATCTTCTATCTTGTCATCTGCAGGGTCTTCATGCACACGATACAGACATGGCAGCTTGCTTTTGGCAATAAACTTCGCTGCGCTGACATTTGCCGAGATCATGCACTCTTCGATTATCTTATGGGCAACATTACTAACCGCAGGGCGAATGCTTTCGATACGTTTGTCATCAGTAAACTGGATGATGGTCTCAGTGGTATGGAACTCTATGGTACCGCGGGCCTTTCTTGCGCCATCCATTGCCTGATACATAGCGTGCAGTTCAACAACCTGAGGATAAACCGCATCAAAGGCTGAATCTTCAAAGCCATTATTGTCCAGTGCATAGGCCACTTTATTATAGGTAAGACGCGCATGGGAACGCATCAGACCTTCGTGGAACTGGTAACTTTCAACTTCACCCTGCTGGTTGACAAACATCTCACAGACCATACATATACGATCAACATCAGGATTAATCGAACACAGGCCATTGGAAAGTGACTCCGGCAGCATAGGAATGACGCGACCGGGAAAATACACCGATGTTGCTCTTTCATAAGCTTCTTTATCCAGTGCTGAATCCAGCGCTACATAGTGCGCAACATCAGCAATGGCAACTATCAAACGCCAGCCTTTGCCCTCTCCGTCGGCAGAGTCACGAGCTTCACAAAAAACAGCATCATCAAAATCTCTGGCATCATCACCATCAATCGTCAGCAAAGGCAAATCGCGCAGATCCAGACGCTCGTTTTTATCGCTGTCATTAACACTGTCACCAAACTTATCGGCTTCAGCAATAACGTCCTGTGAAAATTCGTAAGGAATACTGTGATTGTGAATGGACATTTCAATTTCCATTCCCGGTGCCATATGCTCGCCGATCACATCAATAACTTTGGCAACTGCCTGACGTTTTTTCGTCGGTTGACTGGTAATCTCGACCTTAACGATCTGCCCCGGTACTGCATCACCCATCATGTCAGCAGGGATCAGAATATTATCCGTAATACGTTTATTGTCCGGCACGATATAGCCGATACCCTCATCATTGAACAGCCGTCCGATAAGCGTCTTGTTGGCTCGTTCAACAACACTGATTACCGAACCTTCCTTACGACCACGCCGGTCAATACCGGTAACGGCAGCGATAATCTGATCGCCATGCAGAACGCCACGCATCTGCTTACCACTTAAGAACAGGTCATCACCGCCTTCATCCGGCACCATAAAACCAAAACCATCGGCATGCGCAATAACATGACCACGGATAAAATGCTTTTCATCGACAGGAAGGTAGCCGCCACGACGGTTACGGATTAACTGGCCATCTCGCACCATAGCATTGAGTCGGCGGCTCACGCCCTCTTCCTGCTCCTCGGTCACCTGCAGCACATCAAACACTGCTTTCTGTGTCATGGTACCGCCTGCAGTGATGGTCTCTAACAGCAGTGCACGACTGGCAACCGGGTTCTCATAGCGCTTGGCTTCCAGTTGAGCTTCCGGATCAACAATTTTCTTCGAGCCTTTTTTAGCTCTCGGTTTACCTTTAAACTTTCCGGATCTGGCACCCGGTTTACCGCCTGATCCCTTACCGGAGCGGCGGTCTGAATTTTTACCAGAGCGGCCATCAGAGCGACCACCTGAACGGTCACTGGAATGATCTGTGGAATCCTTCGCCTTTCCTTTAGAACGGCCTTTGGAACGATTTCTTGAACGGCGTGATGATGAAGCCTCACTCGATTGCTCAGATGATTTCTTTTTAGAACGGCGTTTCTTCGGCTTGTTTCCAGATTCAGTATTTTCCTTGATCTCGCCACCTAGCAGGTTAACGATTTTTTCTTTAATTTTTTTCAACATAATAAATAATAATTTCTCAAAGATGACCGCTAAAAGTCACCTGTAAATTCAGTAATAAATAAGGGAAGCCCTTAACACAAATAAAGCGGCTGATACGTTTCCACACATTGAGTACTCAGATTCGACCGCGTCAATTATACGCCCCCTTTGCTCGCATGGCGCTATGCAAAACCGCCCCGAAACAAACACAAGACATAAAAATAATCACAAAAGTCCCTTTGCCAGATTGACAACCGGTTTAACCCCTTGTAAAGTTCGCTGCTTGAAAATTTCAACACTTGCCGAGGTGGCGGAATTGGTAGACGCGCTAGCTTCAGGTGCTAGTGGGCTTTGGCCCGTGGAGGTTCAAGTCCTCTTCTCGGCACCATCTTTACAAGTTTAACACTCTCCTATTTTTATCACAAGATATTGTTTTTGCTAGCCTTTAGCAAGACTTCTTCAATACCTGCAAGTTACCCATTTTCTTCCGAGTTACTGAATCTGCCAACTTTATCCATCCTTTCTTTCCGCCCTTTTAAGCTGATCAGCCCTTGCGCTCGTATGCAGGTTGCTCATACTGGCGGTAATCGATAGCCTCTTCCTGCCACAGAGAAGATTTTTCTGCCTTGCGCTGCTCGATCGTTTTACCAAAAATATTCTGATGGCAGTCAGCCATTAATGCTGCCAGCTCTTCATTTGAGACGACACCCATAAATACACCCGCGCGCATAAATCCCTCAAGACGATGCCGTTCGACAGGTACAACTTTGTAGCCTTCCCTGGAAGCCTGAAACATCAGTCTCAGGCGTTTCTCGACTTCATTCAGGTATTTTTCTTTATTCATCAAATTACTCCATTATTGAACCGGGTTTCTGCCATAGTCTCACCATTGCCAGGGAGCCAGCAGCTGGCAATAAGCCAGTCAATTCTGCCGGATATACTCCCTTTTGCCAATTGCCACCATCGTGGCCGGTCTTTAATTATTACACGGTTATTATGGTTGTATTTCAGTAGCAAACAGCTGTTGCTCAACATCGGCATAATCCGGAGATTCGGCATACAGTTTTTCCAGTTCACTTCGGGCGCGACGTTTCTGACCAAGCTCCTGATAAACTTTGATACGCTGATAACGGATGGCGTGGAGCAACTCCTGAGGGCGCTCTTTTTTTCTGCGCAGTGCCAGCGTTAATGCATCACGTGCGGCATCTAATAAACCCAGATCATGCAGGGCTTTTGCACGATAGTACAGCAGGGTTGTGTGGACAGCTGTTTCGTTTTCAATATTCTGCGAAAGGCGAACGATTTTTCGCAGGCTATCATGTTCATCACCTTGTGCGTCATACAGCAGGTCGACCAGGGATAATTTAATAACAATGTCGTCTGCTGCCAGTCTGCGTAACCGCTGCAGCGTATCGTGCGCGCTGCTCCAGTGTTTCTGCGCCTGATAAACCTCGACCAGTGCCAGAAGTACGCCGCGTAATGTCGGGGTAACATGCGCCGTCACTTCTTCGGTAATCGGCAGGCTCATGGTTGCAGTCATGCCGTATTTGCTGAAATAATGCCCCAGTCGTTTATATTTTTCACTGGCAAGGATCAGGCATTCTGCAGAGCGTTTATACTGCCTGTTTTTCAAATACAGAAAACCGGCAAGATAGGCTCCATCAGCAAGATGGCTTGCTTTTTTCAGATGTTGCAGGGCTTTTTTCTCATTACCCAGCGCCAGTTCACGACAACCATCGACCAGACCTTCCTCACCTTCGGAAATAAACAGGCGTTTAAAAAAGCCAGGATTCAGTTTGTCTCTGATATCTACCGTGGGTGCGGCATCACGAGAGCTGTTTTTATTTCGGCTTCTGCTTCGCCTGTTGCTGTTAAGCGTGGTGGTGTAAAACAGACCACTACCGGGCAGCCCCAATGTGGCACGCTGACCGCGACTGCCAATAGTATATTTTGCACCCCGAGGACCAAAAGACAATGAGCCGCTGGTTTTACTCAGGTTCAGGGTCAGGCCGGGAGCAATCTTGATTCGTCGCCAGAATCGTAAGCTCATAGTATTCTCAAGCCATTAATGCAGTCAAAACAGTCGGGGCAGACCACGCTTAATAATATAGATTAACCAAACGGGTGATTCAGAATAATAGTTTCATCCCTTTCCGGTCCGGTAGAAACAATATCCACCGGTACACCAACCATCTCTGCCAGGCGTTGCAGATAATTTCTGGCATTTTCTGGCAGGTCATCCAGATTTTTTATGCCAACGGTTGATTCTGTCCAGCCCGGCATGGATTCATACACCGGCTGACATTGTTCGATAGCATCAGCACCTAATGGTGGCATGTGCAGGTTCTCACCCTGATAGTCATAACTGGCGCACATCCGTATGGTTTCCAGACCATCCAGCACATCCAGCTTGGTGATACATAAACCGGTGAGGCTGTTAATCTGTGCAGCGCGGCGCAGTGCGACCGCATCAAACCAGCCGCAACGGCGATCACGGCCGGTGGTAGCACCAACTTCATGACCAACCGTGGCCAGATGCTGACCGATGCCCGCATCATTTTTATCATCATCAAACAGTTCGGTCGGGAACGGGCCGGCACCAACGCGGGTGGTGTAGGCCTTGGTAATGCCCAGGATATAGTCCAGATCTTTCGGTCCGATACCACTGCCGGTACAGGCACCGCCAGCGGTGGTATTGGATGAGGTTACAAAAGGATAGGTGCCCTGATCGATATCCAGCAAAGTGCCCTGGGCACCTTCAAACATGATGCTCTTGCCCTGTTTGCGGTAGCCGTCAATAATGCCTGGCACATCGGCAATCAATGATAACAGCTTGTCACGGTAAGCCAGTACCTGATCAAGCACGGTCTGGTAATCCACTTCATCCTGTTTGAAATAATGTTTAAGCGAAAAGTTATGGTATTCCATAACACCGGCCAGTTTTTCCTTGAATTTCTCCAGATCTTTTAAATCGGCCAGACGTATTCCACGGCGCGATACCTTATCTTCATAACAGGGGCCGATACCACGTCCGGTCGTGCCGATCGCGGCTTTACCACGGGCAATTTCACGCGCCTGATCAAGAGCGATGTGATACGGCAGAATTAACGGGCAGGCTTCAGAAATACCGATGCGTTCACTGGCGGGAATACCTCTGGCTTCAAGCTCACCCAATTCTTTAAACAGGGCATCCGGTGACAGCACCACGCCATTGCCGATTAAACACATAACATTGTCGCGCAAAATGCCGGACGGAATTAAATGTAAAACAGTTTTTTCATCACCGATAACTAACGTGTGACCTGCATTATGTCCACCCTGAAAACGAACCACTGCTGCGGCACGATCTGTTAACAGATCAACAATTTTACCTTTACCCTCATCACCCCATTGGCTTCCGAGTACGACGACATTTTTTGACATGGTTAAACCTTATACTTTTTAATAAATTCTTCAGGCCTGTTATTTCCAGGCAAAAAGAAAAGAAAATTTATCCGCAAATATACGCAAATGAACGCAAATAAAAAACAGGTTTCTATTTACGTTCATTTGCATCCACCTTTGGATCACTAATTTTTATCCCTCTAGCTTCCACTGGCCATCGACCAGATAAAGGCTCTTACTGCAAGCCATTGCTTCAGCGCCGGCATCCTGTCCCGGCAGCTGTTCGATTACAACCTTGCCTTCGGCACGTAATGCCGCAACCACTGCCGGATCGGCTCCGGCCGGTGCAAATATTTTTTCAGGGGAAGTAAACTGTTTGCCGGATAACTGATTCAATATTTTTAAATCGGTACTGAAACCGGTTGCTGCACGCGCACGGCCGAATATCCTGCCGATGTCATCATAACGTCCGCCACGGGCAATCGCCTGGCCACGCTGAGGCACAAACGCAGCAAAGACAACGCCAGTTTTATAGTGATAACCGTGCAATTCGGAAAGATCAAAATGTATTTTTGTCGCCGATAACTCGGCGCCATAGCGTTGCCACATCAGATCAGCGGTTTTCTCCAGATAATCGATGGCCTGCTGCACTGATTCATCAGCATCGGTTAACAATTCTCGCGCTTTGGCAAAAACACTTTTATCACCGTTCAGCGAAGACAGGCCGGCCAGCATGGTTTTCATTTTATCTTCGATGTCCAGTGAATTCAGCAGGCTGTTAATCTCGGTCACCGCTTTGCGTTGCAACATATCAAACAACTGGCTTTCAACATCACCTGACAGCCCCGCCTGCTTTGCCAGTCCGCGATAAATATCAACATTGCCCAGATCAAGATAGACATCATCGATCTCCATGGCAGCAAAGGTTTGCAGCATCAGGCCGATGATTTCAACTTCGGATTCAACACCGGCATGCCCGTATAATTCTGCGCCTACCTGCCGCGGGCTGCGACTGTCGCCGATGGACTCCGGCCGGGTGTGTAGCCCGGTACCGATGTAACACAATCGTGTTAGCAC
>JAJRUQ010000159.1 GCA_024277705.1 Gammaproteobacteria bacterium
CATATCAATTTCATCCCGGGGTGTTTCCTGCAGGGATGCCGTCGGGCAAACTTCCATGCATTTGTTACACAGGGTACAGGCTTTTTCCTCCGGGTTAATATAAGGCGTATTAACCTTGTTGCCGCCATCACGTTTATAAAACTGTATGCACCTGGGCGGGCACACTTCTCCGCATAAACCGCAGCCGATACAGGCGCTGATAAAGGCACTGTTATCTTTGAGTGCTCCCGGTGGTCGAAGGCGGGTCGATGGATCGGCTTTGACCTCGGGAACCAGAAAACGTGAAACGGCAAATGGCAGGCTTGAAGCAATGAGTATTGCTGAGCCATAAAATGATTTTTGCAGAAAAGAGCGGCGGTGCATCAGTTTGCTCCTTTGCCTTTAAGGTTGCCATTGTTATCTTTGAAATATTGCTTGCCCAGATGGCCGGGGCCCTTGTTTGCTGCATCATGTATCTGTACTTTAAAGGTCAGGGCATCGGTCGGACAGATGGCAATACAGGCGGTGCAGTTATTGCATTCCTGACCAAAACCATCACGTAGTGGATCCAGTCCGAATTCACAGATGGCATTGCATTTGGCGCAGTCATTGCAGTTCTCCACGATTCGTTGAATGCGAAAAATACGGAAATGGCCCAGCAGTGAATATAAAGCGCCGCCCGGGCACAGGTAGCGGCAAAAACCACGACGGGCCACCAGCAGGTCAAATAATAATGTACCAACAAAAAATATAGAGCCGGCACCAAAGCCGCCGAGGGCAATGGCATAATAAATCTCACGGCCAACAATCGCTGGCGGGTAGATACCGGCCACCAGTACAGAACCGGCAATCGCCGATAATATCAGGCCGATAGTCAATACCAGATATTTGATGCGATAATCAAAGCGCCGGTTACCTGTTTTTAAACCGATGCGGCGCAGGCCGGCAGCAACATTGGTGTTTAGTTCATAAATAAAAGTGGCCGGGCAGATCCAGCCACAGAAAAAACGCCCGAAAACCATAGTGAAAATAACCGGCAGTAGCGCGGTTAATAAAAATGGCCAATAGACAGATTTACCGGCAAAAACCTGGCCGACAGCTGCCAGAGGATCACTCATCTGGAAACTGAAGAAGGTGCCTGACCAGGTATTGCCTTTGATGGCATCCAGATCATCTTCAATATCATTGATAAAAGGAGAGGTGATAGCTTCCATGGTATCGTAAAGCTGCTTTTCAGAGTCTGCCAGCAGATCGTAGGCGTGTGCGGCTTCAAATGTCTGATAGACATGCGCGTAAGGCAGAAAGACAAGCATGGCAAAGACTATGGTAAGGCTTATCCAGCGCAACTTGTTCAGGTGCTTCCACAGAAAAAATGGTTTTATTGTATTTGCTGTCATGGTGTTAAACATATTTACCTGGCGTAGAGAGCACGAAGCTCGCAGCGTTTTCTGTTTTTTTAAAAGACTGAAAAACTTCTCTGTATCTTCATATAGAGAAATTATCCGGCCATGTTAATTATTAGGTTTGTCGTGGCAAAATTTTAATCGCTTGCGGTATTTGAATACATGAGCGTTCACATAAACCACAACCAATACAGTCTTCCAGTATATGTGGTTGTTCCAGCATGCCGACACGAATCGCTACATCCGGTAATTTACAGGCACGATAACAGACGCCACAGGTTTTTCCCTGCCAGGATAAACACAGTTGACGGTCAACCACGGCTTTGCCCATATTGACTTTGTCGAGAATATCGTCAATTTCATATTTAACTTCCTGAATAGCGCCGGTTGGACATACATCTCCGCATTTCATGCACAGTATGCAGGCCTTTTCCCGTGGGATAATGTACGGGGTATCGATGGAAGCGAGACCGTTTTCCAGTTCAAAGTAATTAATACAACGATTCGGGCAGGCTTCACCGCACTGGCCGCAGTGAATACAGCGGTTAAGAAACTCTTCTTCAGGCAGCGCACCGGGCGGGCGCAAAAAACGCAGTGACGGCCGGTTGCTGGCGATAGCCGGGGTGGCACCTGCCTGGGCAAGTGCAATCATGCTGATACCGCTTACTTTTAAAAAGCTTCTTCGTTTCATTATTTTTTAATCAAAGTTACCCAGACGCTATTATAGACAAAGCGCGACAATCACTGCAGGCAAATGAGCCTGTAACAGGATTGCCGCGCTATGTGTGAACAAAGTCTGTACGGCTATATTTTTTCTATCCGTGCCGCTGACTTTTTGAAATCCACCTGGCCGGAAACCGGATCCCAGATACGACTGGTCACACGGTTGGCAAGCCATTTGTTTTTCTCCGGTACGGCACTGTCAGCAACCGACAGATTCCACGGCCCAAACATATAACCGCGCGGTACATTATTCCGTGCCGGTTTCACCAGACTGTTGGTACCCACCTGGGCACGTGCTTCCAGCTGCCCGCGACGGGTAATGACGCGAACCTTGTCACCATCATTAATGCCCAGATCTTTGGCGTCTTCGGGATGCATTTCAACATACATTTCTGGTACTAATCGACGTGTGGTCGGACTACGGTTGGATTTAGCGGTATGGAAATGCTCGTATACAACACCCAGACCAAACCAGTAGGGGTATTTGTCTTTGGGAACTTTGTTCCATTTCTTCCCGCGATGTTTTTCATCAGGTAAGTCAGGGGTCAGTCCCATATCACGTGCCTGTTTGATCAGGTCGATATGATCGATGCTGTAAAGGCCATTTTTGGTACCGAATTCCATTAGTTTTTTAGTGATTTTTTCACGTTGACTGTAGTCCTGCTCACACAGTTTTATATGCACCTTGCCATCCTTGGTACGGAAATAACCGTAAGGTTTGGATTTCCAGTCACCTTCCTGCAGCATGTAGCGGCGCTTGGTACCACCTTCTTTGGCTATGGCATAAGTGGGTGCCGGCCATTGAATACCACGTAGTTCTTTAAGTTGCTCATAAGGTGAGAGGCCATCTACTTTTTCGCGTTCCAGAATACCGGTTAAATCGGTATCGGTACCGGCAGAAGCTTTACAGATATCGCGGAAAATTTCTTCGGTATCATAAAAACCGTTTTTGCCTTTTTTGTAAGGCAGAGCTTTATCCATATCCATGCCTAACAATTTACCAATCCCCTTGGCTTTATCGATAACCATATCCAGATCAGGCAGACAGCCTGGAGGAGGCATGGCCGCCTGCTCACAGATATTAATACGGCGTTCGGAACTGATATAGACACCATCGACTTCCCCCCAGGTAGCAGCGGGGAAGATAACGTCAGCATACAGATTATTGGGTGCATGCCGGTAGATTTCCTGCACCACGTTAAAGGTTTTCATCAGTGCCGGCCGTACCAGGTTTTCCTGGTCGGGCAGGTCGATATGGGTGGCATAAACCAGGAACATGGCTTTAACTTCATCTTTTAATGCCCGTTCCATCATGCCGATAGCCATACCGGGGTTCGGTGAATTCATGGCATTGATCAGATTTTTTTCCGGTACACGCCACATTTTGGCCATGTGTGCACGGTGTTTGGCATTTTTCAACGGTTCGTTAAAGGGCAGACGACCGGTCAGACCACCGGTGAAACGTTCACCCATGGCATTCGGCTGGCCGGTCATGGAGAACGGACCGCAGCCGGGTTTTGCCAGGTTACCGGTAAGGGTGAGCAGATTGACAATGGAAATCACATTATGCTGGCCATGGATGTGCTGGTTATAGCCAATACCCCACATAATAATGACACCACCATAACCGTCACCGGACTGTTTGCCTTTGCTGCGTTCCAGACGCTTACGGGTGGCATCGGCAAATAAGCCTGCAACCTTGCGGATCAGCTCAGGGGAAACATCGTGGTTTTTACCACCCATGCGATCCTGAACCTGTTCCGGGCTGTATTCCGCCTTAACGGTATCTACATATTTTTTCCAGCCGGTGGAATGTTCTTTGACAAAGTCCCAGTCGATAACATCTGGATGATCTTTTAACAGTACATGGGCAATGGAATTAAGGAAGCTGATATCACCATTAAGAATCGGCACGTGGACTGAGTTTTTTGGATTGATATCTTCATAACCCATGACCGTGCCGGTACGACGTGGATCTACGATTACGGTTGGAATATCATTCTTCTTTTTATGATCGGCGGCTCGCCAGAAAATAATCGGATGTGATTCGCGGGCGTTGTGACCAAAATGCATAATCATGTCACACAGCTCAATGTCTTCATAAGCCAGAGGCGGGGTATCTGAGCCCAGGGTGGCAAAGTAACCGGTCACGGCAGAAGTCATACACATGCGGGCATTGGCTTCAATGGTATTGGAACCCAGAACACCTTTCATAAACAGGTTTTCCAGGTACTGACCTTCCATCGTGAGCTGGCCGGAACCGTACAGGGCAATGGAATTACCGGTATATTTTTTGACGTAATGGGCGATTTTATGATCCACCATTTCACCGGCTTCTTTATAGGGCACGCGTACAAAGTGTTCATCATCAAATGAACCTTTGGTTTTACTGATATAGTCCAGATCACCGTGACCGGGTTTGTTCCATTCTTCCCAGACATCTTTACGGACGTAGGAATCGCCTTCCATACGGTCAACATAAATAGGCTCAGCTGCAGTCAAACCCTTGATGCATTGCAGACCAAAGTTAGTCGGATGGTCTTTATCAGGTCGCATGGATACGATCTTACCGTTTTCAACCTGGATGACAGTGCCGCAACCGACTCCACAATAGGGGCATTGTGCCAGGGCTGTGGTACGTGATGCAGTATCATTTGATGTAGCAGCTTCCAGTTCTGGGTTTTTACCCACCATTAAACCGGCACCAGTGGCGGCACTGGTGATAAAGGCACTGCCTTTCATGAAATTGCGGCGATTAATTTTTATACGTTTCATTGAAAATACTCCTCGTTTCTAGGCAGATTTATTTGGCCAGTGTGCGCATGTAGCTGATGACATCATCGATTTCCTGGTCACTTAAATTAGCCAGGCCGGTTGAATCACTGAAACCAAGCATGCGGGTATTCGAGCGACCATGTTTTATTGTTTCACGGATGAAACCATCGGAGACCTTGCTTAGAAAACCTGCTTTACCGATAGCTGTGCCGGTACCACCTGCAGCATAACCGTCACCATTCTTACCGTGACAGGTAGAGCAGATATCATCAAACCATTGTTTGCCAAGGCGAGGGTCGCCATGACTTTCTGGTTGGGCATCGACTTGTTTGGACTTGTTGGGCAAGGTTGCATGTGATTGCAGGAAAGCAACAATGGCTTTTATATCTTTTCTGCCCAGGTGTGAAAATGGCGGCATACCGGTACCCATACGACCGTCTCTGATGGTGCTTTCAAAAAACTTGTCAGAGGCAATACTCAACAGTTCGGGATTGGTTAACGACGGCGCAAAACCGGGTTTACCAATGGCATCGGCCTGATGGCATACTGAGCAGTTCTGGTTATACAACTGTTCGCCTTTTTTGACGGTTGAGGAATTGGCCGCATAGGCTGTGGTACTCAGCGCAGTAAATATACTGGTGAGTAGTACAGCTATTCCGGATGTTATCGGTTTTTTCAGCATTGGGTATCTACCTTGGTTCAAAAGATCGTGTTCAAAATGTGTGTTCAAAAATTATTTACAATGACCCTAAGTGTTTTAGTTTTATTAGTCATTGACGTAAGTCAATAGATTATATTTTTTATTGAATATTGATTTAATCCCAGTTTTCATCGGCAGGTGGCCGCGCCATTTCCTCGTGACAGCGATAACAGGGCGTTTTTTCTGCCTCAAAACGTTCATGTTCTGCTTCCAGAAATTTTTCGGGTAGTTTGTGCGCGATGCCTTTATGGCAGTCGATACAGGTTTTGTTCTGAATTTTTGCTAAAGCGTGTTGTTCAACGGCGACAGCTCGTTGTTTAGCTGTATCCATAGCAGTTTCGCTGTGGCAGTTTCGACATTCTCTTGAGTCGGTTTCTTGCATTACCTGCCATACGTGTTGCGCTAACTCAAATCGTTTTTCGGTAAACTTTTCCCGGCTATCAATGTAACCAAGAAAGTGATAGATGAGTTCGTGACTGGCCTGAATTTTTCGTTTGATTTTATGGATCCAGTCACGAGGTACGTGACAATCAGGGCAGGTGGCACGAACCCCTGTCGGATTGCTGAAATGTGCAGAATCACGATATTCCATATAAACGTTATCCCGCATTTCATGACAAGAGATGCAGAATGCTTCGGTATTGGTAAGTTCGAGTGACCAGTTGAAACCGCCCCAGAGAAGAATGCCAATAAGGATGAAGAATATAGCGCTACCGAGAGTTGCCGCGGGCAGATTTTTTTTTGATGTCTGACCTGAATCTTTATTTTTATTGCTCATTGTTTATCAGGCAGGTTTTTCATTATCAATAGATGATGAATGGTATCGATATGATTTTCTATATTCTATGACCTAAATCAAGTAGAGACAAATGACTGCTCTTTTTGTTTTGATATTTGTGACCGATTGCCGGTTAGCACCGGTCTGGCATAAACCAGATAACGCAAAAATCCACCGCTTGAAACTGCGTCAAACGGATAACAGGTGACCAGTAACAGTATTGTGTCATCATTATTGACCATGAGCGTAAAATTTCTGCTGTCCACCACCTGGAAATCATAAACCCGGTACGTTATTGTTGTACCTCTTGTTTGCAACTGAAGTGTATCGTTTATGTTCACATGCTTCAGAAAGCGAAAGTGAGTGTCACGATGAGCACTGATGACGGTTGTACCCGGAGTATTTATTGCCGCACCGGAAAAGGACCAGCCCGGTCCGAAAGCTAGACTGTGACCACTGTCACCGGCAAGTACAATTTGTTCTATGCCGTAGTCCGGCACCAGTAATTTTGCCACCGGCCAGGTATCGGCCCAGGGCCAGGGCCGGTGCATGCTTTTGTCGTTGAGGGTCTGTTGCCAGGAATAACCAAGCAGTTGCTGGGCGAGAATGGCCTTGCTCTGTATCCAGCCGGCACTGGCCAGTTGCCACAGGCTGGTACCAAACAGCAGGATGATGATGATTGTTAGCAGTTTACGGGTATATTGTCTGATCCGGTTTAACATAGCTTCTCTGTACTGTTAGTGCTGTATCGCGCAATTAATTTCTTGCGCTTTAATATAGCTACTGGTCTGCAAAGGACTTTTGACGGTTTTAAAAGGCAGGGGCGGGGTGCCACCGGTACAGCATGACCCCGAAAAAAAGCAGCAATAATCCCAGCCGTAAATTGAATCCGGATGCCGTTGCTGTCTGTGCCAGCATTATTTTTGCAGCCTGTGATTGCTTCCAGCCATGCGGCAGATTGTTGAACATACGTTGCTGATGCAGCAGGCCTTCAATATTGACCGGGCTGACATCAACCGCGGCCAGGCTGGTAAAACGACTGAGCAGATGGTGTTCCATTGCGGTTGCTATTACCGATTGCTTAATGCTCTCACGCGAATGCTGGCTATCGGTCTCATGGTACATAGTCATTAGTGAATCCAGTTTTTCTCTCGCCCAGGCGATGTTTATACCGCTATGTTCGGTACCACCCGGTAGCAGTTGAGTGTTCCACTCGCTGTTACCGTAGTCGCCGCTGACATTCAAAGTCTGTTGCAGTGGCAGCGGGCCTTTAATTAAAACCGTGGCGGTATCACCGGCGTATAAGTCAGGAATGATATCGGGGAAGACCTGGTAGCGACTGCGGTCGATATCAATGTTTATATTGGTTAATGCCGGGTTTTCCAGCTTGTGCAGCAGTTGCTCTGTCTTTTCCCTGACCTCGTTAATATCGCCGATATAGGTAAAACTGCCACGACCTTTGTGTGCGGCCTTGCGCATAAAATAATGGTTGGGAGCAGAACCGATACCGATGGTAAACAGGCGGCTGTTGCCCAGACGCTGGTCAATGGTGCGCAGCAGTTGCTGCTCGTTACTGATATGACCATCGGTAACAAAAATGATCTGGCGGAGGCGGCCATATTGCTGCTGGTTCGCCAGTGCCTGCTGCAGGGCATTGAGCATTTCGGTGCCACCAGCGGCTTCAAGACGCTTTACCTGTTTACTGGCAGCCTTGATGGTTTGCCTGTCGGCTGGCATCATCCGGGGAAACAGGCTGCCGGTTTTATCATTGAACCAGATAACATTAAAGCGATCGATACTGCGTAGCCTGTTCAGTGCTGTGATCATGGCGGCTTTTGCCTGTGCGATGGAAGTGCCTGCCATGGAGCCGGAAATATCGAGCACAAAAACAACATCCCTTGCCCTGATCGGTTGCTGCCCATCATCGGGTTGCGGTGGCAGAATGCTGAGTAATGTGTAGTGCTCACCATTGACGGTCTGTTTAAAACCGGCCAGTTGTGGCGCGTTGATCAGTTGTGGCTGCCACACAAGTTCAAAGTCACGATCCGAGTTTATGTTTTCACCTATGGTTGAAATACTGTAACGGCTCTCACTGGTCTGCTTGATATTGATTTTATGATAGCGGCTGTCAAGCTGGCTCAGGCTGACGCCGGCATCAAGCAGGATATGTATCCGGGTGGGGTTACTGCCTGCCTGTTCGTTGCGTCGGGTGATGACATCGGGGTCCCGGGTGTCGTCGTCCCGTGTGCTGTTATTTCCGGCATGAGGTTTATAGCGTTCGCCAATGGTCATGGGAAAACGCAGGTGGTACTGCTGCTCCCTGTAGTCGAGCAGTTGCTGGTATTCAAACTCAATACTGATGTTTTCACCCGGTGCAATGTTCGCCAGTTCGGTGCTGAAGACATTGGCACGCTGCTGCTCAATGAGGCCGGTTTTTTTACCGGCGGCTCTGGCCTGTTGATAGATTATGCTTGCCGCCCGGCGCTCTTTTATCTGACCTTCAAGGATGCGATCCCCGATAATTATTTTGAAGCGGTCTACCGCAGATTTTTCCGGTAATGGAAAGACATAAATACCTTCCAGCCATAATTCGCTGCTGTTTTTAAACTGCTGCCTGACGGTAGTGCGGGCAATGGGGCCGCTGATTTCGATATTGACATCGGTTTGCATTTGCAGGGCTTCGCTATAGTGATGGTTATTCTGATCAGTACTGTCACGCAGCAAGACAGCACCATGGCGACTCTGATAGGGATCAGTCATTACCTTATTGACATCGGCATAAACCTGCTGAAACAGCATGCCGAATAGCAGATAGATGCTGATAACTACCACTATCCTGTGGATGATATGAAAACATGTGATGAACCGTTTGTGTCTGTTTTTGCTCCCCTGTACAAGAACCATGGGCCGGTATAGTGATGGGTTTGTGTTCATGCTTGACTCCCGGCGCTGGCAGCAAGAAAGTTTTCTGCCAGCGCCTGATAACAGGATTAATGGTTGCGGATACGCTTATAACGGTGACCGACGGTGAGGATCTGATTGTCGGCAATGACCAGATAGGCATTCATCAACCCGGACAGGCGACGGATCACGATCTGGCCAACATCCGATGCAACCAGATGCAGACTTTTACGGTCAAAATAACAAACGATACTGCCGTTGTTATTGCGCTTACGTGAACCGTACTGGCACAACCAGTGAATGATCAGCGGTGGAATACAGCGTTGCTGTGCTCGTTCCAGGGCATGTTTGCTCATGCGAAAACCGGAGGTTTTGCTGAAAATATTCATGGAGATCATATTCACACCACTTAGTGTGCGGTAGTCAGTGTTTTGCTCCATCTGTGGAATTTTATGCGCTTTCAAAACTGGGCCACTGCATCAGTATCAGTTGCAAGCGGGCTGACACTGCTGTCCGCAGTTGTTTCAGTCTCCGCTTCTGCTGTGTCCATCGCAGTCGCAGACAGTGCTTCTGTCATGCTATAAATAGAGCTGGAGGCGCGGCGTTGAAAGCGGATAACCACCTTGCGATCAAAGGTGTAGGCATCAAGATCACCCGCAGCAGAAACCATCTTCATTTCACCAAAGGCATTACTGATAATGCGGTGTTCGTTGATACCGGCTGCAATCAGTTGCTGCCGTACTTTTTCGATACGCTGACCGGCCAGAGCCATGTTTTGCGACTTGTCACCGCGGCGATCGGTATAGCCATCAAGATGAATTTCCAGGGTATCCATGCTGCTCAGTAGCCCGGCGATGGCAACCAGTCTTGACGGGTAAAAACTTTCGATATCCGCACTGCCTGTGCGGAAATAAACATCAAAACTGAAATCGGCAGTCAGGATGTTGAGTAGCCGGTCCTGTTGTAAATCATTGTCTTCATCGGTTACCGCGGTAATGCTGCCAAGCTGTGCTAATTGCAGTATGTTATCGTGCTTCTCTGTACTGCTATTGCTTGCTGATAAAACCGGGCCAATGGTTTCAGTGTGTTCAGGGGCCGGCAGCGGTGCATCAATTTCACTGTGTGTTGATGTTTCATTATCAACAGTCTGGCTGGCGCCGGCAAAAGCACCGACAAGGCCGCCGATGAGCAGACCCACCGGGCCGGCAATGGCGGTGCCGGCAACCGCACCAACACCCATGCCGGAGTACAGATAGTTTTTCTGCTCAGTATCGTTATGTTCATTTTCGTTTGTTAGAATGGCAGTATCCGGTTCTGCGGCATAAGCCTGTGTGCTTAAAACGGAACCTGACAGTAAGGTAGTGCTTATAGCCATGGTAATGGCAATATTTAATAATGATTTTTTCATAAGTTTCTCCAGTAATTTAAACGATGTATCGTGTTTCCACGGTTGCTATTAGACCTCTGCAACTGTTTTCAATCTTTGCCTGTTGATGGAGAAATAATGGAGAAATAATGGAGAGGTTCACAATCAGTAGGCGCGGAATATATTTCGCGATAAGGTGTTCATGTGAAACAAACAATCGCCATTGTTGAAGATGACCGGGAGCAGCGTGCTTATTATGCGCAGGCCTTGCGTGACCATGGTTATCAGGTAAAGGAATTTGAAGACCGGGAACAGGCGACAACGGCATTTGCTGAAGAGTTACCGGATCTGGCAATTCTGGATATTGCTTTAAAGTCTGATGTGGGTGGCGGTTATGAAGTTTGCCGTTATCTTAAGCAACGTGATAACAGCCTGCCGATTATTTTTCTTACCAGCCGTGGTGATGAACTGGATAAAATTTACGGTCTGCAACTGGGGGCCTGGGATTATCAGAGCAAACCGGTTTCACTGGATTATTTAATAGTGCGAATTGAATCTTTTTTTCAGATCAGACAAGCCGCCTGCCAGATAAATAATGACGGGAAAAATAACAAAACCGGTGATTTGAAGATTAACAGTAGAACCATGCAGTGTTTCTGGAAAGCAGAAGAAATTCTGTTAACGCCGACCGAGTTCGCTATTCTGTCAGCAATGGTAGAAGTGGATGAGGCGGTTAGTATTGATGATTTAATAAAGGCAACACGGCAGGGTGTTGTTGAAGACAACACCATCAATACTCACATTCTGCATATCAGAAAAAAATTTAAAAAAATCGATGAGCACTTCGAGTGCATAAAAACACGTTATGGCTTTGGTTATCAATGGCTGTGTGAATGAGCTTAAGTACGCGCCTGTTTGTTTTTAGCTCCATCTTTTTAGTGATGCTGCCAGTATCGGCTTATTATTTTATTGGCAGAATTGAACAAACCATTTTGCAGGGGCAGCAGGATGCACAGGCCATGACTGCCGCTACTGTAGCCACTGTGGTACAGGGTTATACCGACCTTTTTAATATCGATGAAGATGCGCTGTATGTCTACCCGTTAAAACGAAGCATATTAATTGATGGTTATGCCAGCGATGATGAAGACTGGACAGCATTAAAGGACCGGTTTGTTGATTTTGGTGATAACAGTGATGTTCATTTTTCCCTGCTGCTGCTTGATGATTCACAATATCTGTACGCTTACCTGAAAGTACAGGACCGTAATATTGTGTACCGGAACCCACGGTATATGTCACTTGATTCCAGTGACCATATTCGACTTGAATATATAGACAGCAAACAGCAGCATCGGCGGCTGGTGTTGCTTGCTGAGGGACAGGGGAATGTGAGTGTTTATGAGGTTAAACCGGACTGGCAGACATGGATCAGCGGGCAGCATGTCAGTGCTGTTTATGCCGTCTGGCATGAAACCCCTGATGGTTATGATGTTGAATTACGTCTGCCTGAACAATGGCTGCAGCCGCAAAGACGGTTGTCAATCAGTCTGTTGAATGTATTTAATGAAAACGAACGCAACCCTGATACCATTATTTCAACACAGGTGTTAGACAGTCATTTGTTAAATCCGCTGTTGCTGCGCTCGACAGATATCAGTCTTGCGATTAAAAATTTTGGTGAACTGGATTCTCAGATATGTGTTATTGATAAGTACCGTCGAGTGCGGGCAGTTATCGGTGGCAGCTCGCAACTGCCGACAATCTGTCAGGCGACAGACAGGGTTAACCGAACGCTGGTTGATGATATTTTAAAAGGTAAGCGTTTATTAATAAATAACCCGGATTCGGATAGTGGCTTAATCATTGCCGGACATCCGGTTTTTGCTGAAAATGAAACCATTGGTGCGGTTCTGGTGAGCAGTAGCCGGCAACAGATACTTGCAAAGCAAAGAGATACCTTGCTGGCGATTATGCTGACATCGCTGACTTTGTTTTTACTGGTTATCATCAGTCTGTTGCTGTTCAGCTCAAGACTGGCGTTTCGGATTAACCGGCTTAAAAATCAAAGTACCGCATTGATTGATGACAGTGGTCGTTTTATCCATTCTGTTGATTTACCGGACAGTCAGGCAGGGGATGAAATCGGCGAACTGTCTCGCAGTTTTTCACTGTTATTAGGCCGCCTGAACACTTACACCTGTTTTCTGGAAACCGTACCACGAATGTTGCGTCATGAAATATTAAACCCGGTTAATACCATCAGCATGTCTTTACAAAATTTACAGAATACTTCGGCAGCAACTCAGGCAGAGAGAAATATAAAAGTAGCTAATGATGCTATAAAGCAGCTACAGTTGATTGTTTCCAGCTTAACGGAAGCTGCAAATATTGAAGAATCTCTGACTCAGGATGTAAAACAGCATATTGATATTGCGGCACTGCTGGATGAATATGTTGCTAATTCACAACGAAAACATGTTGATGTTAAGCTATGTTATCAGGGCGTGAAAAACAATGTCTTTGTACTGGCCAATGATATCAGGCTGGTACAGCTACTTGATAAACTGAAAGACAATGCCATTGATTTTTCTTTGCCGGGAACAGAAATTATTTTCCAACTTGATGTAAATCAGGGACAGCAAGTCATTATTCGGGTAAAAAATGAAGGTGATATTATCCCTCAGCAACGACTGGATACCTTATTTAAAGGCATGGTTTCCTACCGTTCAGAAAAAACAGCAACGCCGCACCTTGGTATTGGTTTGTATGTTGCCTGTCAGATCGCCGGGTTTCATCAGGGGCAGTTAACAATAGCTAATCGTAGGGATAAACAGGGTGTGGAAGTTAGTTTAAGATTGCCGGAAGTTTAAGATTACCAAAAATGTTAATAATACAAGAACATGTAAAAATAGAGAGTAAACCTGTTATGACAGATAAAACATGGGTACCTGTAAAAATCGCTATTCTGACAGTTTCGGACAGTAGAACCGAAGCCGATGATACTTCCGGTGATGCACTGGTTGAGCGTTTGACAAAGGCGGGGCACACGCTGATTGAAAAAATCATCTGCCCGGATGACAAATACAAGATCCGTGAGTTGTTGTCACGGTGGATTGCTGATAAGGGTGTGGATGTGGTGATAAGTACCGGGGGTACCGGTTTGACCGGACGTGATATTACACCGGAAGCCGTTAAACCTTTGCTGGACAAGGAAATTGAAGGTGTGGGAGAACTGTTCCGACTGGTTTCCTATGAAGAAATCGGTACTTCAACCATTGCATCACGCTGCATTGGCGGGGTTGCAAATGGTACGTTTGTTTTCTGCCTGCCGGGTTCTACCGGTGCCTGTCGTACCGGTTGGGATAAAGTGATTGCGCCACAACTGGACTGTAATACCCGCCCCTGTAATATTGTGGCATTAATGCCGCGACTACTGGAAAAGTAAATGCTGCCAGAAAGCGGTTCGATATCACTCTGAGGTCGAACTGTCATGGCGTGATATACAGTCGTGATTTTAGTAGCAGGGCGGGCATTGCCCATCCGGGCAACCGGAGGTTCTACAGTAAGTGCCATTTGACTCTGGCCCCGGTGAGATCAGAAGCAGAGAGATGAAAATGACAAGTATTAGTAATATTGCAGGTGATTGTTGTGCTACACCGGGTTTATTGTCGGTGGAGCAGGCGATCGAAAAAATATTGTCGCAGGCAACAGCGCTGGAACAAAGTGAAACGGTTGATATTTTGCATGCTTTAAACCGTGTACTGGCAGAAGATTTGTCATCGAGCATTAATGTTCCCGGTTATGATAACAGTGCGATGGATGGATATGCGGTGCGCAGTGCGGACTGCCAACAGTCGGGAACAACACTGCCGGTATCGCAGCGTATTCCTGCCGGACAAACAGGTTCGGCATTAGCGCCGGCTACGGCTGCACGTATATTTACCGGCGCACCGGTTCCTGAAGGGGCTGATGCAGTGGTCATGCAGGAAATGTGTGTTGCTGAAGGAGATCACGTCACCATTAATACGGTGGTGAAAAGCGGCAGCAATGTTCGTTGTGCCGGTGAGGATATTCAACAGGGCAGTGTTGTATTAAATGCCGGCAAGCGACTGCGCGCACAGGAGCTTGGTCTGCTGGCATCGGTTGGGCTGGCTACCTTTAACGTTAAGCAAAAGTTAAAAGTAGCCACTTTTTT
Organism: Gammaproteobacteria bacterium; assembly: GCA_024277705.1. Classification (GTDB taxonomy): domain Bacteria; phylum Pseudomonadota; class Gammaproteobacteria; order SZUA-229; family SZUA-229. The sequence continues at coordinate 14,824 of JAJRUQ010000159.1, forward strand.
TACCGGGGATGAGATTGTTACGCCCGGTCAGCCATTAAAAGCCGGGCAGATTTATAATTCCAACCGCTATACCTTACGTGGACTGCTGCAGTCAATGAACTGTGAAGTTATTGACCTGGGTATTGTACCCGATACCCTGGAAGATACGGTCAAGGTATTAAAGCAGGCGGCTGCCAGTGCTGAACTGGTCATTACTTCCGGTGGTGTTTCTGTCGGCGAAGAAGATTATGTGCGTATTGCCCTGCAGCAGCTGGGAGAGTTATCGATGTGGCGCATTGCCATGAAACCGGGGAAACCGGTGGCTTTTGGTAAAGTTGATAATGCTCTGTTTTTAGGCCTGCCGGGAAACCCGGTATCGGTTTTTGTTACCTTTTTACTGTTCGCCCGTGCATTGATTTTAAAAATGCAGGGTTGTGAAAACGTACTGGCAAAACGCAGCATGGTGATTGCTGATTTTGACTGGCCGGCAGTGAAACGCCAGGAATATTTGCGGGTAAAACTGACCGGGAAAAATGCTCAAACGGTAGCACAGCTGTACCCGCATCAGGGTTCAGGCGTGTTAAGTTCCGCCAGCTGGGCAGACGGGCTGGTAGAAGTGCCGATGAATAAAGCGGTTAGCGCCGGTGATGCGGTCAGCTTTCTTGGCTTTGAGGGTCTGCTTTAAAATCGCGCTGTCTGCTGTGCGGCAGAACATGTAGCTGACAGGCATTGATGTTATAATAATCAGCACCGCTGTGCGTTAACTTTGCACATAGCCAGCTGCCACTATTGTTCTATCTGACTATGTCATCTGTTTGTAATCAGAGACCTGGATTAGCAATCGTTAGTACACGCTGTAAACACATCCATATGCGCTCGTATACCGTGACCATGCAGCATACGGTCACCGCAACGATTGGCAGGCAACCCATGCCGCTATAATTAATGGCACAGCAGTAAAAATTAGCATCGACATCGTGCCCTCGGCAACATTATCTGCTATCTTATCTGTTTGATAATATTCTCTGTTTACCGGTTAAACAGGGCTGCTACATAAAACTATAATTCAGCAAACTCCTGGAGCAGGACAACGATGACAATAATTGATGTTTTTAATGGTGATGCAGATGGGCTTTGTGCCTTACATCAACTGCGTCTGGCGAACCCCGTGTCGAGTACCCTGGTGACCGGAGTGAAACGGGATATCGCATTACTTAAACGGGTTCAGACCGGGGCGGGTGATGAAGTGACGGTGCTGGATGTTTCTCTGGATAAAAACCGCGATGAACTTATCCGGATATTGCAGTCCGGTGCTTCGGTTCGTTATTTTGACCACCATTTTGCCGGCGATATTCCCGAACACGAAAATCTTGCTGTGCATATTGATACGGATGCCAATGTCTGTACCAGTTTGCTGGTTAACGAATATTTAAACGGGCAGTTTTTAGCCTGGGCTGTAACCGCCGCCTTCGGTGATAATCTGTTTGCTTCTGCGGAAGATACAGCGCAACCATTGAAGCTGTCTGCTGAGCAACTGGAGCAACTTAAAGAGCTAGGCACCTGCCTGAACTACAACGGTTATGGTGCTTCACTGGAGGATTTGATTTATCCCCCGGAAGATCTGTACCGGCTGATGAAACCATATAACGACCCGTTTGATTTTATCAACGATGAAGCCGGTTATCAGCGTTTGCGCCAGGGTTATTATGATGACCTGAAACAGGCAGAACAAATTGAACCGGAGCATATCAGTGACAGCCATGCTTTATTTGTATTGCCCAATGAAAAATGGGCACGGCGGGTGAGCGGTGTATTTGCCAATGCACTGGCACAGCAGTTTCCTGGCAGGGCGCATGCCATGCTGACCCTGCAGTCCGACGGTGCCTATCTGGTCAGTGTGCGTGCGCCATTACAAAATAAAACCGGTGCTGATGTATTATGTCGTCAGTTTGAGACCGGTGGTGGACGAAAAGCCGCTGCCGGCATCAATAAATTACCGCAGGATCAGAAAGCAGTGTTTACCTCGGCCTTTACACAGGCTTTTACACTCTAACAAAGGCGCCCTTAGTTCTAATCTTCGGTTTAAGGACGAAAGGCAGAGTCGTCAATGCCTGAGCGGTGGTAATTAGCTGAATATACGCTGGCAGTCCTGCGGGCAGCTTTGCTCCCTTGAGGACTAACCAGCGATATTAGCTGGCTGATGTGGTATTAAGTATCGTCACTGGAATGACTATCCGGATCGTCATTCGGATCGTTGTCACTAATACCGTCATGATCAGCATCATCATCACTAAAGCCGTCCTGATCCAGGTCATCGTCATGAAATCCATCGAGGTCCTGATCATCATCATGGAAACCATCCTGGTTGAGGTCGTCATCGAGATAGCCGTCACCATCACTGTCGAGAACCTCTGGATAGGTATTTGATGCATTTTCATCATTATCGGGGTTAACATCGATACTGTCGGGCAGGCCATCGCGGTCACTGTCAGTGCTCAGATTGCTGTAGTCAGGGTCATCACGGTTGATAATGCCATCATCGTCTTCATCATCGTAGGGTTCGATAATGCCGTCTGCATCCGGGTCAAGCGTGGTGGCACCGGCGGTGGCAATGGTCAGGTCGGTAACTACACCTGCATCATAAGGGACATCAATCACGCTGTCATTATTGCTGTCAAAAGCTGCGGCTGCGGTAACATCGATGAATAAACTGATGTTACCGATGTCTATGACGGTATCTGTACTGGCACTGAAGCGGGTGCTGATGTCACCGTTGGCATCTCTGAAACCAATCGGGGTAATAATGGTATTGGCAGGGTCATTTTCATTGGTGGTCATTACCAGATTACAGCCAAGGTTACCCGGTAATTCAATTTCAAACGGGTGCTGGTTGGTTCCGTTTTGCACAGAGGTGGCAGAATAGTAGCTGCCATTGTCACAAAAGGCTTCGATGAGTGTTCCGGGTACCGTGCCTTTTACCGTATAGACGGCAGGCGCAAGAGTGGGAGGGGCAACGCTACTGCTGCCACAGGCCGTGAGCAGGGCAAGGCTACTGATTATTACTGTGCTTAATAGTCGTTTTTTCATAAATCTCTCTTTTGTTTCCTGATTAAGTGTTTATAACTTTAGATCAGTTAACTTAACAAAAGCTTAACAATCGGGAGGAATGCAGAAAACTGTGACGCACTTCATGTTTTCAGGCAGTGGATAGCCGCTATCTGTTTGTGTCGTAATATTGCTGTTTTTTCCTGTGGTGACAAATGTTCTTGGTGAAGGGCTATGGATTTCAGGTTAAGCCGGTGTTGCTTACGGAACGTTCCTCCTTCGCTTTATTTAACTGCCTGCTGATTTCCTGAAATTCAAGGCCGAGTTTAATAACATCCTGAGAGCGAATACGTAATAAAGTGCATGTTGTTATCGCATGCACATCGGCTTTACGTACATGATCACCTAATAATGCCATTTCACCAAAAAAATCACCGGCACCTAGTTCAGCGACAGCTTCCAGCTGGTTGTTTATATTGATGAGTATCTGGACACGCCCCTGCGTTATTATATACAGGGCATCCCCGGGTTCACCTGTACCGATGATAGTGTCATTTTCAAGGTAGTTAACAGATTGTGCTGAAGCTGCGATCCGCTCCAGTGCTTTTATGGGTAAGCCACTGAACAATGGCACCAGTTTGATGAGTTCCAGTGGCGGCAAACTACTGGTTTTTTCATTGATAGGAGGTAACTGTGCAATGGCGGCAACAAGTTTTCGTTCGAGCCAGTTATAGACTTTTGAGGTTAAACGACCTTCATGATAGGCAGATTCTACGGTCTGTCTGGCAGCAATGAATGCAGCACGGGAACAGATGTTTTTTTCAAAACGCTCAAAAAATTCCGGGAAACTGTTACGTGTGTTATTCAGTTGCTGCCTGAAAAAGATAATATAATTTTTATAGGTCTCATCAAGCTGGCAACAGTTTTTTTATCAACAGTGCTGTCTTTTTTGATTTGTTCAAGAGCGGCTTCCGCCATAAGTATACGTGCAATATTATGCATCAGGTGTGATGATAAACGTTTATTCTGATAGCTGGAAAGAAGTCCTGCAGCCCAGTCTTTTTCACGTAACCATTTAACCAGTGTTTCTTCCAGTCGTAAAAAATAATTTGCTTGCGGGGTGCTCTGTGGTTTTGTATTCCCCCGGTGTTCAGTGATGATACTGTCCTGTTTCCGTCGTAGCTCAGCAAGCAGGTCCAGATAAACGTATTGCTTTAATACACCGCTACGAAACAGTTCTTTTAATTCATTTAACTCAGCGCGCAAAGCATTTAGCCTTAGTTGCCGGAATTCATCTCCACAGATAACTTCTGGTGTCCAGAGATCCAAGGTCTTTTCTGTTTTCTTTTTTATTACATGGTGGTTAGCTGTTGATAGCAAGCCATAATGTGTAAAACGGTTTAATAAATGATTTGCATTCTGTCGCGCATCAATCAGGCTGCGTTTTAGTTCAGCACTTTCTTCATCCGATAAACGGTCAAGTCCCAGGTAATGTATTAACGGTCTTATTGTTGGCGCATTAATCAACAGGGTAAACAATACAACTCCCAGAGTGAGGTTGATCACTATTTCACGTCCCGGTAAATCAAGTGGCAGTGCTAATACGATGGCTAAAGCCAGGCCACCTTTCAAGCCTCCCCAGAACATGATATGTCGTTCACCGATGGTAATATGAGGTAATTTAAATATTTTTTCAGTTAGTGGCACCAGACTGTAGACCATGCTGGCACGTGAGGCCTGTACCAGTAAAACGGCAAGCAGAATCATCAGGCTGTGACTAAGCAAACTATCGATGTCTACCAGCATACCAATAAATAGAAACAGCAGGGTATTACATATATGGGCAATAAATCCCCAGGTTTCATGTATGGCTTCAACGGCATCCTGTGGCAGGCGATTAATGCCGAAAATACCGAGGGTAATGGAACAGGCAACCACTGCCATTACTCCTGAAATATGAAGAATGTGCTCGCTTATAACAAACGACATATAAGCCAGTACCAGCGATAAAATCAATATGGCACTGGTTTCCTGTGAAAAACGTGTCATTAACCAGCTGATGATAAAACCAAAGATCAGGCCTATAAAGGCACCACCAAAAAAGACGAGAAAAAATTCGCTGATTGCATTCAGAGCAATATCCGTCGATGTCCCGGTTATTGCGGTGATGCCCAGTAAAATGCCGACCACTACAATCGCTGTGGCATCGTTTAGCAGTGATTCACCTTCAATCAGAACGGTTAGCCGTTCGGGCGTTCCCAGTTCCTTGAATAGTGAGATGACAGCTACCGGATCGGTGGCTGATATGAGCGCGCCAAACAATAAAGCAACATGTAGATCCAGAGGTAGCAGCCACCAGATACCTAAGCCAATCATTGCTGTTGAAAATAATAATGCGGGTATCGCCAGCATAAGAACCGGCGCTATATCTTTAATGAGCTGATGGGCGTTAAGGTTCAATCCTGACTCGAAAATCAGGGCGGGTAAAAAAATAAATAAAACCAGATCAGGTGTCAGGTGAAAATTTTGCAATGGTTCCAGCGCTGACCAGTGCAGTGATAAGGTATTAAGTGCCATACCAATAATGACAAGAATGATG
>JAJRUQ010000160.1 GCA_024277705.1 Gammaproteobacteria bacterium
CTGCGTGACCATAAAGATGCGGCGTTTGTGACCAGTGAAAAATATAATTATCTTCGCGGTATTGAAAGTGAACCTTATGATAAGGATAATGAAAGTTATGGTTTGCTCGATGGTGCTGCGCCGAAACTTCCTGATATGAATGATCTGGACCGTTCGAAGCAGCATGTTGAAAATGCGAAAGCACGTTCAGACGAATATGGTGATGATGAGCCGGAGCAGGAGATAAAACAGGACGTTAAGCAGGATAATGGCTGGGATGATGACGAATTCTTCTGATATCGTTGAAGCCGTTGTTGACGAGTTTAAAAAACCGGCAGTACAAGCCGTTGTACCGTCTGCTGCTGAATCCATCAAACCGATAACGGCAATCATCCTGCCGTATGCTTTTGCCAAGCGCCATGGTGTTCTAATCGGGCAGATTGAAGACGATAGCGTTAACCTGCTGCACTATAACAACCCTGCTCCGGTTATCATTGCAGAAGTTGGCCGCATTACTCATCGAAAAGTCAATTTAAGTTCCATTGCTGAAGAACCCTTTATTGCACTGCTGGCGCAGACTTATGAGCAGGGCAGTGATCAGGCAATGGCGATGATGGAAGGTGTCGGTGATGAACTGAATCTGGAAGAACTGGCCGAAACACTGGAGCCCGAAGATTTGATGGAAGCTGACGATGATGCTCCCATCATTCGTTTAATCAATGCCCTGTTAAGTGAAGCGATAAAAGTCAGTGCTTCCGATGTCCATATCGAACCCTTTGAAAATCGTATGCGCGTACGCTTTCGTGTCGACGGTTTGTTGCGTGAAATATTACAGCCGCCGGGCAATATTGCGCCACTGGTTATTTCCAGAATTAAAGTGATGGCAAAACTCGATATTGCCGAAAAAAGGCTGCCGCAGGATGGTCGCATATCATTACGTATAGCCGGCCGTGGTGTTGATGTTCGTGTTTCCACCCTGCCGTCGGGTTACGGTGAGCGCGTGGTCATGCGTTTGCTTGATAAACAGGCGGGTCGTCTGGATCTGGCGCAGCTGGGTATGTCAAAAAGTGTGCATGAAAACTTCCATCATCTGTTGCATAAACCGCATGGCATTATTCTGGTCACCGGTCCCACCGGTTCCGGTAAAACGACATCATTGTATGCCGGTTTGACGGTATTAAATATCAAGTCCCGGAATATTCTCACGGTTGAAGATCCGATTGAGTATTACATTGATGGCATTGGTCAGACGCAGGTAAACACCAAAGTTAATATGACTTTTGCAAAAGGTCTGCGATCTATCCTGCGGCAGGATCCCGATGTTGTAATGATCGGTGAAATCCGGGATCTGGAAACGGCTTCTATTGCAGTGCAGGCCAGTTTGACCGGACATCTTGTACTATCAACACTGCATACCAATAGTGCTATTGGTGCTGTCAGCCGGTTACGTGACATGGGCGTAGAACCATTTTTACTGGCTTCCAGTTTAATTGGTTTGATGGCGCAGCGGCTGGTGCGTAACCTGTGCCCGCATTGCAAGAAACCGCATGAAATTACCAGAAAAGAACGTGAATGGCTGGGTATGGATCAGGATGATGTAACCGTTATTTACAGTCCTGTGGGTTGTGCAGAATGTAATCATCTGGGGTATTCAGGACGTAGTGGCCTGTATGAATTTATTCCGGTTGATAAACAGTTGCAAAACATGATTCACGAAGGCGACGGTGAGCAGGTAATGGAACAATATGCCCGTACCATCACTCCCAGTTTAAGCCAGGATGGTAAAAGAATGATCCTGCAGGGTAATACTTCTCTGGAGGAAGTGTTACGTGTGAGCCGAGACGATTAACCACAGTGAATAGCCAATAGTCAAAAACAAACAACAAACAATACGTTCAGTTGCGGTGGTATTGAGTCTTCACCATTCGGCTTTTATTTTTTCCTGTTTTTAAACATGGCTGCATTTGATTACACCGTACTGGACAAGAGAGGCAAAGAGCTTAAGGGCGTTGTTGAAGGGGATACGGCGCGTCAGGTACGCCAGATTTTGCGTGACAAAGGACTGACCCCTTTAGAAATCACCGAAAGCAGGAAAAAAGCAAATGCCAGTAAAGGTGGCGGTATTGCTTCTTTACAAATATTTCAGCGCAGCATCAGTGCGACCGAGCTGGCTCTGTTAACGCGGCAACTGGCGACCTTGATTCAGGCCGCGTTACCGCTGGATGAAACCCTGGCAGCGGTTGCCAATCAGACTGAAAAACCACGCATTAAAAGTATGTTGTTTGCTATTCGCTCACGTGTACTGGAGGGCCATTCACTGGCGACCGGGCTTGCTGATTATCCGAAAGTATTTCCTGAGTTATATCGGGCAACGGTAGACGCAGGTGAGCAGTCGGGGCATCTTGATACGGTGCTGGAGCGACTGGCTGATTACACCGAAAGTCGGCAGGAAATTCAGGGTAAGGTCAGGCAGGCGCTGATCTACCCCGCATTTTTATCTGTTTTTGCCATTGCTATTGTCGTTTTCATGATGACCAGTATTGTGCCTCAGGTGGTTTCCGTTTTTGAAGATACCGGCCAGACTCTGCCGGGTTTAACCCTGACTTTAATTGCCATGAGTGATTTTGTGGTAGATTACGGCATGTTGCTGTTGTTTTTTATTATCGCTGCCTTCATCGGCTTTCAGGTGTTATTGACGAGGCCGGCATTTGTCATGAAATACCATTTATTTTTGTTTCGGCTACCGATCATACAGCGCCTGGTAAGAGGGCTGAATGCGGCCCTGTTTACCCGTACCTTCAGTATTTTGACCGGCAGTGGCGTGACCGTTATGGAAGCCATGAAAATTTCAGCAAAAGTGGTGGCTAATTTGCCAATGCGAATGGCGATTTTAGAAGCCACCGACCGGGTACGTGAAGGCAGTGGTATTAAAAATGCGTTGGAGCTCAGCAAATTGTTTCCACCGATGACACTGCAGCTAATCGCCAGTGGTGAAAACAGTGGCAAACTGGAGGAAATGCTGGAGCGCGCCTCGGTTCAACTGGAGCGGGAACAGGTAACGCTTATCGCCTATATTGTAGGTATTCTGGAACCAATTATCATTCTGGCCATGGGATTGATGGTGCTGATGATAGTGCTGGGGATACTACTGCCGATTTTTGACCTGAATTCTCTGGTTAAATAAGCTGTAATGATGAAAGCCTGAACTGTTACATTACACAATGGTTTATGTCACACAACGGCCAGGAAGATAAGTTGTAAGTTATAAGTTTTAAGTTATAAGTAGAAAGTCAAAAACTGGATAAGCTTATGTTTAACATGCTTCTTTTGATTTATGTTTTTAAACTTACAACTTGTAACTTAAAACTTCCCTTAAGGCTCAATAGCGGTGGTTGCACCAATGGTGTTGTTTGCTGGAAAAGGATGTGAAATATTATTACAGCAGTTGAAATAATTGTAAAACCACACGTTTAATAAACATTAAACCAATCAGTGCAACCAGTGTTGAGATATCAATACCACCAATCGGTGGTATGTATTTTTGTATATGGCGAAGTACGGGATGTGTCAGGCTGCGCAAGATACTACTGACAGGATGGTAGGGGTCAGGATTTACCCAGCTTAAAATGGCCTGGATAAATAATGCAAAGATAAAAATATCAAAGGTTAACGACACCAGGTCGTATAAACTTTTGCTAAGCAGTTGTCCGGGGTTAATCGGGTAGCCGGCAATACTTAATAGCAGCACCATTTTTATCAACATTAAAAGAATAACCAGCAGCAGTGTGGCAGTATCAATCTTGCCAGCACTGGGAACCATTCGGCGGCACACTTTAACCACCGGTTGTGTTATTTTTACTACAAACTGTGATACTGGATTGTAAAAATCTGCGCCTACCTGTTGCAGGATAAATCGCAGCAACATGATGGCAATATAAATACTGAACACCGTATCAATTAAAAAAATAAGAGGATTATCCTGACTCATGATGAATGCCTGTACTGTCTGTTGATATTATTGTTATTCTGCGCCAAGTTCTTCTGCGAGTGAAACAGAGCGGTTGCTGGCAGCGGTTAATGCTTTCTGTACTATTTCTTGAAAGTGATCAGACTGGAAACTTAAAATTGCCTGTTCGGTGGTGCCGCCGGCAGAGGTAACTTTTTTGCGCAGTTCAGCAGCAGGGATATCGCTTTCAATTGCCATGCGTGCAGCCCCCAGAGCCGTCTGTAAAACCAGCTTTTGCGCAACTTCGGCAGACAAGCCGAGTGTTTCCCCGGCACTTTGCATCGCTTCCATCATTAAAAAGAAATAAGCCGGTCCGCTACCGGACACGGCGGTTACGGCGTTTAACTGCTCTTCATGCTTAACCCAGATAACCAGCCCGACCGCCTGCATAATGTTTTCAGCCTGTTTTTTCTGCTGTTCGCTGACCTGTTCATTGGCAAACAAACCGGCAGCACCGCATTGCAGTAATGAGGGTGTATTGGGCATGCAGCGTACGATTGCAGAATATTTTCCGGCATCATTATTATTCAGCCAGCGATTGATATCGGTACTTTTTACACCGGCAGCGATAGAAATAAAAAGCCCGGGTTTGACCTTGTCGTTACCGGAATCGAGCTGTTCACAGACCGTTTTGAGCAGCTGTGGTTTTACTGCGAGGATAATAATATCGCACTGAAGAACCACATTGTTATCTGCACAGGTGTTGATTTTCCATGTTTGCTCAAGCAACTGGCGCTGTTCATTGTCGGGTTCGGCAACAGTAATGTCAGTGGCGGCTATGTCGGCAGTAATCAGCCCGCCTATCAGGCTTTTTGCCATATTGCCGCCGCCAATGAATCCTATTGTGGGCATAAAACTCTCGCTTGCTACTTGATTTGGATGGATATATTTATGGGGGAGATTTTAGCATATTCAATGAATTGGCTGACAAAGCCTTTATATTGCAAAAATATTGATGAAATAGTGGCCGAATGCAGAAACTAGGCAGAAATTTAGCTATAAATAGGAGAGTCATCAATAAAAAATAGAAACAGATAGATCAACAGGGGAGATTTGATGGATATTGCTCAGCTACTTGCTTTTAGTGTGAAAAACGGAGCTTCGGATTTGCATCTGTCGGCAGACCTGCCGCCAATGATACGTGTTGACGGCGATGTGCGCCGTATTAACGTTGACCCGATGGATCATGAGCAGGTCCATGGCATGGTGTATGACATCATGAATGACAAGCAGCGCAAAACCTATGAAGAATATCTGGAAACGGATTTTTCATTTGAAATCCCGGGGCTGGCTCGCTTCAGGGTGCATGCGTTTAACCATAACCGGGGTGCCGGTGCGGTATTTCGGACGATTCCCTCAAAAATATTAACCCTGGAAGAACTGCAGGCGCCGAAGATTTTTGAAGACATATCCAATACTCCTCGTGGCATGGTGTTGGTGACCGGGCCAACCGGTTCAGGAAAATCAACCACGCTTGCCGGCATGGTGAATTATGTTAATGAAAATCATTACGGGCATATTCTTACCATTGAAGATCCCATCGAATTTGTGCATGAGAGTAAAAAATCACTGATTAACCAACGTGAAGTACATCGAGATACC
>JAJRUQ010000161.1 GCA_024277705.1 Gammaproteobacteria bacterium
ACCGCGCTTCCGGTGCAGGTGGACAACACGTCAACAAAACAGACTCGGCGGTACGTCTGACTCACATTCCAACCGGCACGGTAGTGGAATGTCAGGATGAACGTTCTCAGCATAAAAACAAAGCGCGGGCAATGTCGCTGTTACAGTCACGCATCATGAATGCCAAAATCGAAAAACAACAGGCAGAACAGGCACAAACAAGAAAAAGTCTGGTTGGCAGTGGTGACCGCTCTGAACGCATTCGCACTTACAACTATCCTCAGGGGCGTGTTACCGATCACCGCATTAACCTGACCCTGTACAAACTGGATGAAATTATTCAGGGCGAACTGCAACAGGTTATCGAACCACTCATCAATGAATATCAGGCTGAACAGCTTGCTTCACTGGCTAATGATTAAGCGTTTTTTTTGCAACGCTGATAACAGCTGCTGGCTAGGCAAAAAACCATAACTGTGAACAGGCAGCAGGCAGTACTTCAGGGCAGCGAACAACTCAGTGAATCCAGCCCCAGCGACCTACTGGACGCACAGCTGCTGTTATCATTTGTTTTACAATGCAATACCGCACAACTGTTAACATGGCCGGAGAAACAACTGGATAAAGACCAGCAGTTACGTTATTTCCAGTTAATTGCACAGCGCCGCCGCGGTCATCCACTGGCACACTTAACCGGTAGCCGTGAGTTCTGGTCACTGGATTTTTTCGTCGACAACAGCACCCTGATTCCACGCCCGGAAACAGAAACACTTATCGAATTCACCCTTGAAAAATTCTCCGGCGATAAGCAGATAAAATTACTGGATATGGGAACCGGCAGCGGCGCGATCGCCATCAGCATTGCCAGCGAAAGACCTGGGTGGAAAATTTTTGCCAGTGATATTTCAGAACCGGCGCTGAATCTGGCAAAAAAAAACTGCCAGCAACTGCAAAACAGCATAACGCTTGTTCACAGTAACTGGTTTGATAACATTACAGCACATGATTTCGATGTCATCATCAGCAACCCGCCTTATATTGCTGATAATGACCCGCATTTAAGCACCGGTGATGTACGCTTTGAACCACACAGTGCTCTCACTTCCGGCAGCACCGGCATGGATGATATTAACCATCTATGCCTGTTTGCCAGACACTACCTGACAGCCAACGGCTGGCTGATTATTGAACATGGTTACAATCAGAAACAGCCGGTATATGATTGTTTTGTGAAAAACAAATTTACCGCTATTGAGCAAAAACAGGATTTGTCAGGACACACCCGGATGACAGCGGGAAAGATAACGCTGTAGTTGGCAGTAATTTTTAAATAATGTTATCTTTGAATACTATGATTTTATTCTGCTTTTAACTGATTCCTGCAAACTTTCTTTTACAATGCCAAACCAGAAAATCACATTTAACGATGAACAAATGCTGCATTACAGCCGGCAGATTATGCTGCCACAGTTTGGCATTGAAGGGCAACAGCAGCTACAAAATGCACATGTCGTCATTATGGGACTGGGCGGCCTGGGAAGCCCTGCAGCCCTCTATCTGGCGGCCTCCGGCGTGGGCACATTAACCCTGGTTGATTTTGATACGGTTGACAGCAGTAACCTGCAACGCCAGATTGTACACAACACCGGCAGCATCGGTACCGGCAAAGCTGAATCGGCAAAAGCAACTTTACTGACGATTAATCCTGAAATCACCATCCACTGTATCAATAAGAAACTTTCGCTAGGCAAACTTGAAGCATTATTCGACAATGCCTCCTGTGTTATTGATGCAACCGATAATTTTGCAACACGATTTTTAATAAATCGTGCATGTGTAACAAAAAAAACAGCCCTGATATCGGCTGCCGCTATTCAGTATGAGGGCCAGATCAGTGTTTTTGATTTAACGCAAAGCAACAGTGCCTGCTATGCCTGTTTATATACAGAAGGTGGTGAAGAAAACACCAACTGCAGTGATAACGGTATTCTGGCACCGGTCGTTGGTATACTTGGCAGCATGCAGGCACTGGAAGCAATAAAACTGATTTGCAAACTCGGTGAAACACTGCAGAATCGACTACTGATTTTTGATGCCCTTGCCCTGCAGTGGCGCAGCATGAAATTAAACAAGGATAAAAACTGTCCGGTATGCCGGGCTGAAACAGAAGTATTAAAGTTATAAATTGTAAGTTATAAGTTGCAAGTAAAGGACAATATAATACCTCACTGCTTTCGCATTAACGGTGAAATGCATGAATTAGCAGCGCTTGCTGCGACCGTATGCCGCATGGATGCGGTATTCGAGCGCACACGGACGTGTTTATAGCGGGTCACAGAAAGCGCTGGTAATTTATGCCTCAAAAAGGCCCGATAACACATGCAACAACAAAATTAACAGGACAGCGATGATAAAACTTATAACTTATAACTTATAACTTGATTTATAACTTAAAACTCAATTTCAAATATGTCATTTACAGAACCCGCAATCTACCTGCCCCGCCCGCTAGTAAATAAATTGCTGACACATGCACAAAAAAATCCTGATGTTGAAGTCTGTGGATTAATCGGCAGCGATACATCAGATAATAAAAGTTACTACCCGATTAATAATATCTCAAAAACTCCTCACTGCCGTTTTCTACTTGATGCGCCGCAACAGATTGACGCCATCAAAAAAATGCGGGAGAAACATCAGCGTTTATTCGCCATTGTTCACTCCCACCCAACCGCCAGTGCGTTACCATCACAAATGGACATTGAAGAAAGCAGTTATAAAGATGCTTTTTATATCATTGTTTCACTGAACACTGAAGGTGTTCTGGAAATGCGCGCGTTTACTCAACAGGAAAATAATATGACTGAGGTGGAGTTAATCCTTCTGCATTAAAAACTCTCACCGTTTAATACTACCTGGGCCGGAGTCTTTTAATAACCAGAGCGACTTAACACCAATAGCCCTGGCTAATAATTCCTGTACTGCTGCTGTAACTGTCCACGCGGCATACGCACAAATTCCCGAATTACACCATCCGGCTGCATGGTCAGCAAACGGTTGCCTGCCAGCTTATATTTAAAACGCATGACCTGTTCATGGCCATCAACATTGGCCAGCAAATATTCATTCTGTATTTTCAGCTGACCGGTTAAATAACGCGAATCGCCATCACTCCATAAATAACGATGGTTTTTTATGCCCAGCATTTCACCACTTTGCGCAACCCATAAACCATTCAGATCCGGTATTTTCAAACCACAGAACTCGGTAACACAGGCTTTTTGCACGGGTGCATGCCTGGCTTTATATCTTTTATGTAAAGGTGATGGCCTTTGCTGCGGTGCAGCCTCCCCCTGTCTTGACGGTAATGAGCGAGATTGATTTATATCACTCTGTCTTGCATCGGGCCGTACCAGCCTGGCCAGAGGTGAGCGGCTTTCAGCAGTATTATGATTAAGCTTGTCATTAAGGCCGTTACTTTGCGGCTTGTTTTCCGGCACATTGTAATTAAAATTCTGTACCAGTGGCACAGTTGTAGAAGCAGTCGATGCTGTATTTTCCCGGTATGCATCATGCTGGCGCGGGTAATTTTTATCATAGTAACCGGTTCTTGAATTCCAGGCAGATTCTTCCCACGGCTCATTAACCCAGCCACTTAAATCGGAGACACCATCACCAGCATAAGCATAAGGCGAATACGAGTTTTCCGTGTAACTGTTATAGGGCAATACACCCCAGCTTGGGCTGCCCCAAAGCGGGCTGATACCCGCTGCATCAGGATAATTGAGGGCTGACTGTGACCAGGGCGATTGCAGCCACGGTGAACGCACAAAGGGGTTGTTGCCATACATATTCTGCATCGGAAAAGATGACGACCCCGGGGTAATACCCCGCATGGCCAGCGCCCGAAGATATGGATTATTTTTCGCATAGGGATTAATCAGGCTCGACCAGAGAGATGACGGATAAGCAGATCGCCCATAACCGCCATAAGCAGCATTTGCCGGCAGCCTGTCTAATATTCCCATTGCCACCATCATGTTCAGCATCATCTGCACAAACGGCAACTTACCGTCATACTGGTACAGTTTTGTTTCAGCGCGCACAAATTGTGTACTTAACAGCAACAAAAATAATACTACAGAACTTAATTTTAAAAGGGATCTCAGCATAGGATAATTATGCACATATTTCGCGCAACTTAAAACGCGATATCATGATATATTTAATACAATTTTCAGACATCAATATAGATATTTTAAAGTATAGTTGAGTTCTATTTATGTCAGTCACACACACAACCAGCCTTATTACCGGCAGCATCAACACACTATTCGGCTGGCCGGGTCGAAAACTCATCCGCAGCATATTATACGTCATCAATTTAATGACGTTCAGCACCCTGGCATTACGTGACTGGTTCAGCAAAAACCATATATTCAACTCTCGAAGTTATTCTACAACAGTAGCACAAATTATATTTACCGGCGTGGATGCGCTGCCAACAATTACTTTTCTGGGCCTGGCAACCGGTTTTCTTTTTACCTTCCGCTTGATCTCCATAACGAACTCTCTGGGCGGCACCGAGGATATCATTAACCTGCTCATTACCATTATCTGCTTAAGCGTTGGCCCTTTTCTGGCCGCTATTATTATTATCAGCCGGACCGGATCAGCGATCGTTGTGGACATTGGTAATATGAAATTACACGGTGAAATCGAAGCACTGGAATATTTAGGAATTAATATCAACGATTACCTGGTTGCCCCCAGAATAATAAGCACGGCCATTTCACAATTGGCCATTACCGTCTACTTTACCGTTATTGCTTTACTCACAGGCATTATCATCAGCGCCCTTTTTGTTAATCCGGCTCACTTCGGTTTTATCTACAAAATAAACAACTCGATTACACCGTATTTTGTCAGTATCTTTGTGGTTAAAAACCTTGTATTCGGTTTTGTAATCGCAACGGTGGCCTGCTATAACGGACTGCGTGTACAGAACTCACCCACCGAGCTGCCACAGCGGACAACAGCTTCGATAGTGCAAAGTTTAAGTTTTTTATTTGCCATTGATGGCTTACTGACATTCGCTATATTTATCTAGAAACCAGCATGGAAAAACAGCCTATTATTCAATGCCAGCAGTTGATCCCCGGCGACCCGGCTTTTCAGTATGCAGGTAATGCACTGGATATAGAACTGTGTGCAGGCGAAATTGTCAGTATCATCGGTCCCAACTACACCGGCAAGGCGCACTGGCTGAAAACCATCTGCGGCATTGAAGACCCGCTTTCAGGAAAAGTAATTATCAACGGCATCAATACCTCGCAATTAAGCGCGAGTGACTGGGTCAAAATTCGCACCAAAGTCGCTTATGTGCATGCTGACACTGCATTATTATCAGCCAACAATGGTTTACTGAACACCTTAATACCCGCTCTGTACCATCAAATTGATAAAAAACTTAATAAAGAGCTTTTAGTCGAAAAAGCACTGGAACTCCTGGAAGAAATTGACCCTGAGATAAACCTTGATGACCTGCCGGCTTATATATCGAAAGAGCACCGCTACAAAATTGCTATTGCCAGGGCGCTATTACTGCAACCTGATGTACTCGCACTGAATAATCCCTATGCACATTTTAATGAAGACAGCAAAAAACCATTTACTGCTTTTCTGGAAAATCAGGTAAAAAAAGGATTAATACTTATAATGGTAACTCATGATATATCATATGCCACAAAGAACTCTGATAGAATTATTTTCACTGACAAAGACCATGTTTATCTATTTAACTCAACAAAGGAAATATTAAACTGCAAGGAATCGGCAGTAAAAAACTTTATCCAGAAAAATATGTGATCCTTTAATGCCAAACAACAGAAAAAGAACGCAAGCACACTATATACATCGCCTGAGCTACTCAGCACAGGAGAAACTTGCCGGTACATTTGTACTGATAGCTGTTGCCATGTTGATCTGGCTGTTATTTACTTCCCAGAAAACACAGAATCTTTTTGAAGAAGACTTTACCCTGTTTGCAACCATGAGTTCTATACAGGCAGTCAATAAAGATACCAATGTTATTATTTCCGGATTAGAAATCGGCACGGTTAGCGACGTCAATATTACCGATAACAATGAAGTCGTAATCACCATGTCGATTCTTAAAAAATATCAAAAGCTGATTCGCACTGACTCTGTTGCAGAACTGTTAAACTTTAAATTTGCCTTACTGGGCAAGTCAGTTATTGAAATATCCGTAGGCTCAGCACACCTGCCGGTGATCAAAGACGGCAGTTACATAGCCATCAATGAATCGGTCAACCTGATTAAACTGATAGGAAAATTCGAACCTGTTTTAACCGCACTTCAGGACTCGATTAAGAAAATGAATGCCATCCTGCAGGAAATTGATCCACAACAGGTTAGTGAAAATATCAGCAACCTCGCCAGTTTAAGTAATAATCTGATCACAATAACCGAACAGATAAAAAAAGGTCAGGGCCCTGCCGGTAATGTCTTATTCAACGATGATATAACCCGGGATATATTAACAACCACGACTAATTTAAAAGATATTACACAACAGACAAAAACACTGATTCAGCAAACATCTGTCCTGTTAAGCAGTGTTCAGCAACAGGTCGATGAAATTCCGGAACTCACCGATAAGGTTAAACCCCTGCTGGATGAAGCTGATAAAACAATAAAAGCAACACAGAAGATCTGGCCACTTTCCAGCAGCATACCCGAAAAAAACAAACAGACATTAACTTCTCCGGATGCTACGGAATAGGCAATACCAATTACATTAATGAATTATTTTTCAATGACAAACAAGCTACTGCTGGTACTGCTGGTAATTCTGCAGTACGCATGCGCCAGCGTAGAAGTGGAAAAACCGGTCCCTGCATCCATCAGTTCACCGGAAAATTTACTGAACACTGGTATTGAACAATACAATAACAACAACTATCAAAAAGCAATACAGCTTTTTGAAAGAGCACTGCTGCAATACCGCAGTATTGATAACCAGACAGGCATTGCCAAAAGCACCTTAAATCTTGCCAAGTCACTGATGGCTATCAACAATAATAAACCGGCAGCTCAATATTTACTCAAAGCTGAAGCTGTCATTAAGCAGGCATCACTTAATGAACTGAA
The DNA here is from genome assembly GCA_024277705.1 of Gammaproteobacteria bacterium. GTDB lineage: Bacteria > Pseudomonadota > Gammaproteobacteria > SZUA-229 > SZUA-229. Next base: position 7,153 of record JAJRUQ010000161.1, read on the forward strand.
TGAACACCTGTACTTGCTTGAATCAACACTGGCGATAAAACAGGGGTTATATATCAGCGCCCTGCAGAAACTGGAGCCGTTACTATCCAGCAACAATGCAAACATAAAACTTGCTGCCCTTAAAAACCGAACAAAAATTTCTTTTCTGGAAAATGCAGAAGACAGGCAGCAATGGTTAAGCAAATATAAAAACGAGTTGAAACGCAGCACTGAAAAGAAACCATCCCATCAGGCCATCATCTATCGCTTTAAAGCCGAATTAACTGAACCGGCAAAGACCAAACTCGAGCTTTTACAACAATCACTGGCCATCTCCCGTAAGCTGGCAGACAGACCGGCAATCGCAGCAACCCTGACACAGTCCGCAGCCGTAGATATGACTACAGAAAATTTCAGGGATGCTGAGGACAAGTACCTGCGCGCACTGTTTATCCGCCACCAGCTGGGTGATGTCAAAAACAGTCAAATCATTTTGCAGCAATTACAGACGATCTATACAGTAACAGGCAATGCCAGAAAAAATCTGACAGCCTACTGGCTGAACAGGATCGAGAACAACAAGCTGGCTGACTGGGAGCAGCTGTACAACGACTTTGAAACTTATCCCGTCATTCAATAAGTACAAACCAGCCGGCACAGTGAACACGTTTCATGAACCGAATATCTGTATCTCTTCCGGTTTTATTGTCAGCCATGGTGTTTTACCCGATACTCATCAGTAACACAGAATATACTGCACAATAACAAAGAGCCGGTAAAACCGGCCCTTTGTGTTATCAGCTTGAATGATTCAATATCAGTTAGTCTGGTTCAGGAACACCCTGTCCTTACCGGGATCAGAAATATTGTTTTCCCCGTTACCTGTCACCAGATCCGGATCATTGTCACCATCCAGATCACCAATAGCCATGGCTTGAAGATTAAAGCTACCCAGTGCGCTGCTGGTAGCGTGTTCGGTGAAAGCACCTGTGCCATCATTGATATAGATTAAACTGCTGGCATCCGAATTACCCAGTACCAGATCCAGATCGGTGTCACCATCCAGATCAGCAAGGATGACGGATGTAGTAGAGCCAAATGCCAGTACCTGCGGGCTTTCAACGAAGATGCCGGTATTGTTGTCGTTTAAATAAATTTTACTAACAGCATTTAAGTTGCCTACCACCAGATCCAGATCACCATCAGCATCCACATCACCCAGCGCCAGGGAGGAAGTAAACGCGCTCTCTGCTGCCAGTACTGAGTTAACGGCACTTTCAGTAAAAGTGCCACTACCGTTGTTGAAATAAACCCAATTGGCCATACCTGCATTACCGACCACCAGATCCAGATCGCCGTCACCATTCAAATCACCAAGGGCAACAGCGCGAGTATTACTAAGACCCAGAGCCTGACCGCTGTCGCTAAAGACACCTGAACCATCGTTGGTATAAACCCGGTTGGGAGTAGTTGCGTTAGTAGTATATGAATTAAAGGCATTACCAACCACGATATCCAGGTCACCATCACCGTCTATGTCACCAAGAGCAATGGCACTGGAATCGAAGGTCGTGCCCAGAGCCTGAGCACTGTCGGTTAAAGTACCACTGCTGTTGGTATAAACCAGGGTACCACCGTCCGAACCTGAACCAACTAACACCACATCCAGGTCATTGTCACCATCAATATCGCCCATGGCGACAGCTTTTATTGTCCTTGTCACCGACAGGGTCGCATTCAGCACCTGTGAACTGGTGAACACACCATTGCCATCATTAAGATAAGTCTCGCCATCCTGTCCTAGCCGGCCAACAGCGATCAGATCCAGATCACTATCACCATCAATATCACCAACCGCAACACCTCTGGTAACTTCCATCGTGCCGACACCACCGGTGGCTGCTTGAGCAATAAGCTGACCGCTATCAACAAAACCATTCACAAAGGTATCGGTTACGCATACCACTAACACATCATTAACATTGCTGCTGCTGAAAGTACCGCTTGCATTACTTACCCCGCAATTCTGCACGGTTGACGATGGTTGCGTCAGTACAGTAACGTTGTAAGTACCACCATCAGCAATCGCTACAGGGAAGCTGAAATTACCATCACTGGTCAACACCAGGTTGTCACCACCATTGTTCTGTAATGTGACACTGGCGCCAACGGCCAGTGCAGTGAGTGTGCCGCTCACGGTAAAGCTGTCTCTTATACACTCGACAGAAACACCGGTTACATCTCCACCTTCCAGAGTGCCGCTACCACCGGTGACCGTACATGTCTGCGAAGGAAATGTGGACTGAGCGGATACGCTTACACTATAGGTAGTGCCTGACAGCGCAGCAGGAAAACTAAATATACCGTTTGCTGTTAGCGTTACATCATCACCAGCATTGTTCTGCAGCGTAACGCTGTTGCCGGATCCGCTAAGTCCGCTGCCGCTGACATAACCACTCACTGTATAGCTATTGGTGGTACAAACTACCGTCACTGCCTGCACATTGTCACCCGATATTACGCCACTATCACCGCTTAAGGTACAGGTCTGGTAAGGTGACATCGGTTGCGCCGCTATCGATACTGTGTAATTGGCATTATCTGCCAATGGTGTATTAAAGGTAAAGCTGCCATCTGCCGTTAGCGTTAAGGTATTACCACCGTTGTTGCTTAAACTGATACTGGCACCAGTAGCCAATCCAGTCAAAGTACCACCGACGGTGTAAGTCGTTACAGCAGGAGTCTCACCAGCAGGATCACTGCTGCTGCTACTGCCACCACCACATGATGAAACAGATAATATTGCTGTTATTAACATAACAGCCGCTGGATAATTTGAATTCGTTTGTTTTTTCATCAGAATAATTCCCGTTATTATCGCTACCACATAGATGTGATAGCCGTTAAGAATAAGGTTTAAATTTGGTCCAAGTATGGTTAATGCAATAATTGACGAAAACATTCGCTCCTGGTGAATGCAAATGACAACAGCACTACTTAACTTGCAGATTACATATTATTATTTTTTACCATTTGGCTGCAATCGAGGAGTATGCATTGATAGCAGTTATTCATCGATAGCAATGTATCGATTATTTAATAATAGAACAGTTTGCCATAAACTTAATTTTTTCGAATGATTTAACCGTTAATATTTATAGCCGGATGATTAAAAAAACCAACCCTTTATTCAGGAAAAGATATTTTCTAAAACAGGACAGCGCTTTATGAGAAGGTGTTCAGAGATCCCTGTCTTATTTTAAAAGACCAGGTAAAATAAAACACAGCAACTTCATTATTGTCCGCATCCTTAGCAACGGTTTCGGCCGTAACGGTTATCGTATCGCCCGGTTGTTTTAATGAGGCAAGCGCTTCATTAAACTTGCCATAATCGTTACAGGTAAAGGTAATTCTTGACTGTGCTTTTTTAGTAAACTCTGCTTTTAAATCAATAATAATAAAAGCGATATCCGCATCCACTTTATTTAGCGCCAGTAATGCCGGTGCCGCTGTCGACAGTTCTGCAGCCATACTTAATACTGCAAAATATATCGAGTTAAACGGATTTTTATTTAACCAGCGAAAAGGGACAGTAGTAACAGACAAATGCTCATCCAGAGCAAGCAGTTTAATACCGCAAAACAAAGCAATGGGAAGGCTTTTTAAATAATAAAATTTTTGTTTAAAGGGTGATAGGAAATTGCGCCTGAATTTATTCTGTTGACTGTTCAGCATTTTGAGTCCTCTGCCTGATTATATAGTCAAGACAAACTGATTAAGCAGAGGACAACTAAAATGGCTTATATTTTCGTTAGTGTGTTCTGGTCGGTATGATGAAAAATCGCTTCATTAACCGGTATCCATAACTGCGTATCTTCTTTATAGCTGAAGCTGCCGTCATCATGAATGCTTACATCCAGTACGTATTTTCTGGTTTTGTAGGTTTCATCCAGATATTGATTGGACATAATACCGTAGGTTTCCGAACCGACACTGGCCTCAAGGTGAAAACTTTTACTGTCAGCTTCTGCATCACCTCCAGCATTAATCAACACACCTCTGGGCACCATAAAACAACGTAAAACCTGTTTACGGTCACCGTCCCACAACCAGTAACCCAGTTCTTCATGAAAAGCATCATCTTCCCCCAGGCGCCATGCAGTCATCGAATAACGCAGGCCAAATAATTTCTGCGGCCCATTATTAACCGGCCCTAACGGTTCAAAAACAATTTTCTCACGAAATTTTGTTTCCGTTTCCCTGCTTTTGATTCTTGAAATATCAACACCCTGATCACCCTGCCAGGTACCTGCCAGGGCAGCCAACGGGCCGAGATTCCTAATGATTTCTTCACTCATAACTTTCTCCACATAATCACTTCAAAAAAATTCATCAAGGGGTTGCGGTCAATTTATCTGTTTTCAAGCAGCTTAAATAACCATCATTTATTAAATTGACCCTTTCCCCTTCACTCCCTCAAATCAAGGCGGACTAATATTTATTTCATCAGCCGCCTGTTCACTTGCTAATAACGATAACATTTTATACAGCTCTTCATTGTCGCCGCTATCACACTGCCATTGGCCGCTGGTTTCGTTATAATCAAAATGAAAACCACCGGATTTAGCCGCCATCCATAACTGCTTCATCGCCGCCTGCTTGCTGAAAATTATTTTACTGCTGTTTTCAAACTCAAGCGTCAGTACGCCACCGATCTCATCATAATCAATATCCGCACTGCTATTGTCGATAGCATCCTGTATATCTTCGATGGTCTGCTCGGCGATTTCCTGAAATTCTGCTTCGTTCATATTAAAACCCTGAAAAACCCTGACCGCAAATGACGCAAGGAAAAGCACATCTTTTCATGTGTTTATATTTTGCGTTTTTCGCGGCTAAAATGTTTTTAATCTTTCATCTTGTTACGGATGAGCTCATTCACCTGTGCCGGGTTGGCTTTACCCTTGGACATTTTCATCACCTGTCCGACAAAGAAGCCCATCATTTTGTCTTTACCACCTTTCAGTTCTTCGAACTGTGACGGGTTTTTGGCAATCACTTCATCCACAAAAGCTTCAATCGCGCCACTATCGGTAATCTGCTTCAAACCTTTGTTTTCGATAATCTCGTCGGCACTGCCTTCACCCTGCCACATGGCATCCAGTACGTCTTTGGCAATTTTTCCTGAAATGGTGTTATCCATAATACGTTGTAATAAAACAGCAAAGGACAGGGCATCAACCGTTACCTGACTAATGTCGATTTCCTCACGGTTTAATCGTGCCGAGAGCTCACCGGTAATCCAGTTCGCTGACAGTTTGGCATCACCTGTTTTTTCAGTAACTATTTCAAAATAACCGGATAAAGCCAGTGATGCAGTAATGACGCCCGCGTCATAGGCAGACAGGCCTAATTCATCCATATAACGCTGCTGCTTCTGCTCCGGCAGTTCGGGTAATTCGGTACGCACCTGGTCCTTATACTCTTGCGTAACTACCACCGGCAGCAGATCAGGGTCAGGGAAATATCGGTAGTCATTGGCTTCTTCCTTGCTGCGCATTGAGCGGGTTTCATTTTTCACCGAATCATATAAACGGGTTTCCTGCACCACTTTCCCGCCATCTTCAAGCAAATCAATCTGCCGCTCAACTTCGATATTAATCGCACGTTCAACAAAACGAAATGAGTTGATATTCTTCAGCTCGGCGCGAGTACCATATTCCTGCTGGCCTTTGGGCCGTACCGACACATTGGCATCACAACGGAAGGAACCTTCCTGCATATTGCCGTCACAGATGCCGATATACTGCACCAGCGTATGTATTTTTTTCATGTAGGCAACGGCCTCGGAGGCGCTGCGCATGTCCGGTTCGGAAACAATCTCCAGTAACGGCGTACCGGCACGGTTCAAATCAATTCCGGTCATACCTGCATAGTCTTCATGCAGTGATTTGCCGGCATCTTCTTCCAGATGTGCACGCGTTACGCCGATGCGTTTGCTTTCGCCATTTTCCAGTTCGATATCAATATGGCCTTCACCAACGATGGGCAGATCAAACTGTGAAATCTGGTAACCCTTGGGCAGGTCCGGATAAAAATAATTTTTACGGGCAAACACCGAACGTTCGCCAATGTGCGCATCTATCGCCAGGCCGAACTTCACTGCCATGTGTACCGCTTCTTTATTCAATACCGGTAGCACACCCGGCAGCGCAATATCAACCACGCTGGTCTGGGTATTCGGCTCGGCACCGTATGCAGTACTGGCACCGGAAAAAATCTTTGATTTAGTGGCAAGCTGGGCATGTATTTCCAGGCCGATAACAACTTCCCAGTTGCCCCATTCATTAGTTGTGGCGGTACTCATTACTTGAACTCCTCCGGCATTTGCCGGTGCCAGTCAGTCTGTTGCTGATACTGATGCGCCACATTCAATAATTTAGCCTCGTCAAAATAATTGCCCATAATCTGTAAACCGACCGGCATATTCTTACCTGAATCATTATTAACAAAACCGACTGGAATCGACATCGCCGGAATACCGGCAAGATTAACCGCGATAGTGAATATATCAGAAAGATACATGGATATCGGATCATCGGTTTTTTCACCGATATTAAAAGCGGTTTCCGGGGTCACCGGCGCCATAATGACATCCACCTTTTCATACGCCTTTTTGAAATCATCACTGATCAGGTGGCGCAGTTTCTGTGCTTTCAGGTAGTAGGCATCATAATAACCGGACGACAATGCATAGGTTCCCACCATGATACGGCGCTGTACTTCTGTGCCGAAAGCTTCACCGCGAGAACGGGTATATAAATCATTTAAATCTTCAGGATCTTCACAACGGTAACCATAACGTACACCGTCAAAACGGGACAGGTTGGCAGAACACTCTGCCGGGGCAACCACATAATAAACCGGTACCGATAAGTTACTGTTCGGCAGCTCGATTTCAATCAACTCGGCACCCATTGCTTTATATTGCTCCAGCGCGGTTTGAATGCTGGCTTCAACCCGGGCATCAATACCTCCCTCGCTGTGCGCAAAATATTCTTTGGGCAAACCAATACGTAAGCCATCCAGCGGTTTATTTAAATCGGCAGAATAATCAGGCACCTCTTTTTCAATACTGGTGGAATCTTTTTCATCAAAGCCGGCCATTGCATTTAACAGCAGAGCACAGTCACTGGCACTTTGTGCCATCGGCCCGGCCTGATCCAGACTGGAGGCAAACGCAATCATGCCAAAACGTGAGACCCGACCATAAGTCGGCTTTAAACCGGTAATACCGCAAAAGGCTGCTGGCTGTCGAATAGAGCCACCGGTATCAGTACCGGTAGCAGCCGGCGCAAGCCGCGCACCGACCGCCGCTGCCGAGCCTCCGGATGAGCCACCGGGTACGGCTTCCAGGTTCCACGGATTTTTTACTGCCCCGTAATAACTGGTTTCATTGGAGGAGCCCATGGCAAACTCATCCATATTGGTTTTACCCAGCATAACAATGCCCGCTTTGCGCATATTTTTCACCACAGTGGCATCATAGGGTGAAATAAAATTATCCAGCATTTTTGATGCACAACTGGTTTTAACACCTTCGGTGCAGAAGATATCTTTATGCGCAATCGGAACCCCGGTTAAAACAGGTGCATTACCGGCGGCTAAAAGCTTGTCTGATGCTTCAGCCTGAGCCATGGCCTGGTCTGCACACACGGAGATAAAGCTGTTTAACTTTTCATCACTGCTTGCTATACGCTGCAGAAAATATTGCGTTAATTCAACGCTGCTGACTTCACCGGCCTGCAACATGGCAGACAACTCGGTTACTGATTTAGTGTGATACATGCTCATTGTACAGGACTCACTCAATTACTTTAGGAACAAGGTATAAGCCGTCTTCGCTTTGCGGCGCAATCGCCATAAAGTCATCACGACGATTCGTGTCCGTTACCACATCCTCACGCAGCCGCTGCACTGCCTCAAACGGATGTGACATCGGGCTAACGCCGGTGGTATCCACCGCGTCCATCTGAGCAACCAGATCCAGAATATTAGATAAATTAGTGGCATAAGCCTGAACATCTGCCTGATCAACACTTAAGCAGGCCAGCCTGGCTATTTTTTTAACTTCATCAACCTCAATTGACATCAGGAACTCCGGATAAATTTGTTTAAATACAGAACATCAAAAACGGGGCGATACGCTAGCACATTCTGACTCAGTTGTCCTGAAAAACCCCGATGGCACACGCCTGACAGCCAGTGCATGCTGACAGCAGCGCGAACTTCCCCGTAATATGCCCTTTTTTTGAAAATAAACCCGTATTCTAGCCAACATATGCTGAATAATCCTTGCTCAATAGCAGCGTGGTTGCTACAGTACGCGGAATTTGATGCCGGTTTTATGGCAATTTGCACAAAAAACTCTATATTTTAGAGAATAATTATAACAACCAACAAGGTTGCTCTTAATTTTCAAATGGTTTCGTCAGGTATTTTTAATGCCATAACTAACCTGCCCTGTCTTTTTTGAGCCACACCTTAAGAACAAAAAGAAGGTCTGCACACTCATGTTTTTGAATCGTCTCCGGGGAATGTTTTCCAACGATTTATCAATTGATCTTGGTACTGCCAACACATTGATATATGCACGCGGTCGAGGCATCGTTCTCAACGAACCCTCTGTTGTTGCCATTCGTCAGGATCGCGGTCCCGGTGGCCCTAAAACCATCGAAGCTTACGGTAAAGATGCAAAAGGCATGCTCGGGCGTACCCCGCAAAATATCACCGCCATCCGCCCCATGCGTGACGGTGTCATTGCAGACTTCAATATTACCGAAAAAATGCTGCAGCACTTTATTCGCCAGGTACATGAAAGCAAAGTCTTACGTCCCAGCCCACGGGTATTAATTTGTGTTCCCTGTGGAGCCACCCAGGTTGAACGCCGCGCTATTCGTGAATCAGCCGCCGGTGCGGGTGCCAGAAAAGTTTATTTGATTGATGAGCCGATGGCAGCAGCTATCGGTGCCGGTATGCCGGTTGATGAACCTAAAGGTTCCATGGTACTTGATATTGGTGGCGGCACATCTGAAGTAGCGGTTATCTCTTTAAACGGTATCGTTTATTCCGCTTCGGTACGCGTTGGTGGCGACAAATTTGATGATGCCATTACCAATTATGTACGCCGCAATTACGGTATTTTAATTGGTGAAGCCACCGCAGAAAAGATCAAACACGAAATCGGTACCGCCTACCCCGGTAAGGATTTACTGGAAATTGAAGTAAAAGGTCGCAACCTGTCAGAAGGTATTCCCCGCAGCTTTTCTCTCAACAGCAATGAAATTCTTGAAGCCCTGCAGGAACCTCTGCACGGCATTGTCAGTGCAGTAAAAACAGCTCTCGAGCAAACCCCGCCAGAATTAGGCGCAGACGTTGCCGAACGTGGCATTGTGTTAACCGGCGGCGGCTCATTATTACGTGACCTTGACCGCTTGATTATGGAAGAAACCGGTTTACCGGTAGTCATGGCTGAAGATCCGTTAACCTGTGTAGCACGTGGCGGTGGCCGGGTGCTTGAGCTCATCGATCAGCACGGAGGCGACTTCCTCGCTGTCGAATAATGCCCCACAGCCGGCAAGAGTATGCACAGTAAGACCATTGCACTAACCTGCAGCGCTGCATAAGGTACAAGCATGCAAACCTTATTTATTCGTGGACCGTCAGCAACCATGCGCATGGTTGTACTTGTGATCGCATCCATCATACTCATGACCGCTGACCATCGCTGGAAGTCACTGGAACGGGTTCGCGGCACACTCTCCACCCTGTTATACCCGTTACAATATACAATTGATTTACCCATCCGTATTTATTACTGGTCGGACGAAGTCTTCAGCACACAGCAAACTCTGATAGAAAAAAATCGCCAGTTCCAGGCCCGTCACCTGGAAAACCGTGTACAACTGCAGAAACTGGAGATCCTGGAAAAGGAAAACGACCGGCTGCGCAAGCTGTTAAGCGCTATACCCAAAACCACTGAACGTTTATTGATCGCTGAAATCATCGATGTTGACGTCGACCCCTACCGACAGCTGATTATTCTCAACAAAGGAAGCAATAAGGGCGTTTATCAGGGCCAGCCGATTATTGATGCACGCGGCATTATGGGACAGGTTGTACATGTCGGCCCGCTATCTTCAACCGCCATGCTAATCACTGATGTCAGTCATGCGATACCAGTACAGGTTAATCGCACCGGTCTGCGCGCCATTGCTTTCGGCAGTGGTAAAATTGACCAGTTAAACCTGCGTCACCTGCCACATAATGCTGATATAAAAGTAGGCGACCTGCTCATCACTTCCGGCCTTGGCGGCACCTTTCCACCCAATTTCCCGGTAGCCATTATCAGTAAAGTTGAGCGCCCGGCAGGTGAGCCATTCGCTAAAATCGAAGCCAAACCCCATGCTCTGCTTGATAAAAGTCGTGAAGTATTGCTGGTGTGGCGAAACAAACCCGAGGAAAAACAAGAACCGACAGAGACCTCAGAAACAGACAAGCCAGCCGAAGCTGAACCGGACAAAAAAACCAACCGGCGCAGAGGCAGCAATCGTGAATAAAACACTGCGCACAGGCTCCTTGACGGTTATTGCTGCTTTTATGCTATCGATTATGCCGCTGCCCGACTGGGCCACCATGTTCAGACCGGAATGGGTTACCCTGGTACTGATTTACTGGGCGATGGCATTACCGACCAGAATAGGCGTAACCGTAGCATGGACTGCGGGTTTACTGCTGGATGTCAGTTACGGAACCCTCATGGGACAACATGCCATCGGCATGGTACTAGTTATTTATGTTATTCATATCCAGCACAAACGACTGCGGGTCGCATCACTGCTGCAACAGGCGATTGTTATTTTCTTCCTGTTATTACTAAAACAGTTACTTTCATTATGGGTGGACGGCATGCTCGGACACGCACCCAACAGCTGGTTATACTTTATGCCCACCATTACCAGCACCCTGTTATGGCCATGGGTCTATCTCATTTTAAGAGACATAAGACGAAAATTTGGAGCCAGTACGCATTATCAGTATTAAAGGGGAACACGGGTTAATAGCAAAGACTCACCCGGTTCCACAGACCTGAAAGAAAACAAAAAAGTCAAAAACAGAACTAGTGCTCCCCTTTGGGCTTGCGTACACCGGCGAGACGGTTTCCCTGTTTTTGCGGACCACCTTTTGGAAATATCTGATGCAGATATCGACTGCTGCCTTTCTCCTTGCCCCAGACTTTTTTAAAATGCTTAATCATGTCACGTACCGGCGCCTGCACTCCGTGTTTTTCATGAAAATCACGAATAAAATAGATAACCTGCCAGTGTTCATCACTCAATTCCAGCTCTTCACGTTCGGCAGAAGCCCGCACATAATCTTCCGACCAGGCTTCAAGATCAAGCAGATAACCTTCACCATCACATAGAATAGATTCACCATTAACGTCCATGGTGAAATTCTGCATGTTGGGATAATAAAGTTTTGCTTCCATCGTGCTCTCCTGAGTAAGGCAATGGCCAGGGTAAACCGGTCACATTACTGTTCATCACCATTTCTTACAATGACCCAGTAGTAATAATGGCTATATCAATAGAGATATTCAAGGTAATAAAAAACATTCTTGGGGCAACTACCGACAATGAGCCTTAGCTGTCCTTTAAAAGATTAAAAACATTTGCCGCGAAGAACGCAAAAGACGCAAAGAAAAACATTTTTTTGTGCGCGTAGCGTACAAACAATAAGTAGTTTGATCTGATTTTTGCTTTTCTTCGCGCTCTTTGCATCCTTCGCGGCAAAAAACCGCTTGTACCTGAAAGTCCGCTAGTGGCCAGTTTGTGTCATTCAACCCAGCAGTGCCTTTAAGCCGGCAAGATGCGCCTTGCCTTTGTCCTGGGTCGCTTTTTCTTTTGATGCCTTCCCCCCCAGCCATTCGATTTCATCCTCGGGCAATTCATCAAGAAAACGGCTGGGTTCACAGACTGTTCTTTCGCCATAACGTTTTCGGCTACGTGCCATGGTCATGGTCAGGCTTTTTTCAGCACGGGTAATGCCGACATAAGCAAGGCGCCGCTCTTCTTCAATATTATCTTCCTGAATACTGGTTGCATGCGGAATCAGCTCTTCTTCAAAACCGACTAAAAATACATGAGGAAATTCCAGACCTTTGGCAGCATGCAAGGTCATCAACTGCACCGCATCCAGATCAGAGTCATCCTGATTTCGCTGCAGGATATCCATCAGTGAAAGCTGCGCCATTAGTTCAGCAACGCTGGCCTCAGCATCTTTTTTCTGCAGCCTTGCCAGCCAGTCCATCAGCTCCATCACATTCTGCCAGCGCCTTTCTGCGGTCTCGATATCCTTACTTTGTTCACGCAACCAGCTTTCGTAATTCAAATCATCCAGTAGCTGCTGCGTTATTACGGTTGCGGTTTCATCCTCTGCGCGGTGTGATAAACGTAATAACCAGTCTGTAAATAAACCAAGATTTTTATATGCACTTTTAGAAACTTTTGTTTCCAGACCGACTTCACCACAGGCAGTCAACATACTGACTTCACGCTTTGTGGCATACTTGCCGAGCTTTTCCAGGGTTGCCGCGCCGATACTGCGCCGCGGTGTATTAATAACACGAAGAAATGCGGCATCATCGTCCGGGTTCACCAGCAAACGTAAATAAGCGACAATATCCTTTATTTCAGTGCGTTCAAAAAAAGATATTCCGCCACTCACCACATAAGGAATATGCATGGCCCGCAAATAGGTTTCAAAAACCCGTGCCTGAAAATTACCACGGTACAAAATGGCATAATGCTTAAATTTCGTCAGGTTCTGTATTTTATGTGACTGCAATTCCATGCAGACACGCTCCCCTTCATCATCTTCACTGTTACACTGAATCAGGCGAACCACATCCCCCATACCCAAATCACTCCACAGTCTTTTTTCATAAACATGCGGGTTATTTTTGATCAGTTCGTTCGCCAGTTTTAAAATACGGCGTGATGAACGGTAATTCTGCTCAAGCTTGATCACTTTCAAGGTCGGAAAATCCTTTGACAACTGCACCAGGTTTTCCGGTTTGGCGCCTCGCCACGCGTAAATAGACTGGTCGTCGTCGCCGACTGCGGTTAGACACTGGCGCTTCTCTGCCAGCATTTTCACCAGTTCATATTGCATGGCATTGGTATCCTGATATTCATCTACCAGTAAATAGTGAATCCTGTTCTGCCAGCTTTGCAGAATATCCGCATTATTCTTAAACAAATATGCGGTTTGTAAAATCAAGTCATCAAGGTCAAAAGCATTATAAGCATGCAACTGACGCTGATACTGCGCGTACAACCTGGCAATTCTCAGCTGTAAATCATCCTCCGCCACTGATACCGCCTGTTCCGGCATCACGCCGTCATTTTTCCATTGCGATATCTGTCTGTGCGCTGCCTCAGCGGCATCCAGCCCCCGCTCTCCGGTCACTTTCAGCAATTCGGATAATACCGTTATACAATCACCAGTAGCAAATACGGAAAAACCTGATTTGTAATCAAGCGCAGCATATTCTTTCTGCAGAATGGTTAACGCCAGGCGATGAAAAGTCGATACCCTCAGGCCCCGGCTATGTTTGCTGCCAAGCAGTTTTTTTACCCGGCTTTTCATTTCCTGCGCCGATTTATTGGTAAATGTCACCGCTGCAATACGCGAGGGTGAAATCCCGCACTCGCCAATTAAATAAGCAATTTTTTCGGTAATCACCCGGGTTTTACCACTCCCGGCACCCGCCAGCACCAGCATCGGACCATCAATGGTACGGGCGGCCTGTCGTTGTTGCGGGTTAAGTCCGGGACTACTGTTTGTTGGCGGCGGAGAATACGTCATAGAGGAGGCGCATTTTACTTGATAGGGTTTGAAAATTGTGCACTGTCTTATACTTTATTTTTTGTCTGGCCTGTTGTTTCGCTTTGACAGCGAGTTACTTTTCTTGCTACAGCCCAGGAAAAGTAACCAAAAGAAGGCCGCCACTACAGCTTTGCCCCGTAAAAGACACGGGGTTCCCACCGAAGCAATCGCAGTATCATACGGTGAAAAAACTCGCCAGCGGGGCGAGACCCGCGATGCCAATTATAAAACCCATAACCATAAAAACAGAGGAAGATACGGCATAAAGCACGAACAACAACTCGCTGTCAAAGCGAAATAACAATATTAAGTTTCAACCAACCATAAATACCAACACCAAAAAAATAAAAAATATCCTGTACTGCCAGTTATAATTCCCCCATGAACATCAACCCGAGTACCGGACTGCTGAAAAACTGCAAGCAATGCCCCTCCCCTAACAAGGACGCGCGCCCGGAAAATACTGTTATTGACTTAATCGTTATCCATTCCATCAGCCTGCCACCGCAACAATATGGAGGTAATTTTATTGAACGTTTTTTTCAGAACACACTGGATAAAAACGAGCATCCCTACTTTGAACAGATTGCCCAGATGAAAGTCTCTGCGCATGCATTGATTAAACGTAACGGCGAGGTGATACAGTTTGTACCTTTCCACGAACGCGCATGGCATGCCGGTGAGTCTGACTACTGTGGCCGGAAACGCTGCAATGATTTTTCTATCGGTATTGAATTAGAAGGCAGCGACTGCGATACTTTTGAAACAGGACAATATTTGCAACTTGCACAACTTATTCTTAGTTTACAAAAAACATATCCTGATATTAAAGATCATATTACCGGTCACAGTGATATTGCACCCGGACGTAAAACTGACCCCGGCCCCGGATTTGACTGGCACAAACTCAGACAAAAATTGAATATGCAAACTCACACATAAACAGCTATAGTTACCCTAATACGGGAACTTTAAGCGAATAAAAAGTTAAATTATTCTATGGCACTCATTTCCATCATACTTGGATTATTTCTGGATAGAACCTTTCGTCATCTGCACGATTTACGCGACATGGCCTGGTTTGAATATTACTCCCAGAAAATCTTGCGTTTAATCGGAAAGCGCATGCCACCACTACAGTTTATATTAATTCTTGCACTGCCCATTATTGTTTTGCTAAGCGTCCAGATATTATTAAATGACTTTATTTTTAATCTCCCGGGTTTTCTGTTTGGCGTCATTGTTTTTATCTATTGTTTAGGGCCGGCATGTCTAAGCACTGATATAGAAAACTATATTCATGCCAGAACCCTGGGTGATGAAGACGAAGCTTTACATTATGCAGGCACCATCACCGGCTCTCCGGCATCAACAGCACCGGACCAGCAAACCAGTGACGTTTCCCGGGCCATTTTATACGTTGCCAACGAACGTATTTTTGCCACTATATTCTGGTTTATTATTTCCGGCGCTTTTGGCTGCATGATGTACCGGCTCATTTCAGAACTGAGCAAACAGGAAGAATACCCGGAGCTTGCTGAATTTTCAGACTTTGTACACGCTATCATGGCATGGATCCCTGCACGTATGCTGGCAATGGGTTATGCTCTGACCGGAAATTTTGATGCTGCCTACCACGCCTACAAAAGCCGTGCGCATACCTACGACCTGTCACAGGGAAACAAAGAACTGCTTACCGCTACAGGTTTGGGGGCTATGCGTAATTCGGATATGGAAAATGAACTTGCCGGTATTTATGCCGCGCAGGCATTAGTCATGCGGGCAGTCATTGTCTGGGTCGGCATGCTTGCAGTGATGACCCTGGGCGGAATTTTTAATTAATATTTTATAACTGTAATTTTGACAACATATATCGACATTATTCGGCATGGTGAACCCGTAGGTGGCAGACGTTATCGCGGTTACAATATTGATGACCCGCTCACGGAGAAAGGCTGGTCACAGATGCGTGCTGCAGTTCCTGAAGTGCCCCACTGGCAGCAAATTGTCAGCTCACCATTAAAACGCTGCCAGCAGTTCGCACAGGAACTGGCAGATGATTTACAGGTTCCATGCAGCATCGAAAACAATCTGAAAGAAATAGGCTTTGGTGACTGGGAAGGTAAAACCCCTGAACAAATTTTAGCCCGGGACAGTGAAGCATTAAATCATTTTTATCAGGATCCGATTAATAACCGGCCTCAGGGAGCAGAACCACTGAATAGCTTTTCACAGCGTGTGTGGCAGGCTTACCGGGAAATTATTGAACTGCATCACGATAAACATATTTTAGTTGTAGCGCATGCCGGTGTTGTCAGAGCAATTACTGCCAATATACTAAAAATGTCGCTTGATGATGTCTACAGCTGTTTAAAAATTGAATATGGTGCGATCGTATGCACGGCGGTTGAAGCGGATAAACCGCCAAAATTAATTATCCACGGGCCAAAATAAAACTACCTGAAAACCAGAACATCACTATGGTTATTCACCACCGCTGACTCAGTTTTGCCCCTACGGCGGCATCAGCAAATGCACTGTCAGGCAATTAAAAAGATACTGGCATTAAAAGCATCATAACGGTATAGTGCCACGCGGTATGTGACCGGATAAAACAGACCTCCAGCCTGAGGAATATCCAGTCAATCTATCCAGAAATTTAATAAACCAAGCGGAGTAATTTTAAATGAACATCATCAAAGCATTATCAATATTGATTCTGGCAACCATGTTTGTTTCCAGCACTGCCATGGCTGAAGCCAGAAAACTATCAGATAAGCTAGCCAACAGTGCGATTGCAGTAAATATTGAAATCAACAGTTGTAATGCAGATGCCGCCATCTTCTGCCCGGGGCTGCCACTGAACAGTCAAAAATCATTTATGTGCCTGATGGCTTATGAA
The DNA here is from genome assembly GCA_024277705.1 of Gammaproteobacteria bacterium. Classification (GTDB taxonomy): domain Bacteria; phylum Pseudomonadota; class Gammaproteobacteria; order SZUA-229; family SZUA-229. The sequence continues at coordinate 23,987 of JAJRUQ010000161.1, forward strand.
GATAACCTGTCACTGGCCTGTGAGCTCGGTATAGTCGAAGCTGCCATGACTTTAGAGATGGGTATGATTGCTCTAGATTATTCAATTAAAGCCTGTGAAGCTGATGCCGACAAATACTGCCTGGATGTAGAACCCGGTGAAGGACGCATAATAAGCTGCCTGAGAAAAAATGAAAGCAAATTAAATAACGATTGTACTGAAGCACTGAAAGAAACCGGCCTGTGGAATATTGGCGCTAAATAAAAACAGATGTCACAGATCAGGCTTTGCACCCGCCGGGTGCAAAGCCATGATTTCAACAAACAAAAACGTACGTAGCGCGTAAATAGAAAAAGTTTTTCTTCGCGCATTTCGCGTTCTTCGCGGCAAAATAATCTTTTGACTTTGTGTCTATTAATGACCATCTTGAAGTATTTTTCCAGTAATAAACTACCAGACTAATTTTTCAAATCTGCATGTGTACTGGGAAACTGCAGGGCCTCCTCACCATCTTCCTTACTCTGTAACTCTTTTGTACCACCACCAAAATTAATTTTCCATTCCAGGTCACTACTGGAGTCTGCATTAGCCAAAGCCGTCCTGAGATCAATTTTCCGTTCTTTAAACAGTTCAAATAAAGACTGATCAAATGTTTTCATTCCGGACTCATTACCCTTGGCCATAATCTCCTTGATTTCATGAAAATCGCCGTCACGTATCAACTTACTGATATAAGGCGTATTGACCAGTACTTCAACAGCAGCAACCCGGGTACCGTCTTCTGTTTTAACCAGGCGCTGCGCTAAAATAGCATTCAGGTTTAATGACAGATCCATCAGCACCTGGTTATGTGCATCCGATGGAAAAAAGTTAAGCAAACGATCAAGTGTCTGGTTGGTGTTAGTAGCATGCAAGGTGGTCAAACATAAATGCCCGGTGTCTGCATAACGCAATGCTGACTCCATGGTTTCCTGGTCCCGAGCCTCACCAATCATAATAACGTCAGGTGCTTCACGCATTGCCTCGCGCAAGGCATTATCAAAAGATAAAGTATCAAGACCTACTTCACGCTGGCCGACAATACATTTTTTATGACGGAACATAAACTCAATAGGATCTTCAATAGTAAGAATATGACCACTTTCATTCATGTTGCGATAGTCCAGCATTGAAGCCAGTGAGGTTGATTTACCCATACCTGTTGCACCGACTACCAGTACCAGGCCTTTTTTTCGCATAATCATGCTTTTATAAACGTCAGGCAAACCTAAATCATCAATGGTGGGAATGTCCGCTCTTATGTAACGGATAACCATGGAAACTTCGCCGCGTTGCTTATAGATATTTATACGGAAGCGCCCCAGATCGGTATATGAAACCCCAAGATTGAGTTCAAGATTTTTTTCAAAATCTTTTATCTGCGCAGGCGTTAACAGATCGTAAGCCAGCTTTTTGGTCATACCCGGGTTCAACATGCTTTTACCAACCGGTCGCATGCTGCCTTCAATGCGCACACTTACCGGAGCACCCGTTGTAAAATACATATCGGATGCCATCTGTTCTGACATTAATTTTAAATAGGGTTGCAGGTTCATATAATCATCTCTTTTCTATTACAGCCTGATATACGATTAAATGTAGCGACTGTTAGCTCATGGCCGTTATTAGCGTATGCGTGCTTTATCATCGCTGTCTTCCATCGATATATTTTCCAGACCATCCATCAAATCCTTATTTTTAGCGCCTTTTCCTTCCAGTTTGATCCGCAGACGTAAATCATTTACGGAATCAGCATTGCGCAGCGCATCTTCAAACTTAATGCCCCCTGATTCATACAAATCAAACAATGCCTGATCGAATGTTTGCATACCCAGTTCATTTGATTTGGCAATTAACTCTTTTATATCATGTACATTGCCCTTGAAAATCAGATCAGACATCAATGGCGTATTAATCATAATCTCAATAGCAGCAACCCGGCCAGTGCCAGATACATTTGGAATCAGACGCTGTGAAATCAAACTCTTGAGGTTTAATGATAAATCCATGAGTAATTGCTGGCGCCGGTCTTCCGGAAAAAAGTTAATGATGCGGTCTAATGCCTGGTTGGTACTATTGGCGTGTAATGTTGATAAACACAGGTGACCGGTTTCGGCAAATGCTATCGCGTGCTCCATGGTTTCACGGTCACGAATTTCACCAATCAAGATAACATCCGGCGCCTGACGCAGTGTATTCTTAAGTGCAACTTCATAGTTTTCTGTATCAACACCTACTTCACGCTGGGTAACAATACAGTTTCTATGATTGTGAATAAATTCAATCGGATCTTCTATGGTGATGATATGACCATGGCTGTTTTCATTTCGATAACCCACCATCGCTGCCAGTGAGGTTGATTTACCGGAACCGGTTGCACCAACAAAAATCACCAGACCCCGTTTGGTCATGGATATATCTTTTAATATTGGCGGTAAGTTCAAATCTTCAAATTTGGGGATTTCGGAACGAATAACACGCAGCACAACACCAACCGAGCCACGCTGAGTAAAGGCATTGACACGAAAACGGGATACTCCGGGCAGACTGATTGCAAAATTACATTCCTGCGTTTCTTCAAACTCTGCACGTTGCTTGTCATTCATCACAGAAGCAACCAGAATATGTGTATGCTGCGGACTTAATGCCTGGTTTGATAATGGTTTCATTGCGCCATCAACTTTCATTGATGGCACCGCCCCTGCTGTAATAAACAGGTCAGAGCCGTCCTTCTGCACCATCATGCGCAGCAGGTCATGCATGTATTTTATTGCCTTATCGCGATCCACTTAGACCACCTCTTTAAAAAATTTATCTAAAATAATGATTGTTATTATCCAGTAGCCAACAACCAGAGCCGGTAAACCAATACCATTAAAAAACATCTTTATTGGCAGCTTTTTTACGCGCTTCCTCTTTACTGATTAAGCCACGTCCAAGCAGTTCCTGTAAATTCTGGTCCAGTGTCTGCATGCCGATTGCCTGACCGGTTTGAATAGCAGAAAACATTTGCGCAATTTTGTTTTCACGAATCAGGTTTTTAATTGCAGACGTACCGATCATGATTTCGTGAGCAGCAATACGGCCACCACCAATTTTTTTCAATAGTGTTTGAGAAATTACTGCACGTAAAGATTCAGACATCATGGCACGAACCATTTCTTTTTCTGCCGCCGGAAACACATCAACAATACGGTCTACTGTTTTTGCTGCCGAACTGGTATGCAACGTACCAAAGACCAGATGACCGGTTTCTGCTGCAGACAAAGCCAGTCGTATAGTTTCCAGGTCACGCATCTCACCCACCAGAATCACATCGGGGTCTTCACGCAAGGCTGAGCGCAACGCTTCACTGAAACCTAAAGTATCACGATGCACCTCACGCTGGTTAATCAGGCATTTTTTACTTTCATCTACAAATTCGATGGGGTCTTCAATGGTGAGTATATGACCATAGTGATTTTCATTAACATAATTCAC
>JAJRUQ010000162.1 GCA_024277705.1 Gammaproteobacteria bacterium
GCATTGCCCGGCAGAACAAAGCTTATAAATTTAAGCAACAGCGAGTACTGATCGCTCAAAAAAACTGGATTTTTTTGCGGTTTTTTGCGTCCTTCGCGGATCATTGTTTTTAAACTTACAACTTACAACTTCTCCTAACAATATAATCTGAAGCTATTCTTATGATTTACCCCTGGCAACAAACCCAATGGCAGCAGATTAGCCGATTGATCAGCAGCGAGCGTCTGCCGCATGCATTGTTTTTACAGGGCAATCAGGGGCTGGGCAAAGTTGAGTTCAGCCTGGCGCTGGCGAATGCTCTGCTGTGTCAACAACCGCTGGCGGATCTACATGCCTGCGGGCATTGTCCATCATGTAAATTGCTGGCGGTCGGTACTCATCCGGATTTGCATTATCTGAAACCGGTTGCCAAAAAAGACAGTAAAAGTAAAAAGCCGGCACTGAGTATTCGTATTGATGATATCCGTGACTTATGTGAAATATTAAATCAGACCAGCCAGTTCAGCGGTTATCGAATTGCAATAATCGAACAGGCAGACCAGATGACCCTGGCAGCCGCTAATAGTCTGCTGAAAACACTGGAAGAACCCGGCCGTGAAGTATTAATTATTCTGCTCAGTGCGCGTGCGCATCGACTACCGGTTACCATCCGCAGTCGTTGCCAGAGCGTGCGATTTTCTGTTCCTGATGAAGACCTGAGCTGCCGCTGGCTGGCGGAATATATTGCCGCTTCGGAGACAGACAGCAGCCTGAATGAAAAACAGCTGCGGCAGCTTATAAAACAGGCGTTCGGTTCTCCGCTAAGCGCTTTTAAGCTGATCAGCCAGCGTGATCAGCAACAGGTTTTAGCCGAGGCGCTGACCGCTGCCGTTTCGGGTAAAAATTCACTGGATTATGCTGCCACACTGGCAAAATTCAATAAGCTGAATATGCTGGAACAGGTGTTGTGCTGGGTCAGTGATCTGAACAAATTAATGTCCTGCGGAAATGAAAGTGCCATCATCAATGAGCTATACCGAAACAAGCTGCAAGGTATGGCAGAAAAAGCCAGTCAAAAACGATTATTTCAGTTTTATGATCAGTTAAATTTGAACATATTACACAGTTCTATAACACTGAATGAGCAATTAATGTGGGAAAATCTGCTATTATCATGGGATAATTTATAAATAATTTCACCTGCATGGTACATAGTTATGGGTAGTAAAACAGCACGTCCCGGTATGTTGTCTTTGAGCATTAAAGATAAAACGTCTTTATACGCTGCTTATATGCCTTTTGTAAAAAACGGTGGATTGTTTATTCCAACAAAAAAAAGTTATAACCTCGGCGATGAAGTTTTCATACTGCTATCACTGATGGATGACCATGAACGCTTACCGGTAGCCGGCAAGATTATCTGGATGACGCCGCAAGGGGCAAGCGGCAATCGTAAAGCAGGTGTCGGCATTCAATTCGCCGGCCAGGACAATGGTGCGACTCGTGGTAAAATTGAAACTCATCTGGCGGGAGCCTTAAAATCTGATCGTATCACACATACTATGTGAATCAGTTCATCACATATTTCTCTTAAGCCTGCGTGAAAAATAATTGTAAAAATGGTTTCCTGTTGTTTTAAACAAAAAACCAGCGATTACCTCTTCTACTGTCTGAATAAACCCCGGAAATTTTTGTGTTAGTAGATTCTCATTGTCACCTGGACTGTATTGATCTGTCGGAGTTCGACAATAATTTTGATAAATTAATCGAGCAGTCACATAGCGCCGGCGTGGAACACATGCTGTGTGTTGCGATTAATTTAAAACAATATCCTGATATGCTGAGAAAGGTAAGAAATTACCCGCACATCTCTGTTTCAGCCGGCTTGCATCCGATGGCGGATGAAACTGATGCGTTTTCAGTTGAATATTTAAGTGAACTTGCGGTAGATGACAAAGTGGTTGCTATCGGTGAAACCGGGCTGGATTATTATTATCATAAAGGGGATTCTGACTGGCAGCAGCAGCGTTTTCGTGCTCATCTGCAAGTAGCCAACAAGGTGGCTAAACCTGTTATTATTCATACTCGGGATGCCGGTGATGACACGCTGGCCATCTTGAAGCAGGAACATGTTGAGAACTGCGGTGGTGTTATTCATTGTTTTACTGAATCACAGGCATTTGCCCGGCAGGCATTAGAATTAGGTCTGATGATCTCTTTTTCTGGTATTATAACCTTTAGAAATGCAGCAGTATTACGGGAGGTGGCAAAAGAAATTCCTGATGATTATCTGTTGATAGAAACCGATTCACCTTATCTGGCACCTGTCCCTCATCGAGGTAAGCAGAATCAGCCGGCGTATGTGCAGCATGTTGCAGAAACACTGGCTGAAATCCGACAGACCAGTGTTGAGCATATTGCAGAAGTTTCACGTAACAATTTTTATCGGTTATTTAATGTAGATCATTGAATAATCTGTTAAGAATATGCTAATTTAATAACATGTTTGATCTTTTATTCAGCTCAGATTCCAAACAGACATTACGCATGTTACGCCATCTGGCGGCGGTGGCATCCTTGTTTGTCTTCACTTTACTGGCTGTTTTTTTCTTTTATAACAACCTGTTCTCGATTGATAAAACAACCTTTAATTCAATTCTGATCTTTTTCTGGAGCGGTGTTTTTATCTTTACCGTAATATTACGCAGCGGTTTAAATAAAAAATATTCCGATCCGAGTTTGACCGTGCCGCAAATGTTATGGGGAACCTGTTTTTTATTAACCATTACCTATCTGTTAAACGAGTGGCGCGGGCTGATGCTAATGGCCTTTTTCGGCATGCTCAGTTTTGGTTTTTTTAAATTAAAGTTCCGTGAATTTTTATCTGTGGGTCTGTTTGCAATTCTCGGTTATACGCTTATTATTTTATATATATTTCTTTACGAACCTGAACGGATTAAAATAAATCTGGAAGTAGCGCAACTGTTAGCGTTTACCAGCACGGTTCTGGTTATGTTGTATACCGGTTCGGCCATACATCGCTTGCGGGAAAGAACAAAAAAACAATATGTGGCTTTGCAGGAAGCACTGGAAATAAATAAAAAACTGGCGACAACCGATGACCTGACTGGTTTATACAACCGCCGTTATTTTATGGAAAAACTGAAGCAGCAAAAAGCGTTATCTGAACGCAACAATCTGGACTTTGTTATTGTTTATTGTGACCTGGATCATTTCAAACATATTAATGACACCTTCGGACATCATACCGGTGATGCGGTATTAATAAAGTTTTCTGAAATCATTAAAACATCAATACGTGAAATTGATTATGCTGCACGTTTTGGTGGAGAAGAATTTGTCTGTTTACTGGTCGATACCGATCTTGCCAATGCAATAAAGGTTACCGAGCGTATAAGAGAATCTCTGGAGTCATATAATTTTAATGATATCGCACCTTCTTTACTGGCAACGGTATCCATCGGGATTGCCAATTACCAGGAATTTAATACCATACAGGAAACGCTGATGGGTGCGGACAACCGCATGTACAGAGCAAAACAGCTGGGACGCAACCGGGTTATCTATTCCGACAATGATGATGACGTAGCGGCCTGAGCCTGTCTGACTAGTCACTGCTCAGTAGCGACCAGCCCTCATCTTTGCTAAAGCGATCACTATATTCTGACGCCAGGGACTCTAGCGTTGTTGATAATTTCTCTACGCCTGTGCTTTTTATATATTCCAGCGGGCCGCCGCGGAACGGTGCAAAGCCGGTGCCAAAGATAACGCCGGCATCAATTAAATCGCTGTTATCGACAATGCCTTCGCGCAGGCAGGCGGTGGCCTCATTGAGTAATCGCAGTACCAGTCGGTCCTGTACCTGTTGCCGGTTGGAACAGGATACTTTTTTGTTTTTAAGCGGTTTATTGTTTTTATATTTATAAAAACCTTCCCCGGTTTTTTTGCCCAGTTTTTTATCCGATAAATTTTTCAAGTTTTCAGGCAATGGCATACCTAGTGCTTCCGATAAAATATTCGCCACAGACTTGCATATATCAAGGCCAACGGTGTCAGCAAGTTCGATCGGGCCCATGGGCATACCAAAATCGGTGGCGGCCCTGTCAATCACTTCCGGTGCAATACCTTCATCAACCATGGTAACGGCTTCCAGCAGGTAGGGCATTAAAATCCGGTTGACCAGAAATCCCGGTGAACTTTTCACTGCCAGAGGTAATTTCGAGATATTTTTAGCGAACGCAAGCGCCTGCTGCATAACCTTTTCATCGGTTTCATTGCCGCGGATAATTTCAACCAGTGGCATTAATGCAACCGGGTTAAAGAAATGCAGGCCTACCAGACGCCCCGGTTTTTTCAGACAGGAGCTCAGGTCTTCCAGTTTGATACTTGAGGTATTGGTTGCCAGAATTGCATGTTCTTTCATTTGCGGTTCAATGGATTCATACAGACTGCGTTTAACATCACGGTCTTCGAAAATAGCTTCAATAATAATATCAGCGCGTGACACTCCAACTCCGCGGTGGTCTGCCAGCAGGCGGTCACTGGCATCACGGATTGCACGCCGGTCGCGTTTAAATTTTTTGCCAAACGAATATTGTGCGTGTTTCAGGGTTTGTGCCAGTCGTTCCGGACTCTGGTCCTGTACGGTAACAGAGTACCCCTGTATCGCACACCAGGAGGCGATATCGCCGCCCATAATGCCGCCACCGATAACGTGTACATGCTGCACTTTGAAATCTGCTTTTTTACCCTGGCTTTTCAGTTTTTCCTGTAGAAAAAATACCCGGACCAGATTTCTGGCGGTATCCGTGGTGGCTAATGAAGCAACCGCGATAGCTTCCTGCTGCAGCATTTGTTTTTTATCATCAGCATATTTCAGCCAGAGGTCGATTAATGAATAGGGGGCAGGGTAATGTTCTTTTTTTGCTTTGGAGGCAACCTGTTTGCGCATTTGCCAGGCAACCAGCGGACGCAATAAGGAATGATTACTGAGGCGCGCCAGTAAGGGCAGTGGCTTACGTTCGGGGGCTTTCAGTGCAAAGGCCTGTGCCGCTGCTTTTAACTGCCTTACCGGTACCGATTCATCGATTAATTTTATTTTTTTAGCGGCACGTGAAGTTAAGGCCCGACCGGTTAACATCATATTCATTGCGGCCAGTGGCCCGCAACGTTCAATTGAGCGGGCGGTACCGCCATAACCGGGGTGGATGCCGAGTTTAATTTCAGGCAGGCCGATCCTGGTTTTTTTATCATCCGAGGCAACGATGTAGTCACAGGCCAGTGACAGCTCGGTACCGCCACCGAGGCAGGTGCCGTGTATCATTGATACGGTCGGGCAGGACAATGCTTCTAGCCGGTTCATTAAATCATGGCCCTTGTGCATAAATGCCAGAGCCTGCTCTTTATTTTCCAGAGCGGTAAATTCTTTTATATCTGCACCAAAAATAAAACTGTCTTTTTTGTCGGAGAGAATAATAACCGCGCGGGGTAGATCATTTTCAAAATCTTTTATTATATCGTTCAGCTCTTTAATAGCGGCCTGTGCCAGCAAATTGGCGGAGGCATCCGGCGTATCAAAGTGCAGCCAGGCGATGTTATTATCGTCTTTTTCTATTTTCCAGTTATTTGTCTCTGACATTTGGCTGCCTCAGTTTCGGTTATCATTTATGGTTGCAAGATCCGGTGCTAATGCACAGGATGACAGTGTGTACGGGAAAATCGCATAATATTTTTTTACAGAAATCAGCATTCATTCTGTAACAGTACGGCCCCCCCCTGACCACCACCTATACATAAACTTGCCATGCCCTGTTTAGCCTGTGTGCGTTGTAAAATTTTACACAGGTGCAGAATTATTCGCGCACCACTGGCGCCAACAGGGTGGCCAAGACTTACCCCGCCACCGTCAATGTTCAGTTTTTCATGGGGGATTTCACCCATCGCCTGTTTAAGATCCAGTTTCTGCTGGCAGTAATCATCCTGTTGCCAGGCTTTTACACAGCCCAGAACCTGTGCCGCAAAGGCTTCATTAATTTCCCAGTAATCGATGTCCTTTATCGAAAGCTTGTTGCGTAACATGATAGGCGTCATGGCATGCACCGGCCCCATGCCCATCAATGCCGGATCCAGTCCGGCCCATTGTGTGTCAGTAATGGAAGCCAGTACCGGCAATTTGTGTTTTTTAACCGCTTCCTCGCTGGCAAGTATTAACCATGAAGCACCATCGGTAATTTGAGCGCTGTTGCCAGCGGTGACCTTGCCGTATTTTTTATCAAAGGCCGGGCGCAATTTTGCCAGGTTATCCATCGAGGAGTCCGGCCTGACACCATCGTCAAAGTCATAGAATTTTCCCTTGCCGTCATATAAAACTTCAATTTCATCAAGATAACCGGAAGCATGTGCCTTTGCCAGCCGGTGATGGCTGGTCATCGCATATTCATCCATTTGCTGGCGGGTGATGGAAAAATTATTGGCAATGATTTCTGCTGTTTCTCCCATGTTCAAACCAACGGTATCATCGGTAAGGCCATGAAGCAGAGCAATAACCGGTTTAAAATGCCGACCACGAAGTTTTGCTATGGTCGATAATTTCTGGCCGATAGAACGTGAACGCATCATCTCGCCTAACCAGTTAACCATGGTGTGGTTGAGCAATACCGGTGCGCGGCTCATGGATTCAACACCACCGGCCAGTATCAGGTTGGCATCACCGTTGCGGATGTTTTTATAAGCAGAGTCCACCGACTGCATGCCGGAAGCGCAATTACGTTGTACGCTCCATGCCGGTACCTGTTGCGGGATTCCCAGACGCAATGCGACAACACGGGCGATATTGGCTTCGCGTTCCCCCGGCATCATACAGCCGAGAATAACTTCATCTAATTCATCCAGCGGTAAGTTATTACGCAGTAATAATGGCTTGGCGGCAGCAACCGCTAAATCACCGGCAGAGAATGGACCGACCTTGCCACGGGATTTAAGCTGTGGTGTCCGGCTGCCGTCAACGATATAAACTTTACGCTTGCTATCCTTACTCATAACTAGACTCTCTTGTTATTTTGCTGCGGTGTTGAAAAAAATCACAAAAATTTTTCACACAAAGCTTGAAAACCGGGCACGGTGTGGATCAGCCGGAGAAAAAATACATGTTGCACCTTGTCTTCAGGGCGTTTCAACTTTCCAGTCACTAAATGAAAACTCATCCACTTTAATGGCATTTTGTACCGCTTTGTCAGCTTCAACTAAAGCATTGTATTCATCTTCGGTAATAATATTTTTTTCCATGGCCATTTCATAAGTATCCCGGTCACGGCTTTTTATCTGTCCCTGTTTGTAGGCATCACGTAATTTATGCTGCAGTGATTCCGTTTCCAGTACCAGATTGTAGGCATAGCTGATCCTGCCGGTAGCATTGTTTTTATCGGTACTCTGGTACACACCATCCGTTAAACGGTTGAGTGTCTCACCAGGAGACAGTATCAGCTTAGCTACCTGATGGCCCAGTTTATCGCTGGGTTTCTGATAAGGTTTGGTTAGCGGGAAAATAATAAAATTACACAGAGCGCCAATGAATGGAACCGGCAGGTTTTTCATAATGCCTTTCAATGCGGTTTGAATATTGAACAGGGCATCTTCACATGCCCATTTGAGCAAAGGTAAGTCTTCTTTATGGCTGCCCTGGTTTTCATAATGTTTAAGCACAGCAGACATGATATACATGTTTGACAGGGCATCTGCCAGACGCCCGGATATTTTTTCACGCCGCTTTAATGAACCGCCTAACACCGCAAGACAGATATCAGCGAGCAGTGAAAAAGAAGCACTCATTCGGGTTAGCTGCTGGTAATAATGGTGTGTATGTTTATCACCGGGAGTAAGGGTAAACTTTGCAAAAGTAAGCCCTAACCAGAAAGCACGGACAGCATTGCTGATGACAAAACCAACGTGTGCAAACAGGGCATTATCAAAATCGTTTACTCCCTGTTTCAGGTCCGGATTATGGACCGCTTTTACTTCTTTTAACAGGTAGGGGTGGCTGCGCATGGCTCCCTGACCGAAAATAATCATGGTACGTGTCAGAATATCTGCGCCTTCAACCGTTATACCCACCGGGGTTAGCTGGTAGGCGCGGCCCAGATGGTTGAGTGGTCCCATGGAAATAGCATGGCCACCATGAATATCCATCGCATGATTAATGACCCTGCGCATACGCTCCATTACCTGCAATTTAACAATCGCCGATATCACTGAAGGCACAGTGCCACTGTCAAGCGCCAACGTAACCATAGACCTTGAAGCGTCCATAATATAAGTTTGACCGGCGATTTCTGTGAGCGCCTCTTCGACACCTTCAAAATAGCCGATAGGGGTATGAAACTGACGTCGAATACGTGCATATGCACCGGTATATTTTGAAGCCATTTTACCGGCAGACGTGCCCAGTGCAGGTAATGAGATGGCGCGGCCATCACCCAGACATTCCATCAGCATTGCCCAGCCTTTACCGACATAATCAACACCGCCGATAATCGCATCCAGCGGGATAAACACATCTGTGCCGCGAATCGGGCCATTCATAAAAGCGTGATTAGCGGGGAAGTGGCGACGCCCGATTTCAACCCCTTCAGTCTCGCGTTTAATCAGGGCTAAAGTAATGCCGCGATCTTCATTATCACTTAATAAATGTTCAGGGTCATAAAGTTTAAAGGCAATGCCGAGCAGGGTGGCAATCGGTGCCAGGGTGATATAACGTTTTGAAAAATTCAGGCGGACACCTAAAACATTGTCTTTACCTTCATAGCTGCCATAACACACGATACCAGAGTCCGGCATGGCACCGGCATCACTGCCGGCATCTGTGCCGGTTAAAGCAAAATAGGGTATTTCGATGCCTTTGGCAAGACGTGGCAGATAATAGTCTTTTTGTTCTTCGGTACCGTAGGTCATTAACAGTTTTCCGGGGCCTAAAGAATTAGGCACCATCACCGTCACCGCTGCCGAACCGCTGCGGCTGCCTATTTTTAAAATAACCTGAGAATGACAATAGGTAGAATAATCCAGACCACCGTATTGCTTTGGAATAATCAAGGCAAAAAGCCCTTTATCCTTGGCAAACTGCCAGCTTGCCTCGGTTAAGTCATAATCAATATGGGTAATCTGCCAGTCATCAAGCATTTCACAGAATTCTTCAACCGGGCCGTCCAGAAAAGCCTGTTCTTCTTCTGTTAATGAGGGTTTGGGCAGGTTCTGTAAAAACGTATAGTCAGGTTTACCGCTGAAAAGTTCGGCTTCCCACCAGACATCACCGGCTTCCAGTGCTTCCTGCTCGGTTTGTGAAATCGTCGGCATGACTTTTTTCATGGCCGAAAGGATGGCTTTGCTGAGTAGAATCCGACGTATCGGTTTTAGATTAAGCGGGATGATAATGGCAGCATAGACCAGCATAACAAAAAGCAATTCAGCTGTTTTTATGTCGGCAACGCTGGCGTAGGCAAGTAGCGAGGCAGCGAGAATCAAAGACCATATTAATAGCGGCAAACGCAAGTAAGCAGAGATTAAAATAATTAATATTGCTATCCACATCATAATGCTGCTCCCAATATTATTAATATTTATAGATGCTAACCTGTACTAATGGTTCAAGTCTTGATCTACATTAAAATATAACACAGTAATAGTTGCTTTTTAACAGCCGGGCAGATGTATCTGTTGCTATATTTTTCCGGCATTGTTTTTAGTATCCGGGAAAATGGTATTGGCTGATTGAACAGGTATTAATTTTTTAATTTCTTCCGGGTCTGAATAAAAACAGTCACCGATATCATTGCAGTGTACACTGGTCTGGTCCCAGGGAAGTGTGCGATAGATACCAAGTTCATCAAAATCAAGAATCGGGTATTTGATAACATCAAAATAAGGGGAGTGGTCGAAGTCGCGCGGTGTGATAAGTTTTGAATTACTGCGTATCAATTTTAACTGACCGTTTTCATCCTGGTGAATAACCGGAAAAATGGGAAAACGTACTTTGGCAAAAGCTTCTGCCATCATGGTGGAACACACCGTTTTTGTGGGTCTGCCGATATTATGTTCAAACAACGATGAACGCCAGCGCTTGGGTAAAAACCAGTAGGGAAACATAAAGCGTGCCAGATCCATTATCTGACGAACATTATAATCTTTGCCCAGTTCCTGGATTGCATAAGCCAGAACTGTTTGAGAATCTTTACGGGTGATGCCGCGAGGCCGGCAGATACGCAGATGTTCACCTTCGTAATTTTCGATTGACGATACAATAATGCCTTTGCCCAGTAAGGCTTCAATGATCAGTTGTTCGTCCGGGCTGCAGTGTCGGTATTTCTGAATATGATCACGTAACACCGGATCATCAATGTCATGCAAACGACCAAGATATAAAAAAGAGTGTGTCCACATGCTTTGGGTAATGGACTTGATGATCTCAGCCACTTTTGAGCGGCCTTCAACCAGAATTACATCACCGGGACGTAATTCATAACGTAAGCGTTCAAAGCTGGTTAACGGTGTTTGATAATTTGGCGTTTCATAGGTGAGCCAGTGGACAAATTTATTCCATAGAAAACGTTTTAATCTTGCAAAACGAAACATGCACGCTCCGTATATATGTTTAAAGACGTATTAAATAAACTCACTGCTGTGCCGTTAAATTACATACCATTGCTCTGAGATGTTTCACAGGTAATGGTTTGAGTTACCCGCAGAGTCCGAGACATGAATGTCAGGCTTATGCTGTGACACGCTGTAAACACATCCATGTGCGCTCGAATGCCACAGCCGACCGCCAAGGAAGGCGGAAGTGCAGGTTTTGCAGGAGTAAAAACCTGCCATGTGGTATACGGTCTCAGCAAAAGCCTGTAATCCATGCCTCTCATTATTAACGGGACGGCAGTGATATAAAATATAATCGCTGACATTGTTATGTTAAACATTATATGAACACTGCCGGCATTTTAAAAGAAAGAACAGCAAAAAGTCGGACTGTTTCAGCTTAACCCGGCATAAAAAAATATTACTACAGATAAAAACTATGACACAAACATCGGCTCCCGGTTCAGCTCAGTCCGTTTTATATCGTAATAATCATTAATCAGTGTTGCCTTAATCTATGTAACAAAATTATGAACGATATTCAGCGCATTATCAATGTCGCTGTGCTTTGTGTAAAAGTGCGGTGAAAAACGAATGCCACCACCGCGAAGTGCACAGATGATATTATTGTTCTGCAGTTGTTGATACAGTTTCTCGTGCTCACAATCATGTTTGATAAAGGTGACAATGCCGGCATAGCGGCCATTTTCTACCGGCGATAAAATGCTAATATCAGATCGTGCCTGCAACTGCTTTATCAGATAAGTCGTGTTTTCCAAAACAGCTTGTTGAATGGTACTGATACCGATATCGAGCAACAGACCCAGAGAGGCATTCATTGCCATAATCCCCGTCATGTTAGGGCTGCCACTTTCAAAGCGCCGGGCATTGTTTGCAAACTGTTCTGCCAGCGGTTTATCATCAATGCTATAAGAAAAATCAAACATGTTCTCCCGCATATGCCAGCCGTGTTGCCGAAGCGTCAGTAGCGCCTGACGTTCTTTGCGACAATAAAACAAGGCGCTACCTTCAGGACCGCACAACCATTTATGTCCGTCGGCAACCACAAAATCAGCAAAGCAGGTGTTAACATCAAACGCGATAGCGCCCAGGGATTGAATAGCATCAACACAAAACAGAGTGTTATTCTGCCTGCAGGCGAGGCCGATTGTTTGCAGCTCTAATCGTAAACCACGGGCATATTGTACCGAGCTGCAGCTTAACAGCCGGGTGGCACTGTCCATTGCGTTAATTAATGCCTGTTCCGGCTGTGCTGCATCCTGTAGCGGCACCAGGCGAAGTTCCACCCCCTGTTCAGCCAGCACCTGCCAGACAATTTTATTGGAGGGAAACTCTTCCGCAGGCACCACAATATTATCACCCGGGGCAAAATCCAGCCCCTGTGCGATCACTGATAAACCTTCCGACGTGTTTTTTAAAATAGCAATTTCAGCAGTGGAATCTGCATTAATCAGTAACGCCATTTTTTGTTTTAACTGTTGCTCTGTTTCCATCCACAGCGCATAATTTTGCGAACCAATGGCGGCATTTTCTTTTGCAAAAGAGATGACCGCATCACGAGTCACCACCGGCCATGGTGCAACTGCAGCATGGTTGAGGTGGATGATACCGGCATCGAGCTGGAAATAAGATTGCATGACCTGCAATCTACCATGAAACACATGATATTCAAGTATTGGTATCATCTTGAATACTTTATTGTGCAACACCATGTGCAGGCAGAGATAACAGGAAAGATATGGGCATTGAAATTGAAAGAAAATTTTTACTTAACAATGAAGACTGGAAAGCGCTGGTCACAGAAACTCACGTTATTAAACAGGGCTATTTGCAGAGTGGGCTGGAGCCTTCACAAAAATCCTCGGTACGCATACGCATCAGTAACGAACTGGCCAATATAAACATTAAAAGTGTTGATTTGACGATGGTGCGTCAGGAGTTTGAATATGCCATACCCCTGCCGGACGCCCGGCAGATGCTGGATAGTCTGTGCGCTAATGTTGTGGTTGAAAAAACACGCTACTACGTACCCTATGCCGGTCATTTGTGGGAAGTGGATATTTTTTCAGGTGATAATACGGGCCTGCAAATGGCTGAAATTGAACTGACTCATGTGGATGAAAAATTTGAAATTCCTGACTGGATCGGTAAAGAAGTCACTGAGGATCGGCGTTATTACAATATATATCTATTAAAACATCCTTATATACAGTGGTAGCGGAAAATTTTTGCTACAATTCATATCAATAGCTGTTTAGAGTTAGCGCTTAAATGACTGAAAATACAAAACATTCTGAAATTCGTGTATTGATCGTTGACGATCACGATCTTGTGCGCCATGGTTTTAAAAGCCTGCTGGGTTCACAGCAGGGAATAAATGTTGTTGACACTCTCAGCAGTGGTGAAGATGCCATTCGCTGGTGTTACGATAACAAGGGTAATGTTGATGTGGTATTGATGGACGTTAACATGCCGGGAATCGGCGGTGTTGAAGCAACTCACCGGATAAGTACTTCATGGCCGCAGATCGGCATTATTATTGTAACGGTACACGATGATGGCCCGCTACCCAAACAACTGCTGAATGGTGGAGCCCGGGGTTATCTCACCAAAGGCAATGGTGTGGATGAAATGATTACCGCTATCAGAGATGTTCATAAAGGCAAACATTACATCGCCAAAGATATCGCACAGCAACTGGCGCTGTCGGTATTGCCGGGTGAATCAAATCCGTTAGACAACTTGTCAATGCGTGAAACACAAGTGTTAATGATGATTGCGCAAGGCACTAAAACACAAAAAATCTCGGAAATCCTTAATTTAAGTCCGAAAACCATCAGTACCTATCGCATGCGACTGTACGAAAAACTGGATGTAAGTACCGATATCGAAATGCTTCATCTGGCAATGAAACACGGTGTTATGGACGAAAACAGCAAACCGGGAAAGTGACCGGTATTTTTCTTAAAAAATACCGGTGTTCCTGTCTGTCAGTGAAGGAGCCTGCAATTTTTTCTGTCATTTTCTGTTTGCGTGTATTCACGTTCATTTAAGGATAAAATATTTTTCCTTTTCGGCAAAACAGCTAAATAATCCATGCCAGCAACCACCACTGAATCAACACCGCCACCGGCATTTGATGCCAGCGCTTTTCTGAAAAATGTTACCGGCAAACCCGGTGTTTATCGCATGCTGGATAATAAAGCACAGGTGATTTATGTCGGCAAAGCCAAAAACCTTAAAAACCGCCTGAACAGCTATTTTCGTAAAACCGGCCTGTCGCCAAAAACGCAGGTGATGGTCGCAAAAATCAGCAATATCGATGTCACCATTACCCATACCGAAGGCGAAGCCTTATTACTGGAAAGTAACCTGATCAAGGAATTACGGCCGCGTTACAACGTGTTGATGCGTGACGATAAAAGTTACCCGTATATTTTTATTTCCGATAAATCCGCTTATCCGCGTATTGCCCTGCATCGCGGTGCCAGGAAAAAACAGGGCTTGTATTTAGGCCCGTATCCCAATGCCCATGCGGTAAGGGAAAGCATTAACCTGCTGCAGAAAATGTTCAAAATTCGCCAGTGCGAAGACACAACGTTTGCCAACCGCTCACGACCGTGTCTGCAGTACCAGATAAAACGCTGCACAGCCCCCTGTGTCAGTTACATTTCTGAAAATGCCTATGCAAAAGATATCGCACATGCCATTTTGTTTCTGCAGGGCAAAAGTGAGCAGATTATTAATGAGCTGGTCAGAGAAATGGAAACTGCTGCCGACAAACAGAATTTTGAAAAAGCCGCGGTTTTTCGCGACCAGATCAGTAATCTTCGTAAAGTCACAGAAAAGCAGCATATCAGTGCCGACAAAGGAGATATTGATGTCATTGCCTGCAGTACAGAAGCCGGTCAGGCCTGTGTGCAGGTCTTTTATATTCGCAACGGCCTGAACCTCGGCAACCGCAGTTTTTTTCCGACACTGCCGGAAGAACTGAGTAACGAACAGGTGTTAACCGCTTTTATTCCCCAGTTTTATTTAAAGCGTGATGTGCCGGGGGAGATCATCATCTCCAGTACTCTGGATGAGCAAAAATTGATTGCAGAGGTGTTAACCGAACAGGCAAAACACCGGGTTAAAATCACCTCAAAAGTAAGAGGGGATCGTGCCAAATGGTTAGAATTAGCATCAAATAACTCTGTTAACTCATTGAAAACAAGGATTATATCAAGGTCGGGATTGCTCGCCCGTTTTGTAGCATTGCAGCAGGTTCTGCAGCTTGATGAAATTCCGGTACGACTGGAATGTTTTGATATCAGCCACACACAGGGCGAAGCCACGGTGGCTTCCTGCGTGGTTTTTACGCCGGAAGGCGCCTTTAAAACCGACTACCGGCGATACAATATCAAGGGTATTACCGGCGGTGATGATTACGCGGCGATGAAACAGGCACTGCAACGCCGTTATCGCCCTGCTAAAAATCAGCAGCAGAATACAACAGAGCAAAAATTGCCCGATATTTTATTTATCGATGGTTGCAAAGGCCAGTTAAAACAGGCCATCGAAGTATTCGATCAACTGGAAATCAGCAATGTACTGCTGGTGGGTGTTGCCAAAGGCGAGGGGCGCAAAGCCGGACTGGAAAAACTGCTGTTCAGTGATGGTCGTCCCGACTTATATCTCACCATCGAATCAGCCGCACTGAACCTGATCCTTCAGATACGCGACGAAGCACATCGCTTCGCCATCAGTGGTCACCGCGCACAACGTGCCAAAAAACGGCGCACATCGCCTGTGGAGGGTATTAATGGCCTGGGGCCGAAACGCAGGCAGACTTTATTAAAACATTTTGGCGGAATTCAGGGAATAACACAGGCAGGGGTGGAAGATATTGCTAAAATAAGCGGTATCAGTAAAAAACTGGCACAAATTATATATAACCAGTTTCATGCAAGCGAATAAACTATGAATATACCTAACACCATTACCAGCTTTCGAATCGTCCTGATTCCCGTATTCATCGCCGCTTTTTATCTGCCGCAACCCTGGGCACCGGCACTGGCTACCTTTATTTTCTGGTTTGCCGCCATTACCGACTGGTTCGATGGCTATCTGGCGCGCAAGCTACAGCAGCAGTCCTCACTGGGGGCTTTTATCGATCCTCTGGCAGACAAGCTGATGGTGATATCAGCGCTGTTATTGATTATCACCCGTCACCACGACAATAACTGGTTATTATTTTCTGCATTAATCATCATTTCACGTGAGATATTTATCTCATCGCTGCGTGAATGGATGTCGAGCATGAAACAGTCAAACGCCGTCGCGGTTTCATTTTTTGGCAAAGCCAAAACCGTCGCCCAGATGTTTGCCTTGCTGTTTCTTATTTATGAAAATGATATTTTCGGACTCCCCACGTTTCAGTTCGGTGTCGGTCTGATGGTCTGGGCAGCCCTGTTAACCCTGTTGTCGATGTTTATTTATATAAAGTCCGCCTGGCCGACCTTAACCGCCGGCAAATAGCCATAAACATATTTTTATTGGCTGTACAGGTAAATAGTCCTTGACAGTACCGCCGGCATCGCTAGAATAGCGACCTGCTTATAAAGCAACGCGGGAATAGCTCAGTTGGTAGAGCGCAACCTTGCCAAGGTTGAGGTCGCGAGTTCGAATCTCGTTTCCCGCTCCAGATTTTGATAAACCCTGTATCTGCTCTAACTAATACAGGGTTTTTTCATTTTTACAGACAGAGAATGTCCGTATATAATGGAAACATGCACGTGTAGAAACGTTTAATTGTATTGTTTAAGCGTCACGTGCGAAGCCTGATCGAGGCAAATGATATTTCAGAAAGCGGATTAGTCCAGGACGGACGTAAGTAGAACAACGCAGGAGCAGTTGTCGAGTTTGCTATTGCAAATGAGCTGTTCTGAATATGTCATTTAACGAAGAGCAGGCAAGCTAAGTAGCTTAAAAACGGCGGGATAGCAAAGTGGCCATGCAGTTGATTGCAAATCAATCTACCTCGGTTCGACTCCGGGTCCCGCCTCCATTTTATCCGCTTGCCCAGGTGGCGTTGTAATTATCAGAACTACCTCTGTTGATTACGACAAATCAAATGGGTGCAATAAAAGCCGCTTGCCCAGGTGGTGTTGTGGTAGACATTAGCTGAAAAGCTAACGTTGCCGAGTTGCAACAAAAAGAACAGGGTGTAGTAAAGAAGACCATCTGCCCAGGTGGCGTTGTGGTAGACAATCGTTTGAAAAACGATCTTGTCCAGATACAGCAGAATTAACAGGGTGTAGTAAAGAAGACCATCTGCCCAGGTGGCGAAATTGGTAGACGCAAGGGACTTAAACATTTTGAGCACCCAGGTCGGAAACGTCTGGTGTGAATGGAGTCAAATTCGGGGAAACC
>JAJRUQ010000163.1 GCA_024277705.1 Gammaproteobacteria bacterium
CCCGACTATTACTCACCGGGGTGGTTATTGCCGCGGGCTGGGGGGCGATTATTAACTTTATGCTTTCCATGAGTGCAGACCGGCCACTCAAGGGTATGCTGTTCTGGTTAATGGGTGACCTGAGCCATGCTCAGGCAGACCAGTTAGCTAATCCGCTACTGCCGGTGGTATTAATTTGCGGCCTGTTATTCAGTTTTGCTCTGGCCCGCTCATTAAATATTTTGTCACAGGGCGAAATGCAGGCCAGTGTACTGGGGGTTTCTTTAAAACCACTCAGGCTAAGCCTGTTTCTTCTGGCCTCGGCACTCACCGCCATTGCCGTTACTCAGGCTGGCAGCATTGGATTTGTGGGTTTAATTATTCCGCATATGATGCGCCTGCTAGTCAGTAATGATCATCGCTGGCTGGCCCCCGCATCAGTGCTTGCCGGTGGCAGTTTGTTATTACTCTCAGATACCATTGCACGGACCATTATTGCCCCCCAACAGCTACCGGCAGGCGTCATCACTGCTTTTATCGGAGTCCCTATGTTTCTCTATTTATTAAACCGGGGCTTTCGCCAGAAGGCAGTTTTATGAGCTTGCTTAGCACCACAGACCTGAAGGTTAGCATTGGCCAAACTCAGGTATGCCATAAGCTGAACCTGCAATGCAAGGCTGGGGAAATATGGGGCATACTTGGACGCAATGGCAAAGGGAAAACCACCTTACTGCATACTCTGGCAGGGTTGCGACCTCAGGATGACGGGCAGGTTTTTATTCAGCACAAAAACATGAATACCCTGCCTCGCAAACAAATTTCACAACAGCTGGGGGTGTTACTGCAGCACCATGAAGACAGTTTTCCCAGCAGTGTAATGCAAACCGTGCTCGCCGGACGCCACCCGCATATCAGCCAGTGGCAATGGGAAAGTGAGCATGACCGCGACCTTGCCAGACAGGCGCTGCAAACGGTTCAGCTACTACATCTAGCAGACCGACCGGTAAACCAGCTGTCCGGTGGTGAGCGTCAGCGGGTATCTATTGCCACACTGCTAACGCAAAACCCACAAATTCTGTTACTCGATGAACCAAACAGTCACCTGGATTTAAAATATCAAATTCAGTTACTAAACACACTTTGTGAGCTGACAAAATCAGCCGGTAAAACCATTTTAATGACCCTGCATGACCTTAATCTGGCATCTCGCTACTGCGATAAACTTATTTTACTTTTAGGTGATGGCGAGATTCTTGTGGGTGATACACAACAGCTGCTCACGGAAGAAAACCTGCAAAACCTCTATGATTACCCGATAAATCGAATGGATACAGCGGATTACCCGCTATTTGTTGCCCGCTAAAAACTAACCGACCAGCGGAAAGCACTCTCACCCGCGCTTAAAGCCCCGACACACAAGCCTTTAGCTTTTGCGTGTAGAAGCCAGCTCACAGAAATGCCTTTTAAGATTGAGTTTCAGCAGTAAAAACTGTATCTTTGCCATCCCTTATCAGGTGTCCAGCGGTATTTCATACCAACGGATTAAACGGGAAACTGGTGCGAAGATAATTTCAATGCCAGTGCTGCCCCCGCAACGGTAAGCGTTTATGCCAAGACTCGGTAGCCACTGTGACTGAACAATCGTCATGGGAAGGCGTCAAGGCAATGCGCAAGCCCGGAGACCGGCCAGATAAAGTATGAAGCCTGCGGCTATGCAACAGGTTTTTGTTTCATCACGGCGCGGCGGGCGACCTTGACAGATAACCAGACTTCATTCGGTACTATTTGTCCTTCTCCCCCCTTACGCCATAGATTTAGCTGGTTTGACGTGCGTATAAAAATTATTAAAAACACATTACTATTAATATCTGTCGGTTTACTAAACGGCTCGCTGGCATATGCTGACGAGCGTTTTGAACTGAATGAAATTATTGTTTCCGGTAATTACCAGGACCAGACCGTTGAACAGCTGCCGAAGAGCATTGCTGTTATTACCGCGGAAGATATTAAGCAGGCCCCATCAACCAACCTGGCCCAGCTGCTGTCACGTGAAGCCAATATTACTTTTTCTGATGTCAGTGCGAATGGAAAATTTTCCTCAATTGATATTCGCGGTATGGGTGCAACCTCAAGCAGTAATGTCGTAATAATGGTAAACGGCGTACGCCTGAATACGTCTGATCTGGCCGCTCCCGATTTATCCAGCATTCCCCTGTCACAGATAAAACGTATTGAAATAATACGCGGAGCATCTGGTGTACGCTATGGTAATGGTGCGGTTGGCGGTGTGATTAATATTATTACCGAACCACTAAATGATATTAGCCAATATCAGCTATACGCATTCACTGGCAGTTATGATACGCAGGAATATCGTGCTTCAGCGCAGCAGTCGTTTGAACAGTTTTCACTGGATGCCTATATTTCTGATTACACCACTGATGGTTACCGTGACAATGGCCAGCTGGAAAAGAAAAGCGCACGACTGGGCGCGCAGTTTTATTTAACCGATTACACCACCATAAAAGCATCCATCACCGATTACGAGGATGAGTACGGGCTACCGGGCACAGTGAGTCAGGACAGATACTCGGGTAATAACAGTGATCGACAGCATACAAACACACCTGATGATGGTGGCGAAACTGAAGATACTTTCTATTCATTAACAACAGAGATTGATTTTCTGGATTCCGGTTTTTTGCAGATAAATGCCAACAGCAGAGATCGCACCAGTACATCCATACTCAATTTTAATCCCAATATTAGCCGTCAGAACCAGCAGTTTCTTATTAAAGAAAATGCAGATAGCCTGGATATCACTCATGAAATTGATTTTCAAACTTTTAAAATAAGCATGGGAGTCAACGCAAACCTGACAGAGCTACTACGCAATGAAAATGGCTCAGACATTCCGGATCAAAGCGCCCGATATACGAATGATATTTCAGATTATTCCGCCTTTTTAATTACTGACTTTCATCCAGTTGATAAGCTAAACATTAATATTGGTTATCGCTACAATCAATTTAACCTGAAACAGAAAAAAGAAACTTATCGGCAACCGGTACCCATTACAACTGATCTGGTTGATCAATTTGGCAATATCATTGGCAGCTTTGTGGAAACTTTCGACGGCGGCTTTATCACTGAAGGTTCATCTAATGAAACCTGGCGAAACTATGCTGCTGACCTGGGTGCTATTTACAATATAACGCCGACCATAAGCACTTATGTAAGCTTAAGTCGTAGCTACAGAAACCCGAATACAGATGAGCTGGTTTTATCGGACAGCAACCTTCACCCACAAAAAGGCAAGCATGCGGACACCGGATTTCGTTTTAAAAACATTTCTAATGTAGAAGCTTCTGTTAATTTCTTTTTTGCTGAAATTGAAGATGAAATTTTCTTTGGCCTCGATTTGAATAGCGGCCTGAAGGTAAATAAAAATTCTGAAGAAAAAACAGAGCGTTATGGCAGTGAAATTGATTTCAAATACTACCCGGTAGAATCTGTTTATTTATGGACAACATTAGGGTATACCCACGCGACATTCAAAGAAACTGATGCTTTTGTTCCTCTGGTACCTGAAATCACTGCCACTCTGGGAGCCGAATGGACCCCCATAAGTTCCACCACCATTAGCCTTACAACAGATTATGTAGATGATCAGTTTGATGGTAACGATTTAAGTAACACGCAATACAGCAAGCTCAGTTCATCACTGGTGTTTAATACAAAAATCATTTACAGCATAAAATATATCGAACTGTTTGCCGGCATTAATAACCTTTTAGATGAAGTGTATGCCACCGGTAAATTCAGTGACACTTACTATGCCATGCCAGATAGAAACTATTATGCAGGCATGAGCATCAATTTTTAATGCCATTAACCCCGTAACATAATCACAGATTAAATCGCTTGAATGAAGGAAATAAAAATGAATAATATAATACGCGGTGCTTTCATCACCGCAACATTACTTACCTCGGCAACTGCCATCGCCGGACCTTTTGCACCCGCTGCAGGTCAGGTCGGCTCTACTGCCATTAACATGAATGACAGCCGTATACAGGGCTGGGCCAGCGGTGTTGTTGATTACTCACAGGGCAGCAATGTTGACCCGCAATGGGGAAATACCGCAAATGCACTGGGGCAGGCACAAGGTCAGTCCGACAGTATCGTTTCACTGGGTCGCGGCGGCTCTATTACGCTAAGTTTTGATAACCCGATTATGAATGGCGCGGGCTATGACTTTGCTATTTTTGAAAATAGCTTTACTGATACTTTTCTGGAATTAGCCTGGGTTGAAATTTCAACCAATGGCTTTGATTTTTTTCGTATCCCGGGCTTTTCCTACACTGGAATAGATTTAACTGATCCGACTAATCGCAACAATGACACACCCGTTGGTGGTTTTGGTTCTGTTGACCCGACCAATGTTAACGGACTTGCAGGCAAGTATCGCCAGGGCTTTGGTACACCGTTTGATCTTGGGCTGTTTAGTAGCGTATCCATCATTGATATTAATAATATTAACTTTATCCGCCTGGTGGATATTATTGGTGATGGCCGTGAAACCGATTCTAGCCAAAGCACTGTCAACCTGTCTAATGGAAGCACCCTGCCCTGGGGACCTTTCCCAATTTATGACCCGACCTTTACTTTCGGTAGCGCAGGTTTCGACCTGGATGCCATCGCAGTTATGAATATGAACACATCGGTTGTGCCTTTGCCTGCCAGTATCTGGTTATTTATCAGCGGCATTATCGGCCTTGGTGCAATACGTAAAAAGAAATTTAAATAAAACCATTAACTATTTTTTGAGGTATAAAAAATGAAAACTAAATTATTAACCGCAACAGCATTACTTAGCGTTAGCATTTCTGCTCAGTCTGCCATTGCAACTTTTGATGACCTGACACTTGCGCCAGAATCATTCTTTGCACCACAAACTGCAACCACTTTTAGCAGTGGTGATGCAAGCTTTGTACATAACTATAACGATTTTGGTGGTGGCTGCTGCTGGAACGGTTTTACATATTCAAACACCACTGATACAACAACGGCCGGTTTTGCTAATCAGTACAGCGCTATCACGGGCGCAGGTGTAAACGGCTCTGCAAACTACGGGGTTTCCAATCCGGGCTTCACTCCTTCGCGTGTTGATTTTACTGCTGCAACATTTGTTAATGGCGCATACTTCACCAATACAACCTATACCTTCCTGGCTGTTCGTGATGGTAATGATGGCAATGCAACACCATTTGTTAAAGGCCCCTTTACGACTGGTGATTTCCTCACATTAACTGTAAACGGACTAGATGCAAGCGGCTCAGCAGTAAGCACACTGGACATTAGTCTGGCAAGCGGTGCAAATATTTTAGACAGCTGGTTATGGTCTGACATGTCATCTCTAGGTGCAGTGTATGGACTTGAATTCACCATGTCATCTTCTGATAATGGCTCATTCGGCATGAACACACCGGCCTATTTCGCCATTGATGACCTGACAACGGTATCAGCAGTACCGGTTCCAGCGGCTGTATGGCTGTTTTTATCAGGCATAATCGGCTTGGCAGGCGTTGCACGTAAACGTTAAATAGATCATATGAAACACGCAAGTAGTTAATGTAGAATACCTGCCTGTTACTCACTATGGCCTGTACACGACATGAAACCCGGTTTTTTTGCATTCATCATGCTGTCTGCTCTGGTTCATGCCTTTGTATTCGGCCTGCAGGATGATCTGTTAGATGTAAGCGAAGACCTTAGAGAACAGGGAGGTTCGGTCATACATATTGAGCTAGCTCCTCAAATTGTGGACCAGGAGCCGCCCTCTTCTCAACCTGAGACCCAACAGCAGCAATCGGACACATCCAACGAGCCGGTTGAGAAAGTTATCACTAAAAGCGAACCGGTAAAAAGGCAAATTCAGGAAAGCTCAACTGAAGAACCGGTTACACCTGAAAACACCTCTAATGATGAAATTCTCACCGCACTCAGCTCACCCACAAAAACCCTGCTTAGCCCGATAAAAAATAATAAAAATGAGATAACAGATCTGCTCAACACAGAACTGTCCAAACATTTCTATTATCCAAAATCAGCCGTTAAGCGGCACCGGGAAGGCAAGGTCACACTGGTATTTAATATTAATGCGCAGGGTGAAATAAGTGACGTTTCAATTAAAGAAAGCTCCGGGCATATTATTCTGGATAATGCCGCCATTAGCTCGATTAAAAAAATTGATATCCGAAAAGAATTAAAGAAGTTATTAACTGCAAAAAACTCTCATATTGTTTTACCGGTGCTTTATAACCTTAAACAATAGGCGACTCTGGATATTGTGCAGCTGCAGCAGCATCGACAGAAAAATAATAGAAAAACAATAGAAAAACAATAGAAAAATAAAATATGATCAACACGAGTAACGGTTAATGTAACATCTGCAGCTTTCTTGCCTGAGCAATCTGTTGGCACATTTTTCTGGCACCCAACAAAATTCTCGGTGTTTGCCGTACAATCAAATCTGCGTTAATGCCGTATAACTGATTGTTTTTAACCGCATCAATTGATGTCCACTTTTTCCAGTCGGTTAACCAGTTCTCTCTTTCTTTACTCAAACCCGCAATAATAAGCTGCGGATTTTTTGCGATAACCGCTTCAATATCAACTTGCGGTGACAATGTTGTTAGTGCCTTAAAAACATTCTCACCACCACACAGTTCAATCACGCGGGAAATCATATGCTTACCATTGACAGTAAACAGCGGTTTATCCCATACCTGATAAAACACTTTTAGCTTTATATTACTATTATTCTCTTTTTCCAACTTTTCAAGTTGCGCCAGAAAAGTACTCGCCTGCTGAGCAGCATTGGTTTTATTTCCCAGCAATGCACCTAGATCACGTAAATTTTTAGCAATACCACGCAGGTCCTTCGGTTCACTTAAATACAGTTTAAAGCCCATTTTTTTCAACTGCTCTAACTGCGCAGGGTTATTGCCACTTTTCCAGCCCACAATTAAATCCGCTTTAAGCCCAATAATCGCCTCCAGGTCCAACTGATAGCCTGAACCAACTCTGGGCAAGCTCTTAGCTTCAGGGGGGTAGTTACTGAAATCAACCGCCGCAATAATTTTTTCTTTAGCACCCGCCGCGTATAATAGCTCAGTTATATGTGGCGACAGACTAATCACCCGTTGTGCTGGCTGTTTTAATTCAATCTGAACACCTGCGTCATCAATAACTTCAATGGCCTTAACCGGGGCGCACAAAGGTAATAACAAAAGCAGGCTGGGTAAAATATATTTAAAGCGATTCTTCATATAATTATATTACTGCAGTATGAACAAAATATTAAACACTGTATAAACTTAACACCATGATCTGAAAGTCGTTGCGTATAATATCTGGTTTAAATGCCCTAAAGTCACTGGATTCCCACTAGAAGCATGCGGCAATGACGAAGTTTTTTAATCTTTATCTTTCGTGTAGGGTGGGTTCAGGCATAACGAGTCCAGTGTGACTAAAGAGTGCTAGTTAACGCTATGCCTTGATCCATCCTACTTTAAACTTCTCTGTGGTTATTGCTGAATCAGAAGCAAAGAATACTATTATAAGGACTGTCATCCTGAACACGGTGAAGGATCTGGTTTAGTGAAGGCTCCGTGCAGAGTATCCACACCAGACTCTTCGGCTTCGCTCAGAATGACAGAAGCAGAAAGCATTCTTTTAGGTGATTCATTAGTATCTTCATACTACTAATAGCAACAAACCGTGCAACACCACGCTATTTCTTTTTTTCAATAACCAGTTCACTCTGATTCTGCGGGTTACAGCCCGTTCTGTTTTGATAAAAGTCTTTTATCAGTAAAAAATCCTTATCTATATCGCCACAGGTCTCCATCACCTTACCGACACCAAGTGTTTTATGCTTATAATCAAGATAAGCCAGTGCCAGCGGTACGCTGGCTCCATGAGCAATATGGTAAAATCCGGTTTTTAAGCGCTCGGTTTTCGAACGCGTGCCTTCCGGCATAAGGCCTAAAACAAAGCACTCCCTCTGCTCAAACAGCTCTATATTATTCTGAATGAAACCGGATGTTTTTGAGCGATCCAGGGGCACACCGCCCATAGCAATAAATAATGGCCGAAACGGCCCACGAAACATACTGTGCTTTGCCACCCAGTTAAGCGGCATACCCATGGCCCACTTTGCCAGCATGCCCAGGATAAAATCCCAGTTACTGGTGTGTGGGTAGGCAATAAGAACATATTTATGTATTTCAGGCTGTTGTTCTTCTAGTTGCCAGCCCAGTAACTTCAATATTATTCGGCTTAATCGCTGCATACTTTTGTTTTACCTACACTCTCACTTACACTTTAGTCAAATAGCCCGGCCAATTACTCGGAATTTTTCTACTCAACGGGTAATACAACTGTGCGGTAGATATTCTCCGACAACACGCATTGTATTTTAACAGCTTGCCCATATTTATACCTGTATAAATGATGTACTGATCGGAATCATGCATTAGCGTCATAAATTATTCAGCTATATTAAAACTTTTATATTTTATTATGGTCTTTATTCATACTGAACTGATGATAAAATTCAGCACAAAAAAACACAACGACGATTAGTTGAAAATGTCTATAGGAGAACACCTTGTCGCAGCATACTGCAATTTCACAGCTTAGAAGCTATATTGGCCAGCAAATTCTTGGTCAGTCCACATTGGTGGACCGGCTTATTATTGCGCTTCTTGCCAATGGCCACCTGTTAGTCGAAGGCGCACCGGGGC
>JAJRUQ010000164.1 GCA_024277705.1 Gammaproteobacteria bacterium
CAATCTGCCCGATTAGAACACCATGGCGCTTGGCAAAAGCATACGGCAGGATGATTGCCGTTATCGGTTTGATGGATTCAGCAGCAGACGGTACAACGGCTTGTACTGCAGGTTTTTTAAACTCGTCAACAACGGCTTCAACGATATCAGAAGAATTCGTCATCATCCCAGCCATCATCCTGCTTAACGTCCTGTTTTATCTCCTGCTCCGGCTCATCATCACCATATTCGTCTGAACGTGCTTTCGCATTTTCAACATGCTGCTTCGAACGGTCCAGATCATTTATATCAGGCAGTTTCGGCGCAGCACCATCGAGCAAACCATAACTTTCATTATCCTTATCATAAGGTTCACTTTCAATACCGCGAAGATAATTATATTTTTCACTGGTCACAAACGCCGCATCTTTATGGTCACGCAGAATACTCGGCCGCAGAAAAACCATTAGATTAGCTTTCGATTTGGTGGTCGTTTCTGAGCGAAACAAAAAGCCAATCAACGGGATGTCACCCAGCAGAGGTACTTTGGTTTCCGAATCACTGACTTCTTCCTGAATCAATCCACCCAGAATTAAAATACCGCCATCATCAACCAGGACACTGGTCTTGATTGAACGTTTTCGGGTTGAAAGCCCGGCAAGCCCCAGTTCCAGAGATGCAGGAATCACACTCGAGGTTTCCTGTTCCAGAATCAGTTTGACCGTATCCCCTTCATTAATTTGCGGCGTCACCTTCAATACCAGACCGACATCCTGGCGCTCAATAGTCTGAAACGGGTTACCGGGGTTGGTGCTGCCGCCACCGGTAAAACTACCGGTAACAAAGGGGATGTTCTGACCCACAATTAATTCAGCCTCTTCATTATCGAGGGTGACAATATTCGGTGTAGACAGAATATTGGTATTTTGATCACTTTGCAAAGCACGTAACAAAGCACCGTATCTGACACCCGAGCTGGTTTCCCCGCCGATGCCAACGGATAAAGCGGTAGGTATTGATGATGGCGGCGTACCCGAGGCCGCAGACAATAATAAATCACCGATACCGGCCAGGTTACTCAGTCCAATCGGCAGTGAATTACCGCCACTCTGCGAACCATCAACCGCCACACCAACACCCAGTTCTTTGCTGTTGTTGGTGGTTATTTCGGCAATAATGGCTTCAATCAAAACCTGTGCACGGCGAATATCCAGTTGCCGAATCACCGCTTTCAGATTTTTAACGGTATTTGGATCAGCGGTAATAATCAGCGCATTGGTTTCTTCATCTGCCTGAATAATAGCGTTTTGACCAATCGCACTACCCGTTGTTGACTGCGAAAAGGCTTTTCTGCCTTTGGCTCCGGCGGCACCGGTTTTTTTCGCCTTACTTTGTAAACCGCTGAGAATTTTCATCATGTTTTCGGCTTTCGCATATTTCAGATAAATAACATGCGTATTGCCGCTACCATCTTCCAGCGGTGTATCCAGATAAGTAATGGTTGCCCGGATTCGCAAACGGGATGAACGATCACCGGTAACCAGAATACTGTTGGTGCGGTCATCAGCTGCCAGCTTTAATGTATTGGCTGTGGTTTTTCCTGCAGCCGCCGTATTTAACGAATTTAAAATACGTACCAGCTCAGATGCCGATGCATGTTTCAGCGGTATAATCTCCAGCTCATCACTATCAGGACGGTCGACACCGGCGATAATCTTTAACAGTCGTTTAATGTTACCGGCATGATCAGTAATGATGAGTGTATTGGTAGGATTATATGCTGCCAGATGCCCCTGCTGCGGTACTAACGGTCGTAAAATAGGGACTAATTGTGATGCCGGTACGTGATCCAGTCGAATAATTTTTGTAATCAGCTCGTCGGTAGAGAAGTCATCCCGGTTGCCGGATAAAGGCAGAGGTCCCTGTTTGGCATTTACTTCCGGTACAATTTTAATAACAGAACCCGCCGGTACGGCAGCGTAACCATGTACCTGCAATACTGATAAAAACACCTCGTAAACCTCTTCCGGTGTTAACGTATTGGCCGAAATTACGGTGACTTTCGCTTTAACCCGCGGATCGATAATAAAGTTTTTACCGGTAAATTTTGAAACCGTACTGATCAATGCACGGATATCAGCATCTTTAAGGTTCAGCGTAATCTCATCAGCAAATGCCTGTGTCACCAATACTACAGACAGCAAAATACTCAGTACAACAGCCCTGAACATCTGCAGATATTTAAGGCCCGGCTGCCTGTATTTAAAAATTAATAAGACCATGGTCATGCAAAATTCCTGATTATTTTTACTGCAGCGAAATATTAAGTGGAACTTCTACGCCATTGCGTTTAACCACTATATTTAAATTTTTAGCTGTACTTAATTTGCGTAAAGCACTGATACCATTTTGTGGTTTATCCAGTTTTACGCCATTGATTTGTGTTACCACATCTGAAGGCTGTATTCCCAGTTCTGCCAACAACTGTCCTTTTTTCTGTGGTTGCAGGCGATAGCCTATTTGCTTGCCATTCTCTTTAACAATCATGGGTAAGGCATAATCCCCAAAGGAGGTCGGATTTTTTAATATATTGCTTCTGATTTCTTTTAACGCGGCAGCCGGGGAACCGGGCGCCGGACCGGACCTCGAATTGGAACGATTCGATTTCAGCTTGACGCCGCCACTTTCTTTTTGCAGCATTAACTTTTCCAGATTGCCATTTCTGTCAAGCAATACATGATCGGTATGAATTTCTTTAATCAGAATACCGCCCGGCATTTTATCACCAATGCTGTAAACCTCTTCTTTACCATTTTTTCCTTTAGCAATGATGGCACTGGCAAAGGTCATCGGGGTGGCTGCCAGCAATCCTTTCAGTGTGAGATTCAGTCTTGTTTCCGGTACTTTGGTCTGCTTTTGTACCACCGCTGTTTTACTCACACCAAAAATATTAACCGTTGTTAAATTTTTAAAACTTGACTGCGATGAACTATTTTTAGTAATCACCTTGTTTTGTTTCAGAACCGGCATCTCGTCATCAGCATGCGGCAACATCATCCAGGTAATTTCCACCAGAACATAGGCGCAGGCTACGATAAGCAGCATACTCACTGCTACCGCTAAACGCTGATTAATTTGTTGTAACACAGCAGGGTTGTTTAACTGTGTTATCAAAATGTTAGCCATCAATTCTGGATAATTTATAAAAGCTGATAAATACTGCAAATTTTAGCAGTGTCTGGCCCTCATTTCAGATTAATCGTAGGCGAATTGCCTTTATTTCACAAAACAGAATGTATAAACCGGTGTTATTGGAGATATTTCTGCCACCAGCCGCAGATTTCTATCACATCCGCTGATTTTATTACCTGCAAATCATTCATCAACAGCTGGATAACACCGGAAACTACCTGCCCCGACAAAAACGATACATGGCTATTTCTCCCAGTAAATTAGGAAATTTATTCATCAACCAGCTGCTTTTACGATGACTATAATCAACCACTGTTCGCTGCAAAATACGAATATCATGTTTTTTGCATAACACTTCAAAATCATTCAGCGTACACAGATGAACATTAGGCGTATTAAACCACTGGTTAGGCAAGCCTTTGGTAACCGGCATTTTTCCCTGAAGGCCAAGTTGCAAACGCGCATTCCAGTGCGCCATGTTGGGAAAGGTAATAATGCCTTCTTTTGCGACTCGCAGCATTTCTTCAATAAGCAGATCCGGTTGTTGCGTCGCCTGCAAGGTCTGGCTCATCACTACGCAGTCAAAACTGTTATCGGTAAAGTAGGCTTTCAAACCATTATTCAAGTCTGCCTGAATAACATTAACATTTTTTTTTACGCAGGCCTCGATGTTAAAAGCATTAATTTCCAGCCCATAACCGGTGACATTACGCAGCTCACTCAAATACGACAAGAGAGTACCATCACCGCAACCTAAATCGAGCACTTTACTGCCGGGTTTTATCCAGTCAGCAATAATAGCCAGATCGGCACGCAGCATTTTACCGTCACTGCTGGGAACTATTTCTGTCAGACGACTCAACACAGCTCACCTGCAATAATTTTCATATGGGAACCAAACACATTCATGTAATGCGGAATGGGAATCAAAAAAGCATCATGACCATGGGTCGCTTCAACTTCAATATAACTCACCTGTTTTTCTGCCTGCAGCAATGATTTCACAATTTCATGTGAGCGTTGCGGTGCAAAACGCCAGTCGGTGGTAAATGAAATCACCAGAAAACGGGCGCTGGCCTGCTTAAACGCCAATGCCAGATCATCACCATAGTCACCGGCGGGATCAAAATAGTCCAGTGTTTTAGTCATTAACAGATAGGTATTGGCATCGAAACGATCAACAAAGGAACGCCCCTGGTAACGTAAATAACTTTCCACCTGAAAATCCACATCAAAGCCAAAATTCAGTTTTCCTTCGCGTAGCTCACGGCCAAATTTATCACGCATGGCATCATCAGATAAATAAGTTATATGGCCCAACATTCTGGCCAGCATCAGACCACGACGTGGCACGGTATTTTTTTCCAGATAATGGCCATCACAAAAATCAGGGTCTGACATGATTGATTGCCGGGCAACTTCATTAAACGCAATGTTCTGTGCCGATAGTTTTGCCGCCGCCGCAATTACAATGGCATGCTTTAACAAATCAGGATAATCAATGGTCCACTGTATAACCTGCATTCCCCCCAGGCTACCGCCGATAACGGCACACCAGCGGCTGATATTTAATGAACTCATAAACCGGTGCTGACATTTTACCCAGTCTTTTACCGTCACTATCGGAAAATCCGGCCCCCAGAATTTTCCGGTTTCCGGATTAATGGTATTCGGACCGCTACTACCCTTGCAACCACCAAGGTTATTGATACACACCACAAAAAACTGACGGGTATCAATCACTTTCCCGGGACCTATCGCCGAGTCCCACCAGCCCGGTTTTTTATCGTCCTGACTGTTGTACCCGGCGGCATGCTGGTCACCGGAAAGCGCATGGCATATTAATATAGCATTACTGGCGCTGGCATTTAACTCACCATAGGTTTCATAAGCAATGTCATATTCATTCAGCGTTTTTCCACATTCCAGTGTTAACGCTTCAGTGAAATGACTGATTTGGGTAGCGACAATTCCTACAGAATTGTCTGCGATAGTTGCAGGCATCTAGATTTTTATATTATTCGTCATCAGTAAGTTATTGATAGTAGCAGTCGTTATTATATTTTTAAAACCCGGAACCGGTTTGTCCATACAGAACACTAAAAACAGGACGGGTAAAACAAGCTTGAAACGATAAAACCAATCTACAGGTAAAATACTCCAAGTCAAGCATCCTTATACTACGCTACCTCTAATAAGTATAGGTGATCCCCACCGTCAGACGATAATCATCAGGATCTGGCGCAACCCCCAGGTCATCTTTAGTCGGCTGACTGATACGATCCCATATAATGGAAATATCAAAGTCCAGGCTTCCCGTTATTTCACTTTCAAAAGTTGCTATTATGTGATGGGCATAACCGCCGGATTCAGGTTTTGATGCCTGTAAATTATATTTAAAGATAAAATCCAGCGAACTGCTAATTTCGGTTTCAACATCAGTACCCAGCACCAGCGCAGGAGCGTCAATTTTCTGGCGTTCACCCTGCTGCACTGATATATATCTTGTACTGAGAAATGCGGGGCCACCATTAACATGCCACTCAAACCTGCTGGTATCTAACAGGGTATAACCAAGACCGACACCGATAGACATTCGTTGCGCAATATTCTGAAAAGGATCCCGATATAATTCAACAAACACCGGCGTATAAAAAAAATAACGGGTAGCGTAAATATTCATGCTGCTGAGAATACGATTATTATTAACGGTTTCAGTTAAAACCTTACTTTCATTTCCTGTTTTAGAAATATTACCGATATAATCAAATGTAAAACGTGACTTGGCCGTCCGTCGCTTAGCATTGAACTTTGAACTGTAATCCAGCTGATTGGTATTACCACCTTGAACATTCAAGCCTAATGTAAACTTGACTGCCCACAGATCCTTTTCCTTGTCGCCTGAAGGAGAAAGCGAGATCAGCTTCAGTCTCTCAAACTCCTGTATACCATCGCCATTCGTAATAGTAACTCTGTCACCGGATATTTGCAGTCGACCGGTTACCGGCTCTTGACCTTCTACATAGATACTGCTTGCCCGGTAACTTTTCAGATACTTAACATCCTCCCAGTCAATGTTTAACAGATCAAGCTTGTCACTCTCAAACTCAAGGCTGTCGTTATACATTGACTTAATCTCACCCTTGAGCCATTCCCCGGAGGTAAGCTGTACCCAGTCAAATTCTTTAGCTGCCGGCAACCAGGGGCGGGACGACGCTTCATCTTCGTCAGCCGACTCAACCGGCATATCTTCCTGACGGGTAGCCGCCTGCTCCAGTTTTAACAGTTCACCCTCAGCAGTGCGTGTATCTTCCGCATCAGTCTGTTTAATTTCCTGTTTAGTATCACTTAAGTCGCCTGCCAAAACTGCAGAGAAAGACAGAAAATAACATAAAACCAGTGACAGTATTTTTTGTACCATTTTGAATAAGCGCATTAATAAAAAGCTGCATGATACAGAAAATAGCTGATTAAGATAAGATTTATTCAGCACAAGCTGCTGAAAAAGTCAGCTTTAAAGATGCTGTGAGCAGACGCAGTAAGCATGTTTTGCTTTAAACCCGTAACACCGGAACGGTTACAGAAATATCAACATAAACAAGCTATTGTCTTTTATTGATACTGACACCAATTAAGCTGGCAACTAATATCGCCATATAGAACACGCCCACCACAGCTTCCATGTACACCAGGAAACGGGCAATCGGTGCAACCGGACTAATATCGCCGTACCCCAGCGTAGTCAGGGTAACAAAACTGTAATAAGCAACATTGGCAAAGTTGTCATACCAGACCAGTTGCTCAATACCGTTAAATGATCCGGGAATAGCCTGTGCTATAAACAGGTACATCATCGCCCATGCCAGCCCCATCAACAGATAAATACATATTGCGCCAACAATTTCATTGACATCAACAACCCCGGAAAATAGAACCTGTTTGGCTGCCAGGCGTATTGCCCAGATATAAAAACAGAACAGAAATATCAGGTGTAAATAATACAGGTGCAGCAGCTCCAGCACTATGCCTACCATCACCACAACGAAAACAGATGCAATAACGCCAACACTGGAATGAAACCACATTTTGTTTGAACGGAAACCGTAGATGCCAACCACGATATTGATAACAGAAAATGCCTGTATAAACTGATGAGCAACGCCTTCAAACTGGTCAGAGATGGCACCCACCATAAGCAATACCACAATGCCAACGGTTAAATATAAAAAATTATTTTTTTCTGATACCGGATTCATTTATTCAATCACTGAAACATCTTCACAGGCACCTTTAATATATCCTGCAACTTGCGTATCAGAACAGGCTGTACAGGCGGTTGCATCTGTTCTGCCGGCACCGTTAGCCAGTACAGAGCAAACCGGATCATATTCGCTGGTACATATTTGAGGCCGAGGGTCTTCACATAAAATCAAATCACCGGCGACAGGTTTATTGTCTTCCTCATCACATGCCGTCAGTGAGACAAGCAGCAATACAACCGGAAACAAAATAAATGAATGCAATATTTTTAACATCGCCATAAACCAGAACACAGGATACACAAATAAATCAAATTTAACACTTTTTCACCTCTTTAAAAAACAATCACCGGCGGTTATCAGATGTATTGAAAAAGTCATTCTGCAAATAAATCTGCAAATCCTCCCTGCTCAGCGGCCTGGAAGAATAATATCCCTGGTACAAATCACAGCCTGATTGTTCAAGAATCTTTATCTGCTGCATCTGCTCCACACCTTCGGCAAGTACCTGTATCCCCATGCTTTTACCGATGCTGATAATATTCTGAATCAGCGTTGAATCCTGCTGATCAACCAGTATATCCTTGACAAAACTTTTATCAATTTTCAGTTCATTAATCGGCAGCTGGCTCAGTACACTTAATGATGAATAACCGGTGCCAAAATCATCCAGTGATACTTCTATATTATGCTGTTGTAACTGAACCAGCACGGATTTTGCCAGTTCGACATCTTCAATAAGAAGTGTCTCGGTCACTTCAAACATTAACGTCATATAACAGGAATTATGCTGATCGATCAGGCTGATTATGGATGAATAAAAATCTTTATTCAGCAGTTGCTGCACAGAAATATTGACTGAAAGCCGCAATACCGGTATTTTTTTTGCCCCTGCTTTTTTCGTCAGCTGTTTACAAATAAGCTGCACTTCACGAATAGCAGTGGTTAACACAAACAGACCAATACTATGTATCAACCCTGTGGTTTCAGCAATCGGGATGAATTCATCCGGTGGCACCTCACCTAGATTCTTGTTATGCCAGCGCAACAAAGCTTCCACACCTACAACCCTGTGTGTTTCAGCATCTATTTGCGGCTGATAAACCAGGCTTAATTCATTCAGCCGAATGGCATGTTCCAGTTGTTCCTCAATCGAAGACCTGCGTTTGGAGACCTCTTCCAGGGAACTGGTGAACAATGAAATATTGGATGCCTGCTTTTTTGCATCATACATTGTGATATCGGCTTTTCGCAATAACTCACCAAGTTTAGTACCGTCTTTCGGGTAATGTGCAATGCCAATACTGGCACCAATTGAAAACACCATGTCATTAACTCTGACAGGATATTTCAGGGTATACAAAAACTGTTTACACTTTTCAAGTGCCTCATCTGAATCCTGCCTGTCCAGCAGAATAGTAAATTCATCACCGCCATGTCGAACATGAAGCCCATTAGGAAATGCAGTTTTTATCCGCTCTGCCACCTCGATTAAAATCTGATCACCCACGGTGTGCCCATAAAGATCATTCGCTGTTTTAAAATTATTTAAATCCACAAACAAAATGGCATAATTTTTATGCTTTTCCGACCATCGACTGAAAACCCGCTTTAAATAATAACGATTAGGCAGATTCGTTAACTGATCATGTTCAGCCTGAAATTTAAGTTCATCTTCGGTTCTTTTCTGCAACCGGATATTTACTTTAAACAGTATGTATAAAGACACATTAAAAATAACTATAAACGTCAGAATCCAGATGATTGGCGTAACCATCTCAGCCAGCATGTAACTGAGTGGTTTTATTGTTATCAAATGAAACCGGTATACTTCATTAAAACTGAAAACACCCATGGTTTTTCTTCCCAGGGCATCAATATAAAACATTTCAACTATTTTTCCCTTTGTTTTCAGCCGCTCGATGGTTTCGCCGGTCTGTTTCAATAATTCCTTTGAAAACAGTTCAATCTGTGATGCCGTAAATGGTTTCTGATAAGCCGCAGAAAATTCTTCGGGACTGACATGAGAACTGTATAACCGGTAAAAATCTTCACGAATAATACTAAGGTCAATTTCACCTGGCAGACTGTGCTTATTCCAGGGACTGTTAACATTATCTATTTTCAGACCACTGGTCATAACAGCGTATACCTTGCCATTATCATCTGCCAGCCTCAAGCGTATGGGGATCAGCCACTGATTTAGCGCTTTCATAAAATAAGTATGGCCAAGTACCAGGCCATCTGTGTTTAATGCCTGCCTGAAGGTTTTTGCAGATTCTTTCTGATGCAGAAGATTGGGCAGTTTTGAACTATCAATATTAAAACTGGTAAGAATAAACTGGCCGCTGGTATCCGCCAGGCCAAAACCGGCGAGTTCAGGGTTACTGGATAAAAGCTCATCAATCAGATGCTGCGCCTGCTCCGATTTTTTCAACGAATCCAGCTCCAGTAAACGCTCGCCCATAATACGTAACAGGGATTCTTTCTGGCTAAGTAAGGTCTGACTGGAAATAGATGCCAGGGTATTGGCATAATGCAGCTCAGTTGAAGCTTCACTAAGCACATTCTGCCATTTTATATAAATCATGATGCCTGCGGTCAACACAGAAATACAGCAGACAAAAATAAAGGTTCGTCTCAATTGCGCCGTGAGGTACATCGCCTGTTCCATAAGAGGTTATTTAAATTGCTTCCAGCTGGTATCAGTTTTGAAACCTGCCTGAGTATATAATATGCCGTGATACTTTTCCTATACTTCCTTATTAAAATTTATGATTAAGTACCACGGCTGTCCCGTTAACTGTGATAGACATGAATCACGAGCTGTTGCTGTGACCGTATGCTGTATGGAAGCGGCATTCGAGCGCACATGGATGTGTTTATAGCATGTCTCAGCGATAGCTCGTGATTCATCTCATATGAGCTAATAACATCACACTACAAGCACATAAAGATTACCTCTTGCCAGGAAAAAAGTTAACGGAACAGTATGATTAAGTACAATAAAAAAGCCCCGCACATGGCGGGGCTTTTTTTCAGCACAAAATAAAATGCTTATTGTTGCAGCATGGCTACATCATACCACCCATGCCGCCCATGCCGCCCATGTCACCACCAGGCATTGGTGCATCATCTTTAGGCAGTTCTGCAACCATACACTCGGTTGTAATCAGCAAACCGGCAACCGATGCTGCATTCTGCAGTGCTGTACGGGTTACTTTTGTCGGATCAAGAATACCCATCTTGATCATGTCGCCGTATTCGCCTGTTGCCGCGTTGTAACCGTAGTTACCTTTTTTCGCTGCAACGTTTGCTAATACAACAGAGGCTTCGTCACCGGCATTTTCCACGATCTGACGCAATGGATCTTCCATGGCACGACGTGCGATAGCGATACCAACGTCCTGGTCATGGTTGTCACCAGTGATTTTATCAACC
>JAJRUQ010000165.1 GCA_024277705.1 Gammaproteobacteria bacterium
CGCACTTAATCACCCGTTCGCTCAACCTTTCAACACCACTCATAAAAACACATCCCTTGTTTTTAAAATAAATTTTTCGCTTTTTTCGCGTCTTTTGCGTTTTTCGCGGACTCCCCGTTTCTAGCTTTTCGGCTTTTCCATCAACTCAATAAAATGATCAAACACCGGGGCGATGTCGTGTGGCCCTGGGCTGGCTTCAGGGTGCCCCTGAAAACCGAATGCGGGTTTGTCTGTTCTGTGTATGCCCTGCAATGAACCATCAAACAATGAGCGGTAGGTTGCCTGCAGATTATCCGGCAGGCTGTCTTCATCGACCGCAAAACCATGGTTCTGGCTGGTAATCATAACTTTTGATGTTGCCAGATCCTGTACCGGATGATTGGCGCCGTGATGGCCGAATTTCATTTTCCGGGTTTTTGCACCGCAGGCCAGAGCCAGTAACTGATGCCCGAGGCAGATGCCAAAGACCGGCAACTCGGTTTCCAGTATTTCCCGGATGGCAGCAATGGCATAATCACAGGGCTGCGGGTCACCCGGGCCGTTCGATAAAAACACACCATCGGGATTCATCGCCAGCACTTCACTGGCAGGTGTTTGTGCAGGTACTACCGTCACCTCACAACCACGCTCCACCAGCATACGCAGGATGTTACGTTTAACACCATAGTCATAAGCAACTACTTTAAACTTAAAATTTAAAACTTCTGCCTGTTTATTCGTCTCCAGATCCCAGACACTGTCAGACCACTGATAAGACGACGTGGTGGTCACTTCTTTTGCAAGATCCATTCCCTTCAGACCGGCAAAAGCCTTTGCTGATTCAATCGCCTGTGCGGCAGCCGCTTCCCGGTTCAGATCTTCCGCCGCAACCACACAGCCACCCATGGCGCCTTTATCCCGTAATATCAGGGTCAGGCGACGGGTATCGATATCGGAAATAGCAACCGTATTATTATCAACAAGATAGTCGTGCAGACTCTTTTCACCGCGCCAGTTGCTCATAATCATCGCGCTGTCGCGAATCACCAGGCCACTGGCAAACACACCATCGGCTTCTTCGTCACCGGCATTGGTGCCGACATTACCGATATGCGGATAAGTTAAGGTAACAATCTGTTTGCGGTAGGAAGGATCGGTAAGAATTTCCTGATAACCTGTCATTGCTGTATTAAAAACCACTTCACCGGTAGTTTCACCGGAAACGCCAATGGACTTGCCAAAAAACAAGCTCCCATCTTCAAGTGCGAGTACAGCTGTGGTCAATACATTCTCCAGAAGGTCATTTTTCAGACCACGATGTTGACAATAATCAGATAAGAAAAAGGCCGGTACAAATCCTGTCGAATTTGGCCAGCCCTGACTCCGGAATGTCTCCAGAGTAAAAAATAATGGCGTCCCCAAGGGGAGTCGAACCCCTGTTGCCGGGATGAAAACCCGGTGTCCTAGGCCTCTAGACGATGGGGACACACACGTTGTAACATCATCGTTCAGGCCCTGTTACAACGGGCGGGAAGTGTACGTTGGAATCACGCTGAGGTCAATAGTCTGAAGAAGAAAAAGTTGGCCGCAGGTGAAAAGAAAGCTGGCAGTTTGCAGCTGGCAGAAAAAACTGAAAAACGAAGATATTTGCTGGATTTTGAGAGGGGTCGGAGTCAATTTAAAAAAAGCACATTTTTAACAAACACTGAAATACTATAAATTGACTCCGATCCCGGTTTTTCGCTTTGTTTAGCTTTGGCTGCCTACTGCCAGCTGTCAACTTTCTTTTCCCACTCCCAGGCATGCTGAATAATCATCTCCAGCTCGGTATATTCCGGCTTCCAGTCCAGCTCTGCCTGTAACAGGGTGGAATCGGCCACCAACCTTGCCGGATCACCATCACGACGGGGACCGGTAAGCACATCAAAATCGTTTCCGGAAACTTTTTTGGCAACGTCAATCACTTCTTTAATAGAATATCCCTGACCATTGCCCATGTTATAAGCCCTGCTGTCACCACCGGCGACCAGATGCTCCAGACCCAGTAAATGCGCACTGCACAGATCATTGATATGAATATAATCACGGATACAGGTGCCATCCGGTGTATCGTAATCCTCACCAAAAATGGTGATATTTTGCCGGCGACCGGATGCCGCCTGTAAAACCAGCGGGATTAAATGTGTCTCAGGAACATGACGTTCCCCCAGCTCACCTTCGGGGTCAGCACCGGCAGCATTAAAATAACGCAAACTCACCGACTTCAATCCATAAGCATGGTCAAAATCAGCCAGAATCTGCTCCACCATCAACTTGCTATGACCATACGGGTTAATCGGCTTTTGCGGATGCTTTTCGTCAATCGGCGTATATTCAGGCTCGCCAAAGGTCGCAGCGGTCGAAGAAAAAATAAAGTTCTTGATACCATGTTCAACCATGGCATCCAGCAGGGTCTGCGTATTACTCACATTATTGCGATAATACATCGATGGTTTCTCCACCGACTCACCCACCTGAATATAGGATGCAAAGTGCATCACACCATCAAAACCGGTATCACTAAACAGCTGATTCAGCAAAGCTTCATCGGCAATATCGCCTTCAACAAACTCACCGTATTTCACCGCATCACGATAACCATTGGAAAGATTATCCAGTGTAGTGACCGCATGCCCCGCTTTATCCAACATCTTGACCATATGTGAGCCAATATAACCCGCCCCGCCAACAACCAGTACTTTCATTAACACATCCTCACTAAATTTATCTGCATATGATACACGTAAGCAGTGGGAAGTCAGAAGCAAATTTTAAGCCTGTCAGAAAACAGAGATTCCACAAACCCGCTAAAAAATCGTCGGCACTTCCCCCTTCTTCTTTTGAACAATGATAAAAGACAGCTTTTAAGCCACCCTAACACTATGAAGCTCAGCACACTTAAACAAGGCAGAAATCGTGAAAAAAGTCCAGATGGCCGTTAATCGATTGTAAACTCACAGCAATGCTCTGTGGCAATAACACCAAAGCCCTGCACTCAAGCGCATCGTTTTTGCCAGGCAACAAATCACCACTGCTCGCTCAAATCATCCCACTTTTTATTTTTGTGCTCGATAAGAAAGTTTTTCTTTTCTCTACGCCATTTTTTTATTTCTTTTTCACGGGATATTGCCGAAAAAACATCATTTGTCTGTTCAAAATAAACCAGCTTATTAATATTATATTTTTCAGTAAAGCCTTTTATTAATTTATTTTTGTGTTCATAAATACGACGATCAAGATTACTGGTAACACCGGTATACAGTACCTTATTGTTCCAGTTTGTTATTAAATAAACGTAATACTCCCTGCTCATTTTTCAAACTCCTTTTTATGTCTGGTTTAAGATCTCTCCCGCTGGTCGAGATGACAGTTTAGAGTGAAGGTGTTCGTTTAAGGCTGAGTTGTCATCTCGACCAAAAACTGTCATCTCGACCAGCGGGAGAGATCTTATACACCAACATCCAAACCATTCACAATCACATAACCGCCAACACCGACTCTTTGCGACATACCGTACATCCTGTACATAAAAAACCCCGGCGGTTAGGCCGGGGCTCCAGGTACTTGATTGGTGATAATCATCGCGCTATAGCTATTCCCTCTGGTTTTTACATATCCCTGTATACTCTTTGCATCCTTTCATCCATTTCCATGTAATTTCCAAGCTACTCGTTGATATCCTTAGTCCCTGCTACAGACCCATCCCTTGTGTCTGTAGCTATATTATGAACAAACAAAATCATTTTATCTGTCAGACAAAATAACAAGATGTTGTAAGGATATACCTACAAATATTTAAAGCCAATCTAAAAAATTAATTTGATGAAGGACAAATAATCTAAATTAAGCTACCCTAACTACATGAAACCAGATACTCTGGAAACTGTTTTTAACGCCCTCAACCACGCAAAAGTAAAATACCTTGTAGCAGATGGTATAGCCGTTAATATCCATGGTTACCAGCGTATGACAGCAGATCTGGATATAGTAATACAACTAAACGCAGACAATATAAAAAATGCTATGGATAGTTTACAGCAACTCGGCTATTCCCCTTTAATACCTGTAAATGCAGA
This sequence comes from Gammaproteobacteria bacterium, assembly GCA_024277705.1. Taxonomy (GTDB): domain Bacteria; phylum Pseudomonadota; class Gammaproteobacteria; order SZUA-229; family SZUA-229. Next base: position 4,095 of record JAJRUQ010000165.1, read on the forward strand.
TGATTTTGCCAATTCTGAGAACCGTAAAAACTGGATAGAAACAAAAAACATGCAAGTCCTTTCACTTCAAGCGCAGAACTCACTCCAGATATAATAGTTAATGTTGTAAGCATTCCAGCTCTAATAAAAATGAAACAACAAGCAGGCCGGGCAAAAGACCTTGACGATATAGAACATCTGGAAATAATACAGGAACATAGCAATGTGCAAAAAATCTGAACAAAGCTGGGAAAATGCAACATGGGCCGGAAGCCGTCGAATGATGATCAGGCAGTCATTAAAATTAACGGTACGAGAGCGCCTGCAGGCACTCGAAGAACTTTGCAAAACAAGCCAAAAATTAGCAACAATTAAAACGTAAAATAACTCTACTAAAGAAAACCGGAAAGAAAAATCAACAACAAATTAAATGTAGCGGCTCAGACTTGAGCCACAATAAATTAAACAAACAAAAGTTTTATACTGCCAACTTCTTTAATAAGCGTTTTTATGTACCAGCCCGCGAAACACTGTCATGATGATAATTTTGATATCCAGCCAGAGCGACCAGTTTTCGATATAGTAAAGATCATGCTCGATACGCGTATGCAAACAGGTATTACCGCGCCAGCCGTGCACCTGCGCCCAACCGGTTAACCCTGCTTTGACCAGATGTTTTTTCATGTAGTGCGGGACTTCGTCTTTGAATTTTTCAACAAACATTGGCCGCTCCGGACGTGGGCCAATTAACGACATCTCACCTTTCAACACATTTAACAACTGTGGTAGCTCATCAAGGCTGGTATTGCGCAAAAAAGCACCGAAAGGAGTGGCGCGATTATCCACTTTGCATGCCCAGACAGGTCCGGTTTCTTCCTCGGCCGCAACCGGCATGGTACGGAATTTAAACATCGTAAATTCCTGACCGTTCCAGCCTACACGTTGCTGGCGGTATAAAATCGACCCTTTGGAGCTCATTTTTACACCAATCGCAATCAATATCATCAATGGACTTGCCATCAACAGCAAAATAGCAGCAAGGATATAATCCTCAACGGTTTTCACAACCTCATTCATACCATCAATGGCTGAATAAGAAATATTCACCACAGGAACACCTGCAATCTCAGACAGGGAATGATGCATCAACTGATATTCAAAAATATCCGGGACATAACGAATTTCTGGAACAGAACCATCAAGCGCCGTTATTACGCGGCGAATCGTTTTTTCCTCACTGTGAGGTAAAGAAATCCAGACCTGATCAATCAGATTACTATCAACATATTGACGTAATTCAGCCACATTGGAGATAATCTTTTTATCCTGTAGCCAGGCAGGTAATTTTTCAGTATTCGTACCAAACAAAGCAGAAATTTCCAGACCGAACCAGGTCGAACGCCGCAACCGATCCGCGACCACCGCTGCCTGCTCGCCCGTGCCCACAATCACAATATGGCGATGATTAAAACCATTGGAACGTAACCAGCGCAGGATAATTCGCAGTATGACACGCGAACCAATGAGCGATACCCAGGTAAAAGCAAACCATAAACCCATCCAGTGACGGGAAAAGTCTGCCCCTGATTTAGTCACAAAAGCCAGTCCGGTCAATAACAGGCCTAACATTAACCATGCCATTGTCAGGTACTTGATTTCAGATAATGTAGAAGAACCGCGCCAGACACGATAAACATTAAACATCGGGAACAGCAGAATCGTAATAGCCGAGGCTAATATAATAACCTTGACATAATGAGCAGGAACCCCATCGACACCCAGAGCAGTGTATGTTTCAAAAGCCGCAGAAAAATAATACGACAGCACACCACAGGACAATATGACTAAAAAGTCATTTATCCGTAAAACCATATTAAGAACATTAGCATGCCCTTTAAGAAAACCTCTTCTTATCATTTATACGTTGATATGCCTTCCACATTCAGATATATGTAACAATTTTGCAACAAACGCAATTATACATAGATATGACTATAGTTGAAGCTAAAGTGTTTGCAAATATTAGTAATGGTTCACATATTTAAATATTTAAGTTTACGTATAATCATCCCCCTGATCAACACCAGCCAACACTGTGCCCCTGAGCCAGTGAACACCATATTGAAAAAGCCGAAAATCAAGTATCGCGGCTCCAAAAAATGATCAGCCAGCAACTGACTACTGCCAATCAAGCATTAAACAGCAAAGAAATGATTAATTGTTTACCTTGCATTTTCAAACACAACATTTTATATTGCATGGTATGAAAAAACGTTACTACCGTAAGCTGGTAGACGAGTTACTACAATTATTTCCCTGTGTTGCCTTAATCGGTGTTCGACAGTGCGGAAAAACAACCCTACTAAACCAACTAAGCAGTAACTGGAAAATTCTCGATCTTGAAAAAGCCAGCGATTTTGACCTGGTAAACCATGATCCCGATTTATTTTTACGACTACACCCTGACAAAGTTGTACTCGATGAAAGCCAACTACTACCTGCACTGTTTCCAGCATTACGCGTGGCAATCGACAGCAATAGAAATACCCCCGGTCGTTATATAATTACCGGCTCAAGTTCACCTGAACTCATCAAATCAATAGCAGAAAGCCTGGCAGGACGTATAGCCGTCATAGAGCTTGCACCACTTACGATTAACGAAGCGTTCGAGCTACAACAACCCGCCTTCTATCCATTGATAAGTGAACAATGCAGCTTAAATGATTTACTTGCACTCACGCCAAACAAAACCATCCAGGATATCAGCAATTACTGGCTACACGGTGGCTACCCGGAACCATGGGAAAAGAACATGCCACGGTTTCGCAAACTATGGCTGCAGAACTACCTGCAAACTTATATAGAACGTGACATTCTTCGACTTTTTCCAAGTCTAAACCGGGAAAAGTACAGACTATTTATTCAGATGTTAGGCCAAACTTCCGGCAACATTATCAATTATTCCAATGTTGCACGTACTTTAGGTATTTCTCAGCCAACAGCCAGAGAATACTTTCAAATCGCACACCATACATTTGTATGGCGCCACATTCCTGCGTATGAAAAAAATGTAACCAAACGCATCATTAAACATCCAAAAGGCTACCTACGTGACACGGGGCTTTTACATTTTATCCTGCATTTGCAGAACATGGACATGCTGCTTACCCACCCCCAAATGGGAGCGTCATGGGAATCACTGGTAATAGAAACCATACTAAGAGAACTAAACAGCCTGGGTGTTCACTACGATTACTACCATTATCGAACAGGGGCTGGCGCCGAAATAGATCTAATACTTGAGGGTGAATTTGGCCTGCTACCCATCGAAATAAAATATAGTCAGAAAATAAACCAGCGCAACCTGCGGGCATTAAAAGATTTTATTGAAGAACACAATTGCAACTATGGAATAGTCATCAACAATGATGAACAGGTCAGGCGATATGATGATAAGATTATTGGTATTCCTTTTGCATGTATTTAATGACTTATACGGATAACGGTGAGTTACATCTATTAATAACGACTATAGATCGTTTATCCCGGTACAGAACCACACTGAAACACATAGTATTTACTAACGTACTATGACAACAACTTGTTTATTCTATCGTTTCGAATGCAAATAAACCTGCCATTTTTTCCCGGGTTGTCCGTGACGGCGTTACCAGAATACGTTTTTTAGCCCTGATCAATAACGGCAAATCATCATGATGATCGGTTATGACACAATCGATATCCATATTTTCACCATAAAACTCCTCCAGCGACACTACTTTTTGTGACCCAATATTTTCTTTCCAGTCAGTAGCGAAGACCGATGCGGTGGCAAAGACATGGCTAAAATCAAGTTTTTGCGCAATCATTTTGGCATAACAAACCGGTGCCGCTGTACATAAATCAACATAATACTGACTGGTATCGTATTGATTCATTTCTGCCAGCACATTCCTGTTTAAAAACAAACATAAAAACCATACAAACCCGCTCATAAAAAAAGCCGGTAGCGCTTCGGTAACACTTAAAATATCCCGTTTCATTTTTACCCGGTCAGAAATACCCCGCAAGCGGTAAACAATAAACTTGATAAACTTTAAAAGTGACAACCAGCGAAATGAAACCAGTAAAAAAACAAAAGAACATAACAACCAGTATCGAAAAGAATTAATCGTAATTAAACTGCCATCAAGATCTACAACAATTATTTTTTTCATGATTTAACATCATTTGACCAGGGGAACCGTATTAATACATTCTGATACAAACATATATCCGGTGAAACCAATGGTTCATTCTGGGTAACAACTAAAACAGCAATAACAACTTGAATGTTAACGTTGATAGAATGAATTTTTTTAACTAGAGATTTTATCGTTGCACCTGAATCTATCGCATCATCAATTATTATTAACTGACCATTATCAATGCTTGTAAGATAATCAACTAAATCATCATCAAGAAAAATCGACCGCTCAACTTCTCCAGCCCACTTCATTCTTAAAGTAACTGTATAATATTCAAATATTCGAAGCCAATTCAATAAAAACACGGGAATATATTTAAAAACATTTTTAATGGCCTTAGAATTTTTAGCCGTTGTAGCATATCTTGAAGCACCTACTTCATAGTATTGTATTTTTTCACCGTGAGTATTTAGATAATTTAAAACTATTTTTGCTACGGCAG
>JAJRUQ010000166.1 GCA_024277705.1 Gammaproteobacteria bacterium
AACAAAGTTAATGGCCACACAACACAAAATTATCGGCTGCATTCCTGCGCGATATGCCTCATCACGGCTACCCGGAAAACCGCTGATCGACATCGCCGGGAAACCGATGATTCTGCATGTGGTAGAAAAAACCCTGCAATGTTCATCACTTAGTGATGTGTTTGTATTAACCGACGACCAGCGTATTTTCGATGTAGTGGACAATGCCGGTTACCGCGTCGCTATGACTTCAAAAAGCTGCGCCTCCGGCACCGACCGCATCGCTGAATTTATGCAGCAATCAGATGCCGATATTTTCGTTAACATACAGGGCGATGAAGTCACACTGAACCCGGATCACATCGACCAGCTGGTAGCCAGGTTCATCCGTCAGGAAAACCCGCAAATGGGCACACTGTCGCACTGGTGCAGCAAGCAGGCGGTTTTATCTACACCGTCCAGCGTCAAGGTTGTTACCTCGACCAGCGGTAACGCCCTGTATTTTTCCAGAAATATGATCCCGGTACAGCAAAATGGGGCACCGGCAAAAAACGGACAAATCCATATCGGTGTCTATATCTATACCCGTAAGACCTTAAACCGCCTGATGCAACTGCAACAAACCCCACTGGAACAAACCGAAAAACTGGAACAGCTGCGAGCACTGGAAAATGATATCGCTATCAACGTAACTACGCTAGATGATTATCAGGGATTGGCAGTGGATACCCCGGAAGACCTGGAAAAAGCCAGGGAGCTGTTTGCCGATGAAAATACAGGTTAAACGACAGATATTGGCCAGAGCTGACCTTTAAAAACCTTAAAACGTTTTGCCGCAAAGAGCGCGAAGAAAAGCTAAAACAAAAATGTTTTTCTTTGCGTCTTTTACGCCCTTCGCGGCAAAAAAAACTTTTACCCGAAAGTCCGCTACTGGCCGTTTCCAGACCTACTGCAAACTACAATATTCAGGGGTTGGAGTCATTTTTAAACGCTTACTAACGGTTATGCTGTGTTAGTTATAAAAATGACTCCGACCCCGGTGGTTCGTACTCTTAATAAATACTGTCATCCTGAGTATAAATACTGTCACTATGCGCCAAAAGCCTGGCAAACAGTAACCTCAAGATCAATAAAAAAGACTGGTTTTTAAATTCGCGTCTTTTGCGTTCTCGATAACTGCTCCTGCGTTATTCTACTTACGGGCGTCCTGCCCTAATTCGTGGACTAACGTTTTTTACTGCCTACTGCAAACTACCAATGTCGCTGCTGCACCCCTTATAACCGCTCTTAAAACCAGCCTGTTTGCTTATACTGAATTTATCTCTGACCTGACCTTTGTTATTGATAAATCGCACTGACAACCGGTTCGCTACCACATCGATGACTACTGAGCCGGCTTCCATCAGCCCGAGATAATGCGCCGGGTGATCCAGCCTGCCCCCATCCACCTTGGCAGACGAACCGGCAACCATGTAAATGGTGCCCTGATGACTTTTCGCTTGCATCGGTTTTATATAGTTTATATTCTTGTTATCCACGCCGGTCGATACAATATTCGAGATAGAAAAGGCTTCAGAGCTGCCATAGGCACAATCCAGAAGATAAGAACGTTCATACATGTGACTATGCCCGGACAGCACCAGATCAACCCCGGCACGCTCAAGAATCGGCAATATATTTTTACGCATATCCTGCATTCGTCCCCGACTGTCAGACGCATTATCCGAGTCATGACTGCCTTTGGTATACGGTGGATGATGAAACGCCACCACCACCCAGGGTTTAGTATTTTCTGCCAGGTCCTGTTTTAACCAGTCTGCCATATCCGCATCAGCCGCACGGTTACTGGCCTGTGAGTCAAGCACAATAAAATGTATATTAGAGCGGTTGAAGGCATAATAGTTTTCGGTATTAGAAGCCAGCCCACCGGCTTCCGCATCTTCAGGTAAATCAAAGATTCTGAAATAAGTCCAGCGGCGATCATCATGATTACCGTATACCGGCCACAGTGAGGTATTACTCAACAGGTCTTCATAAGGCTCGAACAATCCTGCCTGAAACTGTTTATTACTGCCGGAGCGGTAAGCGAGATCTCCCAGAGCCAGCCACACATCGACCATAGGTTTATCAATGACCTCTGCCTTCCGGCTATCAAGCAGAGGATTTTTCTGCATCCATTCAAAGGCAGCATCACGTACCTGCTGCTGAATTTCACCCGCCTGACCGGAATCGCCGATAACCCAGATACGTGTTGCAGGGCTATCTTGTGGCGCGGTATAAAACCAGTGTTTTCCGGCATCAAAATCATGATAATGCCCGATTTCACCCACCTGGTAATAATATCGGGTTGCCGGCTTCAACCCTGTCAACTCGACACTATGATTGGTTACAGAAGATGGCTCAACATATACCGTTGGCATATGATCAGGATCTTCACCAAAACGTAAAATACCGACATGATGATCTTTCGTTAACCAGCGCACATAGACACTGCTCTGCGATAACATCTGTATATAAGGTGCGCGCTCACCGGTTAAGCGACTGTCACGAAACACGACGATGAAACGCGCGGCTGCATAAAACAGAGCAACAATCATCAATAGTTTAATAACTTTTTTTAATACAACAGTTAACCGCATATTGTGTCCGTCAAATGTACATCTTGCTGATTATGGTACAATGCAGCACCCAGGATTAACAGCATATACCGGGAACTTTTTTAAAAATAAAGGCTCTTTATCAGACCTTCTAAACAAGTAAACAAGTAAACAACACTGCATATTACTTTTCGATAACAGTCTAGCATGCTCCAATGAAATTATTGACTCACAAAGTTCCACGACTTCACATCTACGTCATTACTGCCTTAACTGTATTCATCGTTATACAGTCAATTTTACGCTTTGTTTTCCTGCTGAAATTTAACAACCCTGCAGATCCGTTAACGACTGATGACATGCTTCGGGCATTCTATCTGGGAATGAAGTTTGACCTGCAGGCCTCACTGGGAACCTTATTACCCGTCATACTACTTGGCTGGATTAAACCGCTACACCCGGTTTACAGTAAACTCGGGAGGCGCTTGTGGAACAGCTACATCAGCTTTGCATTTATCATTATGTATCTGGTTTATATCACTGATGCCGGACACTACGCCTATCTGCAACAACGCATAAATGCAACGGCATTACGCTTTCTCGAAAACCCGCTAATATCCGCAACCATGGTATGGGAAACTTATCCCGTTGTCATCGGCAGCTTTATTTTTATATTAACCGTTGCCGCCACCATTTACCTGTTTTTAAAGCTAAGCAGTAAAATAGATACCAGCGATACACTCAGGTTATACTGGAAACAGAAACGCTGGTACAAAAAAACAGTGCTTGTTATATTCACTGTTATTATCGTCTTTTCAGGGTTGATGGCAAAAATTTCCTGGTATCCATTACGCTGGAGTGATGCTTTTTTCAGTACCCACTCATTCAGTTCACAATTAGCATCCAACCCGGTTATTTATTTTTCGAACACTTTGAAAAACATTGTAGAGAGCTATGACCTTGATGCCACCAGACAGGCCTATCCGACAATGGTAGATTACCTGCAGATAGCAAAACCTGACATCAACAAACTGAACTATTCCAGACAATCTACTTTTGAAAAAAGCGAAAGCAGACAAACGAATATTATTGTTGTTTTTCTTGAATCATTCGCATCCTATAAAACAAGCCTGTCCGGTAACCCGCTGAATCCGACACCAAACTTCGCCCGAATTGCCGGTGACGGCTACTATTTCAAAAACTTTTTCACACCGAGCACTGGAACCGCGCGCTCGGTGTGGACGTTTGTCACCGGCTTGCCGGATATTGAAAAAAATAAAACATCAACACGCAACCCGCTCATTGTCGACCAGCACACCATCATTAATGCCTACAAAGACCACAAAAAGTTTTATTTTTTAGGTGGCAGTGCCAGCTGGGCTAATATCAGGGGACTGCTCGCCTCTAACCTTCCAGACCTTAAACTCTATGAAGAAGGCAGTTATGACTCAAAAGTCATTGATGTCTGGGGAATATCTGATTTAAGCCTGTTCCGTGAGGCAAATGCTGTACTGAAGAATTCAACACAACCTTTTTTTGCGGTTATACAAACGTCGGGAAACCACCGGCCGTATACCATTCCGGATGACAATGAAGGATTTAAAATCCTGACAAAAGAAGACCTGCCGGGTAATATGAAAAACTATGGTTTCGCCTCTCTGGAAGAATTAAACTCATTTCGTTTTATGGATCACAGCGTCGGACACTTCATGGAGCTCGCTAGTAAAGAAGCTTATTTTGACAATACCCTGTTCGTATTTTTTGGTGATCACGGCATCCATGCTCCCACAGGTAAACACATCCCCAAATATGAGACTCAATTAAACCTGCAGGGCTTACGTGTGCCACTGGTTTTTTACGGAAAGAGCCTCATTACTGAAGCCAAAGTGTTTAATAAAATAGCAGGCGAAGTAGATATCCTGCCTTCAATTGCCGCTTTAACTAAAACAAGCAATAAAAATACAACGTTGGGCAGAAATTTATTTGATACATCATTTGATGATGAACGATATGCGTTTACCATCGAACATGGAAGCAATCGCACTATCGGATTACTGTCCGACGAATACTATTTACAAATGCACGCAGATGGCAGCAATAAAATACTGCACCAGCTGCACAGCAAGAATCCACGTAATGATGTCTCTGCCAAACATGAAGGTATTACCCGTAAATTTACGAATATATTAAAGTCTATGTGGGTTACAATAAAGTACATGCGCGAAAACAACAAACCGGATAACGATGAACAACCGAGTTCGACGATTACACAAAATTAACTTATAAATATTCTAGGAGCGTTTGATGAACATCTCCGTCATTGGTACCGGCTATGTTGGTCTGGTTACCGGCACCTGTTTTGCTGAAATGGGACACAATGTTATTTGTGTTGATATCGATGAGGTAAAAATAAGTAACCTGAAAAAAGGCATTATGCCTATTTACGAACCCGGACTGGAAGAAATGGTGGTAAAAAATGCCAGTGAAAATCGCCTGCACTTCACCACTGATATAAAACACGCTGCAGAGAAATCTACTATTCATTTTATTGCTGTTGGTACACCACCCGGCGCCGATGATGCAGCCGACCTGCAATTTGTTCAGGCGGTTGCCAGCCAATTGGGACAGACCATAACCGCAGATTATAATATCATTGTTGATAAATCCACGGTACCGGTTGGCACTGCCGACAAAGTAAGCACCATCATCAGCCAGGAATTTAATAAGCGTGACTTTTCCGGTGAATTCGATATTGTCAGCAACCCGGAGTTTTTAAAAGAAGGTACAGCAATCGATGACTTCATGAATCCTGACCGTGTAATCATCGGTGCTGACAGCGATCGCTCACGCCGGCTTATGCACAACCTTTATGCTCCTTTCTCTCCCAGTCATGACTGCATTCTGATCATGGGCATACGTGGTGCTGAAATGACCAAATACGCATCCAATGCCATGCTGGCAACAAAAATTTCATTTATGAATGAAATTGCAGAACTGTGCGAAAAGCTTGATGTAGATATTGAAGACGTTCGCCTTGGTATGGGTTCGGATACACGTATCGGTTACGAATTCATCTACCCCGGCTGCGGTTATGGTGGCTCATGTTTCCCCAAAGATGTTAAAGCACTGGAACGCATGGCGGTTGAAAATGACGTGCCATCCCACGTTCTCAATGCAGTAGAAAGCCGCAACCAGCGCCAGAAAGAGCGGTTGTTCGTCAAAATCCGTCAGTTTTATAATGGTAATGTCACCGGCAAAACTTTTTGCCTGTGGGGACTGGCCTTTAAACCCGGCACCGATGACATGCGTGAAGCGCCTTCATTGCAAATTATCACTGACCTAGTTAATGCCGGTGCAAAAATTCAGGCGTATGATCCGGTTGCCAAAGAAACCGCTTCCATCGACATCCCTGATGAATGGCTGGCAGACGGCCGCATTACAATTATGGATGACCAGTACCAGGCACTTGAATCCAGTGATGCACTAATACTGGCAACGGAATGGAAACAGTTCAGAAATCCGGATTTCAACTATATCAAGGAAAAACTTAACGACCCGGTTATCTTTGATGGACGTAATCAGTACGACCCGCAATTAATGGCTGATTTAGGCATTAGCTATTCAGGTATCGGTCGAAGCAATCAACTATAATTAAACAATCATGACTAAAAAACGCATATTAATCACCGGCGGTGCCGGCTTCCTCGGTACCAATCTGACAAAACGTTTATTAGATGATGGCCATCATGTTATCAGTCTGGACAATTTTCTGTCCGGCCTTAAACAGAATATTGAACTGTTTAAAAATCATCCTGATTACGAATTTATCGAACACGATATCATCGAGCCGATCAATCTACAGGTCGATGAGATATACAACCTGGCCTGTGCCGGTTCACCACCGCAATACCAGGCCGATCCGGTGCACACCACAAAAACCAATGTCTTCGGCATCATCAACATGCTGGAACTGGCAAAGAAAAATAACGCAAAAATACTGCAGGCCTCAACCTCTGAAGTATACGGTGACCCTGAAGTTCATCCACAGGTTGAATCCTATCAGGGCAATGTAAACACCCATGGTATCCGCGCCTGCTACGATGAAGGCAAACGCTGCGCGGAATCCCTGTGTTTTGATTATATGCGTACTCAGGGGGTAAAAATAAAGGTCGCGCGTATTTTTAATACCTATGGCCCTTATATGGACGCTAAAGATGGCCGCGTAGTTTCCAACTTTATCGTGCAGGCTATCAATGGCGAATCCCCGACCATCTACGGTGATGGTTCACAAACCCGCTCATTTTGTTACGTGGACAACCTTATTGACGCCTTTATCCGTCTAATGGCCTCACGTGATGATTTCTACGGCCCGGTTAATACCGGCAATCCTGGAGAATTCACCGTTAAGGAACTGTCCGAAAAGATCATTGAAATGACTGGCGCCAGCGTTGACATTACCTATCACCCATTGCCACAGGATGACCCGACAAAAAGACGTCCGGACATTACGTTAGCAAAAAAAGAACTGGGCTGGACACCGGACATAACCTTAGAACAGGGGCTTGTTAAAACCATTGAATACTTCAAAAGTATTAATTAACATCGATCACGAACTCTTTACAAACCTGAATATCACCATACCATTTGCCTGATAAACAATATCCACATTTTCAGGCAAATGTCTATCGGCCGATGCAAGATACAAGGTTATTGTTTGCTCCGGCTTTACCTCATGTGACAGATATTTTTCTGCAATACCGATATAATCTGTCAAAGCTATACTGGCGTTAAACATATCTTCCGAGTCGGCAGTAATATACTGATCCGCAACTATCTTCAGGAAACTATCCGTACCGACTTTTTTCCTAACCGCCTGGTAGGTGTTTTCCATTTTTCTAAAACTTGGCGCGTAATACTCAGCAACTTCAATACGATTACTGATATGAAGATTAAATGCCGGGTAAAGATAACAGTTAAACATAATCATAAATAATCATATAAAGCCGAATACTTTTTTAATTTTCCCGTTACTAACTGTGCTTAAAAAAAAGGCTGGCAATAAAAATAATAATGGAAAAACAATAATGGTATAACGGCTGCCGTAGTTATGCCCTGTCACCAAAAATAATAATGGCGGAATAACTAAAAATATACTTATAAACAAGTATGCCGGAAACTCCTGATAGACCTTTTTCGGAGAAAACCAGTTACCACGCATAACTCGATAAGCTTTAAGAAGAATGTTGCCGATAAATATCAGGCTACTCACAATGGAAACAATGTTAACAGCCACAAGTACTATATAACTGCCAAAATATTTATCCCCAAACTCACGATAACTATCAAAGCCATAACCTGTCCAGCGTGCCACCTGATTTGAAAGCACACCAATAGGTGTGGTAATTATTTTACCGACGCCATAAGATCCGGGGATACTTTCACCAAACATATCCCTCGTGTTTTGCCAGTTATTAAGCATATCGCCAATTAAATAAGGCAGATAAATACAAAAACCGGCAACGACTCCAAAGGCAAACCACTTCTTATTTAACGTCACCGGACTTAGATACAGTATCAATAAAATTGCCGGATAATAAAACAGCCCGATCATATGAAACTGAGGAATAATGGCTGCGATTAAACATACCCAGAAAATACTGCGTGACTGTTCAATTTGTGTACTCTGCCATAGCGTAATAAAGAGCAGGATACCGATCATTGCCATCGGCACGGGGTTCCAGAGAGTGGTCGAATAAAACATTGGCCATGCGCCCGTGGCATAAAGCACTGCTGTCAACAAGGCATAATTGCGTCCGAGCAACATACGGGAAAAGTAATACACCAGATAAATCACCAGTGTGTTCACCGTTAACATCCAGAACATCGCACCGTCTGGCGTACTTGCACCAAGCTTGTACAGCAAGACCCAGAAAACTGTCCACATCGGCCCGGGAGCAAAGCCATCCAGAAATGCCGGCTGCCCGAGGTACCATGCGTGTGGCTCACCAGCAAGAAAAGCCATCGCAAATTCGTAGGCTGTCACCTCATCTTTAATCGAGAACTCACGAAACCCTTCACCCACTACCAGACCATACAGCCGTAATAAAAAACCGAGTGCTATAACTATAAAAAGAAGCCTTTTATGGTTATTTTCAGAACCTTCGGATATTCTTAAAACAATCGTATCAAAGAAATTTTGCACAACTTTCATAAACGGGTATTAAACGGTTGACTGTCAGAGAATGTCCAGTATTTATTTGCCATAAAATTAAAAACAAGAACCATCGATGTTGCAAACAACTGTATAAGCAGATAGTGCACCTCAAACATGCTGATACCTGTCGACATGATGACAGCATTAACTGCAGCGCCAACAGCTGCGACAAGAAGAAACTTTGTCAACGTTTCACGATGCTTTTTATTACTGTTAAAGGTTATCCGGTAGTTCAACACATAATTAATTAAGGCACCAACGACAAATCCGATAGTGGTCGCAAACACCGGCTCCACATACAGCAGCTGCACTAGCAGAATCAACGTTGCATAATGCCCGCTGGTACCAATGATGCCAATACCTGCAAATATCAAAAACTGTTTCGACATAATCTAGCGATACCCGGCCATACAGTACTACTGCTTGCTATTGTCCAGCTGCTTCTCAGCTGCCAGCTCACTGGGTAAATATTCATTGATAAAATACAGTGGCCGTTGTTTTGTTTCATTAAATATCCGACCAAGATACTCACCCAGGATACCAATCGCCACCAGTTGAGTTCCACCTAACATTAATATAATCACTATCAGTGATGGATAACCGGCGACATCATTGCCGTGAAGCAAAGTATCAATCAACATATAAATACCATAGCCAAAGGCACCTAAAGCGGTGATCAGGCCTATATAGGTAGAAATTTTTAACGGTGCAATGGTAAACGAAGTAATGCCATCAAGTGCAAAATTCCATAAGTGCCAGTAATTCCACTTAGACTCACCAGCTCGACGCGCATCCCGTTGATAATGCACTGCCTTTTGTTTAAAACCTATCCAGGCAAACAGACCTTTCATGAACCGGTGCTGCTCTTTAAAAGTATTTAACGCACTCACCGCACGACGACTGAGTATACGAAAATCCCCGGTATCTTCCGGGATAGAGATCTTACCTATACGCTGAATCAGGCGATAAAAAAAATGAGCCGTTGTCTTCTTTAAAAATGACTCCCCGCCGCGCCGGGTACGTTTTGCATAAACAACATCATAACCATTCTCCCATTCTTTTATCAGCCTGGGAATAAGTTCTGGCGGGTCCTGTAAGTCTGCATCGATGACGACGACAGCATCGCCTGCTGCTTTATGCAGCCCTGCTGATAACGCTATTTCCTTGCCAAAATTACGACTAAGATCAACCAAGGTAATACGTTTGTCCTTATTTCTTAAGTCGTTAATAAGCTTCAAAGTATTATCAACACTGCCATCATTAATATACACAATTTCAAGGTAAACAGGCAGCTCTGACATCACCTTTATTACAGTTTCATGAAATTCAAGTAATACTTCATCTTCATTGTATACCGGAACAACAATAGAAATAAGTGGTTGAGATGTATTCAAAAAATCAGCCTGATCACTAGCGGTTAAAAATTTTATTCTACAGTAACTGTCATCTTTATGCTAAATATTGACATTTTCACCACATCACTATTTATTACAGGATATACTAAGATTTTTATAAATAGTCAGCAACATTTATACAAAATCAGACGTTCATAATAGTTACCACAAAGATAGCATGCACCATACAAACTCAGACCATTACCGGCAGCCGACTCAACATGGTTAAAATCAGCGCTTGTATTATTTCCTTTAATGAAGAAAAGAAAATTGAAGACTGTCTGAAAAGCCTTCTACCTGTTGTTGATGAAATTATTATTGTTGACTCACACAGTACCGACAGGACAACTGAAATCGCAAAAAAATACACCGATAAAATTTTTACACATAACTTTCAGGGTTATGGAAAACAGAAAAACCTGGCAATCGATAAAGCAACGAACAACTGGGTCATATGCCTGGATTGCGATGAGCGCCTTTCCTCCGACCTTCAGGCATCGATAAAAATCATAAGAAATGAGCTAAACGACAATTCTGTGTACAGTATGGCAAGAAAAACCTTCTATATCTATCGCTGGCTTAACCATTGCTGGTATCCCGACAGAAAGACAAGACTGTTCAATAAGTTAAAAACACAATGGCTGGACAATGATGTTCATGAAAGTGTCGACACTGCCAATCTGCAAACGATTGCCCTGCATGGTGACATTCTGCATTACTCATTTGACAGCATCTCTGATCACCTGAAAACCATTGACAAATTTACTCAGATTGGCGCCAACGACCTGTTAAAAAAAGGCAGACCTATTAGCGTTTTCTCCCCACTGACTCATGCCAGCTGGACATTTTTTAAGCTTTATATTTTGAATCGTGGCTTTCTTGATGGCTTCGCCGGGCTGACTGTTTCGGTACTTTCCTATATGCACGTATTTATTAAATACAGCCGTGCATATATATCTCAAAAATCACAACGTAGCGACTCAATATCATGAATATAATGGAACTATGCCTGTCAGATGGGCTGGGTGGTCTTGAACTCTATGTCTTTCGTTCAAGTCTGGCTTTATCCAATACTCATAAGAACAACAACGTCATTGCTGTACTGACAAAAGACAGCAAACTTGACCATTACTACAACAATCACTCATCAATAAAGACTTTATACATAAAACGTTTTTTTAGCGCCATACCTTTGTTGAATGCAATAAAACTGGCGAGAATGATTGATAACAATAAAATTGATGTTATCCATATGCACTGGGGAAAAGACCTGCCTCTGGCTGCTCTTGCAAAAGTTCTTTCCAGACGAAAACCACTTCTTGTCTATACCCGGCAGATGATGATCACCCGGCCTAAAGATGACTTTTACCATAATTTTATCTACCAACAAATGGACCGGATGCTCACCATTACCCATGAACTGGAGGCTCTGTGCAAAAAATTCATTCCGCGTTCTGC